>CAVAPV010000010.1:0-50540 GCA_963590525.1 Agathobacter rectalis
GAAACCCAGTCGCTCGGAAACGAGAGGCAATCAAGGGCCGGGGGATCCCCCCGGCATTTTCTTTGTCTGGGGAGGTTTCGCGTGAGGGAGCTCTCGGTTTTCGTGGATGAGTCCGGCAACTCCGGCGACGATGCGAAGTACTACCTCCTGGCCCTCGTCCTGCATGACCAGTCAGATGACGTCTTCGAGCATATCGGGCGCTACGAGAGCACCCTGGCCCAACGCGGGCTGCGAGACATCCCCCTGCATATGAACCCGCTGATGCGCGCAAACGAGGATTACAAGGGCATGCCGGCGCAGGAACGCAACAGGCTCCTGACCTGCTTCAGCTCGTTCGCTTGGAAATGCCCGTTCTCCTACGAGGTGCTCTCATACCGCAAATCGCATTTCAAAAGCGACGACGACCTGTTCTCTAAGATGAAGAGGGACCTTGTGCTTTTGCTCTTCGACAATCTTGAGCTCCTGCAGACCTACGACACCGTCAAGATCTACTACGACGACGGGCAGGGCCTGGTCACCGACACGCTCCACGCAGCGTTCGAGTACGCTTTGAACAAGCAAGCTATAACCTACAGGGATTGCAGTCCTGCCGACTTCCGGCTCCAGCAGATAGCAGACTTCATCTGCGAGGTCGAGCTAGCCGCGATCAAGTACGAGGCAAACGAGGTCGGCGGGACGGAGCGGATATTCTTCGGCACCAATCGCGACTTCAAGAAGAACTACCTGAAAAAGCTGCGCAAGAAGCGCTTGGGATAGCGTGACCCTGCCTGCCGCAGTTACGCTGTGATTGACAGAGCGTACACCTAAAAGCATCTTGGGAAAACGCGGGATCCAGCCAAACGAAAGCGCGGTAGCTAGCAACGCCGTACAAAAAGCACGCGAAGTAGGCACTTCGAATCGTTCGCGGCACGTAGAGAGCTGATTTGCATTGCAAAGCCGCAGGTCACAGCGTTGTGGATTTTGGCCTACTTGCCAAAACACAAAGCAAGCGCCTACTTCGCACACTTTTTGTTGGCAGACCCGAGCTGCACTCAAGTGGTTCATGACCACATGCCGGCAAGTAGGACATTGTCAGAAAGTAATTTTGCAAAGCTTTGAGAAAAGGGAGCCAAGACGCTGCTGCTGACAAACGCTGGCAGCAAGGTAGGCTTCGATGGCCTGGTGAAGCCGATCGAAAACCGCAGCAAGCTACATCAAGCCAGACAAACCCGCGTCACCCCCTTAGCTGCGGTCACGGTCTCAAATAATTTATTGAGAAAGATTCTCAATAAGGGTTTACTTTCTTGGTTTTGCTCGGCATAATCTGAGCATCGGCTGTTGGAGCAGCCAAGATATGTCCACAGCATGCCAACGTGAGGAGACCAGCATGAAGTTCATTTGTCCCGTATGCGGTTATGTCGAAGAGTACGACGGCGATACCCTGCCCGCAGATTTTGTCTGCCCCATCTGCAAAGTCCCCGGCGCCAAGTTCACCAAGGTGGAGGAGAGCGATGCAGATGAGCTGCAGTGGCCCAGCGAGCATGTCATCGGCATCGCTGCGCTCGACGGTGTCCCTGCAGAGATCTACGACTTTTGCATGAGCCAATACAACGGCGAGTGCTCCGAGGCCGGCATGTACCTGGCCATGGCCCGCGTTGCCTACCGCGAGGGCTATCCCGAGGTCGGCGCTTATTTTGAGACCGCCGCATGGGAAGAAGCCGGACACGCCGCCCGTTATGCGGAGTTTGTAGGTGGAGACATCGTCTCCGACTCTACCGAGGAAAATCTGCGTCGCCGCGTTGCCGCAGAAAGCGGCGCTTGCGTGGCCAAGACAGATGCCGCCAAGCAGTGCAAGGCGCTTAACCTGGACGCTTTGCATGACTCCATCCACGAGATGGCTCGCGACGAGGCCCGCCACGGCAAGGCCTTCCTCTCCTTGCTCAACCGCTACTTTGGCTAAACTGCAACAACGCAGGTACCAACAAGCAAAGGCGGCTGCCAGATGGCAGCCGCCTTCTTTTGGTTGATAGCAAGCCGGGCAACCTTGGCCCGATCGGTTGCTGTTATTTGATGGCGTTGACCATCGCGCGCAGGATGTTGCGGCGGCTCAGCGCGCCAACAAGCTTGCCGTCCTTTGTGACGGGCACCTTCTTGACGTGTTTGCCTGCCAGCACGCCGCAGGCAACGTCAAGCGGCGTGTCTTCTTCCACAGAAACGACCTTCTTGGTCGCAAGCTCCATGACGTTGAGGTCGGCGAGCTCTGCAACGCGTGCCTCGACGCTTTTGTCGTCTGCTGCGGCAAAGCTGATGCCGCTCGTTGCCATGGACATGTTCACATCGGCGCGTGCAAGATAGCGGATCGCGTCGCCATCGGTCACGTAACCCACCAGGTTGCCATCTTGGTCCACGACAGAGACGCCAGTGGTGTTGGTGGAGGCGATGATGCTGATGACCTCTTTCATGCTGGCTGTCTGGGGCACGGTGGCTGCTTGGCGGTTCATGACGTCTGCCAGCTCAAAACCGGACAGGGTGTCTTTTGCAGCTTGCGCGAAGGCCCCTGCTGCCTTGCCGGACATGAGCACGTCGCCGTCTGCGGTGGCTTGCTGCTCGCTGCCTGTTGTTTGCTGCACGCCTGCCGCAGTAGCTGCGGTTTGCTCGGTAGCTTTTGCAGCCTGCTTTTTGTCGCGCACCAAGGTGACGATCATGATCGCGGCGATAACCGCCAAGAGCACGACCACATAGAAGGCCGCATGGTAGCCCGCATAGAGCTGCTGGGCGGTATCTGCGCTAACCGTCTGCCCGCTCACAGCGCTCGAGACGGTCACCAGCAAGGCGATGCCAAAGGAGGCAGCCACCTGGTTGATGGTGTTGGACGTGGACTGAGCGTGCTGGATGGCCTCGTTGGGAAGCGAGTTCACGCCCCAGGTGTTAAGCGGCGTCATGGTGAACTGCATGCCTATGACCAGCAATCCGTAGACCACGGCCACGGCGGCGATGGGGGCGTCGATACCAAGCATGGTAAAGCCGATTGCGCCTATGACGATGATGATCGTACCGATGATGACGGGTACTCTCACGCCGCGCTTGTCAAAGATGCGTCCGGAGACAAGGCCGGCAAAGGCGCTGATGGCGGCGCCGGGAAGCAAAGTGAGGCCGCTTATCGTCGCGCTCTCGCCCAATGCGCCTTGGATATAGAGCGGCATGACGGTGCCAACGCCCATGACCGTTGCCTGGAACACGGCTACGCAAAGGACGGCGGTACGGTAGTTGCGGACCTTGAGGATGTCTACGCGCAGCATGGGCTGCTCCAGATGCAGCTGGCGGGTGGCATATGCCGCAAGCAGCGCGACGCCCACGATGATCAAGACGATGTTCACAACCAAGTTGGTGCTGGAGCTCAAGCTGGACAGGCCGTAGAGCAAGCAGACAAGACCGATGGTGGACAGCAAGAATGACGGCACGTCAAAGCGGGAGCGCTTGAAATCGCCATAGGGTTTGACGGCCTTTGCGGCGTAGAGCACGACGAGGACCGCGCAGACGGCGACGATGCCAAAGATCGCGCGCCAACCCACGGTGTCCACGAGCACGCCGGACAGGGAGGGGCCGATGGTGGGGGCAAAGCCGATGATCAAGCCGATAGCGCCCATTGCGCCACCGCGTTTCTCGCGCGGGATGATCAGCAAGATGACGCTAAAGACCATGGGCATGACAAAGCCCGTGGCGCAGGCTTGCAAAACGCGACCCAAGAGCAGCAGCCCAAACACCGGCGAGATGGCCGATATGATGCTGCCTACGGCAAAGATGCTCATGCCGCCCAAAAACAGCTTGCGCGTGTCAAACCTTCCCATGAGAAACGCAGCAAGCGGGATAACCACGGCCTCGGTGAGCGAGTAGCCGGATGTCAGCCACTGCACGGTGGTTGCAGAGATCTGCATGTCGGACATGATCGCCGGCAGCGCAGACGTGAGAAGCATCGCGTTCAAAACAGTGATAAACGTGCCTACAAGCAGCACGCCTATCATCTGTCGCTTCTCTTTTTCGATTCCTATACCCATTGATCCTCCTTCTTTAAAACGGGCCGCCCGTCCCAAAGCCGTTTTTGCCCGCTGGCCAGCAGGGCTTTTGGCTTATAGGGAAGGGCTGTTTAGTTGATTGATTTTTATCATTTGGGAGCCTAACGGAATCAATTGACAAATATCAACAGAAGTCACAGAATCGTTGCATTGAGAGGCGTGACGTTGCGTTTTAGGCCCGCAAACGGCGCGTGGCAGACGCTTTGCGCGTTGCAGGCTGCGTGTCGCAAGCAAGCTGCAGACGCAAGGTGTGCCTGCATTTGCGCATCGTCTTACAATGCCTGCTTGAGCAAACGACGAGAGGAGCATTGCTGTGAGCAAACTAGATGAGGCTGCGGCGGTTGTTGGGCCAAGCAAATCTCCTGAATCCCCTGATACCGCTGTTTTGGCAGCGCCCGGTCCCGCTGCGTTGATTGCGGGGCGCGATGGGTTTGAATGCATTGCCCCTGAAGAGCTGATATTGGACGCATCGTGTGCTTTTGACGCGTTGGCGCGCCGTGCGGTGATGTGCAACAGGAGCGACCTTTCCAAAGTTCAGGCCGATATCGTGATGTCCTTGGCTTTTTTGGGTCCTATGAGCATGACCCAGCTGGCAGGCAACCTGGCAGTTAGCAAAGAGCATGTAAGCCGCGCCGTTGCCGTTCTCTGCGAGCGCGGGCTCGTGTCAAAGCACCGCAGCGAGGAAAGCTTCAGACTGGTCATCGCGCAGCTCACCCAAGAGGGGCTCGAGTTTTCCAAAAGGATGCGCGTTGCATCGCTTGAGAGTTTGGCAGGCCCGCTTGCGTCGCTTACCAGCGACGAGCAAGCCGAGCTCATTGCCTTGTCCAAGCGGGCCATCGAGCTTTTGGGCAAGGTCGATCTGGATTAGATCGCCTGAGATTGAGTCTCAAGTTGCGGCAAGGTCTTCTTCTTGCCCAACCGCTACTTTGGCTAAACTGTAGCAACGCAGCCACGACCAAGCCAAGGCGGCTGCCATCTGGCAGTCGCCTTTGTTGTTGTAAGGAGTCCCATGGACGCAAACCAGGCCAATGAGCTTTTGCCCAGCTTCTTTTTGGAGCAGCTGGAAAACGATTACGAGCAAGCCGATATACAACGCATCCTAGATGGCGTTGCCGCCAAGCGCCGCACGACGTTGCGCGCCAATGCCTCGCGTTGCAGCGCGGCAGACATCGCCTCGGTGCTCGATGCCGCCAAGATCGCCTACTCGCGTGTGGGTTGGTACGACGATGCCTTCGTTCTCGAGTCTGCAACGCCTAAAGACCTGTGGGAGCTGTCAGCTTACGAGCAAGGCGAGCTTTATCTGCAAAGCTTGTCCTCTATGATCCCGGCGCTTGTCGTCGACCCGCATCCCGGCGACGAGATCTGCGATATGTGCGCCGCCCCCGGCGGCAAGACCACGCAGATGGCGGCGCTGGGCGGCAAGGGTTGCTATATCACCGCATGCGAGATGAACGCCCCGCGAGCAGACAAGCTTGAGTTCAACTTGGAACGTCAGGGCAGCCGCGGCGTCAACGTGATGCTTTGCGATGCGCGCAACCTGGACAGCTTCTTGATGTTTGGCAAGGTCTTGCTCGATGCTCCTTGCTCGGGTAGCGGCACTATCTGGGCTTTGGACCCCAAGCTGGACCGTCGCTTCAACCCCGGTCTGCTTGCCAAGTGCCGCAAGCAGCAGGCCAAGCTGCTTGCCAAGGCGCTGCAGGTCGTCAAGCCGGGTGGCACGCTTGTCTACTCCACATGCTCGGTGCTCAAATGCGAAAACGAAGACCAGGTGACGGCTGCTTTGGAGCGCTTGGGACGTCGTGCGACCAACTACCGCATAGAGCCTGTAGAGCTCGGCGTGGCAGACGGCATCCCCACGCTTCCCTCTACCATCGACGGCGCGCTCACGGTATGCCCCACAGATCTTTACGAGGGCTTTTTTGCCTGCAAGATCGTGCGCGAGGCCTGATAGGAAGAGGCGTTGCCTGCGGTGGGCGGCTGTCTGCGTGGCCTGCAGCCGGCGCGATGCTATAGTGTGAGCCCGCGTTTTTTTGCACGTTGCAAGGACGCTAAGTGCGGGCGCTTGCTTTTTGCGGCGCCTTTTTTGCAAGGAGATAGAACTTGAAGAAGCTTCTCAAGGCTGTTGTCGCTGTGATTGTGGCATTGGCTGTGATCGTAGCGGGCTATCTGGCCTATATGATGCTCACGTACAGCCGTATTCCGGATAACCAAGCGCTTGACGTGGACAACAACCAAACCGCAACGCTTGAAACAGGCAAATCTTACAGCGCGCTCACCTACAACATCGGGTTTGGCGCCTACACAGACGACTACACCTTCTTCATGGACACGGGCAAGATGGAAGACGGCACGCCCACCCAGGGCAAAAGCTCTTGGGCTGCCAGCAAAGCCAGCGTCGAGACCTGCATCGCCGCCGATATCGAGCTTATCAAGAGCCTTGATGTGGACTTTGCGCTTTTGCAGGAGGTCGACACAGACTCAACGCGCTCTTACCATGTCGACCAGGTGGCTGCCATCAAGGATGCCTTTGCAGACAAGGCGGCGGTGCAGGCAGTGGATTATCACAGCTCGTTTTTGTTCTATCCGCTCACGCAGCCCCACGGCTTTGCCAACTCGTCTCTGCTTACTTTGTCCAGCGCCCAAGTGAGCTCGGCCACCCGCTACAGCTACCCTGTGGCAGACGACCTCTCCAAGTTCACCGACCTCGACCGCTGCTTTAGCGTATGCCGCGTTCCCGTTGACAGCGGCCGTGAGCTCGTTGTCATCAACAGCCATATGTCGGCCTATGACGAAGGCGGCACCATCCGCAAAGAGCAGCTGGAGACCATCACCTCGTTTTTGAGCCAGGAAGCCTCAAAGGGCAACTACGTGATCATGGGCGGGGATTTCAATCATGCCCTATGCGGCTCTGTCGAGATGTATCCCTCTAAACAACAGGTGCCCGATTGGATTGCCACCTTTGACGACGGCAACTTGCCGGATGGCTTTAGCGTGGTGCGCGCAGATAATCTGGAAGACGTTGCCACTTGCCGCGGTGCCGACATCCCATACGAGAAAGGCGTCGATTACACCACCACAGTCGACGGCTTCATCGTGAGCTCAAACGTCAAGGCTACCGCCCAAAACATCGATAACGGCTTCAAATACTCCGATCACAACCCCGTCAAGCTCACCTTCACCCTAAAGGACTAGATATGGCCCGCGCAGTCGATTTTCTCCTGCAACCGGATACCGTCGTCGCCTTTGACATCGACGGGGTCTTGGCACCCTACGAGTTCACGCCGCGCTGCCATAGCGTCATCGACGATGACGAGTGGTTCGAGCTCGTGCGCACGGGCGACCCTTATGGCAGCCTGCCGCCGGTCAAGCTCATCCAGCGCATGATCGATGCAAAGGGGCCGGACAACGTCTACGTGGTAAGCGTCTCAAGCCCCGACGAATACCAGGGCAAGCAGCGCTTTGTCACCAAGAACTACCATGTCGACCCCGACCATATCCGCTTTGTTGCCAGCAAGGCGGCAAAGCTCGATGCGCTTGTGCAGATAGCGCAAGAAAAACACGTGCCCCAAGAGCAGGTGGCCATGGTCGAAGACACCGTCAAGACGCTGGACATGATCGCTCGCTCAAGCAGCTTTGCCACTATCCATGTGAGCAGCCTTTTTGCCTTTGACGAGCAACGCTAGCGCCTGGAGCATGCTCAGTTAACCACCTGGCCTTAGTTTTCTGGCACAATGGCTAGGTTTGAAAGTCAACGCCCCCAGACAACAGGGAGTATTCATGGCAGAGTTCATCTATCAGATCCAACAGGCGCGCAAAGCGCACGGCGACAAGGTCATCTTGGACGACGTGACGCTCGCGTTCTACCCTGGCGCCAAGATCGGCGTCGTAGGCCCCAACGGCATGGGCAAGTCCACGCTCTTGCGCATCATGGCGGGCCTCGAGGAGGTCTCGCTTGGCGAGGCGCGCCTCACCCCCGGCTACACCGTGGGCATCTTGGAGCAGGAGCCCCCGCTAGACGAGGATAAAACCGTTATAGAAAACGTCCGCATGGCCTTTGGCGACCTTGTGGCCAAAGTCGAGCGCTTTAACGCCATCGGCCTCGAGATGGCCGAGCCCGATGCAGACTTCGATGCCCTCATGGCCGAGATGGGCGAGCTCCAAGACGCCATCGATGCCCAAGACGGCTGGGATATCGATAGCAAGCTGCGTGTGGCGATGGATGCGCTGCAGTGCCCGGATGAGGACGCCCCGGTAAGCATCCTCTCTGGCGGCGAGCGTCGCCGCGTCGCCTTATGCAAGCTGCTGCTCGAGGCCCCCGACCTGCTCCTTTTGGACGAGCCTACCAACCATCTGGACGCGGAGTCCGTCTTGTGGCTGGAACAGTTCTTGCAAAAGTACGAAGGCGCCGTCTTGGCTGTCACGCACGACCGCTACTTCTTGGACAACGTGGCCGAGTGGATCTGCGAGGTCGACCGCGGCCATCTCTACCCCTACAAGGGCAACTACTCCACCTATCTCGAGACCAAGGCAAGCCGCATCAAGGCCCAAGGCGAGCGCGAGGCCAAGCTCCTCAAGCGCATCAACAACGAGCTCGAGTGGGTACGCAGCAGCCCCAAGGCCCGTCAGGCCAAAAACAAGGCCCGTCTGGAGCGCTACGAGCAGATGGAAGCCGAGGCACGCGCCTACAAGAAGATCGATTTCTCGGATATCCACATCCCCGTCGGCCCGCGTCTGGGCAACGTCGTGCTCGAGGCCAAAAACATCCGCAAGGAGTTTGACGGACGAGTGCTTATCGACGACTTGTCGTTCTCGCTGCCGCGCAACGGCATCGTGGGCGTGATCGGTCCCAACGGTGTGGGCAAGACCACGCTGTTCAAGACCATCGTGGGTCTCGAGCCGCTTACCTCGGGCGAGCTTACCGTGGGTGAGACCGTCAAGATCTCTTACGTAGACCAAAACCGCAGCGGCATCGATCCCAACAAGAAGCTGTGGGAGGTCGTAGGCGACGGTCTCGAGCACATCATGGTGGGAGAGACCGACGTGCCCGTGCGCGCCTATATCGCAGGCATTGGCTTCAAGGGCTCAGACCAGCAAAAGAACGCCGGGGTGCTCTCTGGTGGCGAGCGCAACCGCCTCAACTTGGCGCTCACCCTCAAAGAGGGCGGAAACCTCCTGCTTTTGGACGAGCCCACCAACGACCTCGACGTCGAGACGCTCGAAAGCCTCGAAGCCGCGCTTTTGGAGTTCCCGGGCTGCTCGGTTGTCGTAAGCCACGACCGCTGGTTCCTCGACCGCATCGCCACGCATATCTTGGCATGGGAGGGCGACGAGCAAAACCCTGGCAGATGGCATTGGTTCGAGGGCAACTTCGAGTCCTATCAAGAAGACCGCGTCAAGCGCCTTGGCGTGGAGGGCTCCAAGCCGCGCAGCATGCACCGCAAGCTCACGAGAAACTAGACCCAATTGCCGCAAGACGCCATACGCTAGGCGTTTGATGCAACAGGTACGCGGCGCAAGCCGCGATGGCTGCCAGCAAACGGCATGTCTGCTTAAGGGCGGGCTGCCGCACGCTGGCAGCTGCTATATAGCGTGCATTTGATTTTGGAGAGACTGTGAAACCGATGACATCCGAGCAATACGAGCGCATCAGCAAGCCTTTTAGAGACGACGGACGTATGCTCAAGATCTTGCTTGTGGGAAACAAAGTCGAGACCTATCTGTTCTATCTGCTCTACCCGCTGCTGCTTGTCATCTTGGCTGTCACGGGCAACCCGTTGCTTGTGCGGGCAGTAGTTGTGCCTGCCGTAGCCTTTGTGCTCGTGAGCGTTTTTAGGCGTCTCTACAATGCGCCGCGCCCTTACCAAGAGCTCGACATAGATCCGCTCATAAAAAAGGACACCTGCGGCAAGTCGTTTCCTAGCCGGCACGTCTTTAGCGTCTACATGATCGCCATGGCCTGGCTTGCCTTCTTTGCGCCGGCCGGAGTCGTTTTGCTCTTGCTGGGTATCGACATGATGTTCATCCGTGTGGTTGGCGGAGTGCATTATCCGCAAGATGTCCTTGCAGGTGCTGCGTGTGGAGTTCTTGCGGGGGTGTTAGGGTTCTATCTCATCCCGTAGCAAGCCTGTAAACTCGCGGCAGTACAATCAGGTCAGAGAATCTGTCTTCAACTCTTTTAGGAGGAAGTCATGGCAAGCTCGATCGGCAAGAAGATTAAATCCGCGGCAAAGGTTGCCGCCGTAACCGTTCCCGCAACTGCAATCGTCGGGGTAGAGACGCTTCCCAAGGTCGCAAAGGGCGCTGCAAAGGTTGCTCCCGCAGTTGCCAAAGGCGCTGTCAAAGCCGCGCCTGCCGTTGCCCGCGCTGCTGTCAAGGCAGCTCCGCTTGCCGCTACCGCAGCAGCGCAAAGCGCCCCCAAGCTTGCCAAGTCTGCAGCTCAGGCCGCGCCCAAGGCCATAAAGTCCGCCGCCAAGCAGGCTCCCAAGGCAGCCAGCCGCCTGGTTGCCGCTGCCCCTGCCGCGGCTGCTGCGTCTGCTGCCGCTGCCCAGAGCACGGCGCTTGCCGTGCGCAACTTGCCGGCAACCAAGAAGGCCAAAGATGGCGCTATCGTTGTGGCTGGAGGCCTCAAGCGCGGCGTCGTGGCCGCAGGCAAAGGCGCCGGCAAGGGCCTTGCCGCTTTGGGCGGCCTTGCCAAGCGCGGGTTTAGCGGCCTTCCTGCAAAGGGCAAGGTTGCCGTTGTCGGTGCCGGCGTGGGCCTTGCCGGAGCAGCTGCAGCCCATGTTGCCTATCATCGCCATAAGGCCGATCAGCAGGCTATCGACGACGCTGTGGCTCAAGAGCTCATCGACGCGATCGAGGAGCCGGGTGCCGAAGGCGAGGAAGCCTAGATTTGTCACGCAAGCTTTTCTTTTTTGACTACGACGGCACGCTGGCTATTCCACGCACGCGTACCATCCCGCAAAGCGCGGCAGATGCCCTGGCCGCCCTTGAGGCCAACGGGCATTTTGTCGCGCTTGCGACTGGCCGTTTGCAATGTAACGCCGTCGACTACATAGACGCCTTGGGCATCCGCAACATCGTCGCAGACGGCGGCTATTCGGTTACCGTCGACGGCAAGCTCGTTTGGATGCAGCCGCTCGAGCTTGCGATGTGCCAGGAGTGCCTGCGTCGTCTTGATGATGCCGGCGTCTTATGGGCTGTGCAAACGGCAAACGAGATGCTGCGCCATACCCCCTTTGCAGACTTTGACAAGGTGGCAGGTGATTACTACGTGCCCACGGCTGTTAACCCGTCGCTTACCATCAGCGGGCTTGAGTCTGTCTACAAGATCTACATCCCCTGCAAGCGCAAAGACCAAGATGCCTTTATCGCAACGGGTATCCTAGACGGCATGCCCTGGGTGCGCTACGACTCCGACACGATCTTTGTCGAGCCGCTGCAAAAGGAGATCGGCATCAAGAAGATGGCTGGCATCATGGGCGCTAAGCTTGAAGACGTCGTCGTCTTTGGCGACGGCAAAAACGATATCTCGATGTTTTGCGATTGCTGGACGTCTGTGGCCATGGGCAACGCCGTGCCGCAGCTCAAAGAGCGCGCGACCTACGTCACAAGCGACTGCGACAAAGACGGCATCTACAACGCCTGCAAGCACTTTGGGTGGATCTAGCCATGGCCATGCAGAGCAATATCTTCAAAACGGCGCTCTTCTTTGAGGGCGGCAGCATGCGCGGCGCGTATTCTGCCGGTGCCAACCGCTGCCTGGTCGAAAACGAGGTTTTCTTTGACAATGTCTACGGGATAAGCGCTGGTAGCTCCAATGTTGTCAATTATCTCACGCGCGATGTCGATCGCATCACAGGTGCCTTTGGGCATCTGATGGCAGACGAGCGCGCAGGTAGCTGGAAGAGCTTCATCCGTGGCCGCGGGCTGTTTGATGTGGAGTATCTCTACAACGAGGCCGATATGCCCGGCGGCGTTTTGCCCTTTGATTACGAGACCTTCTCGCAAAACCCTGCCACGCTCAACATCTTTGCCTTTGATCGTGACCGCGCATGCGACGTGCGTTTTACCGCGGCAGATATGCACAACACGTTAGATGTCATGCAGGCCGTGCGCGCCTCATCCACCTTGCCGGTAGTCATGCCCGCCACAAAAATCGGCTCTGCCACGTACTACGACGGTGGCTTTGGCGTTGGGGGAGGCCTGCCCATGCAGACGATACTTGACGATGGCTTCAAGCGCATGGTCGTCATCCGCACACGTCCGCGCGGTTATCGTAAGGGCAAGCCGGATGCCTACATGAAGGCGCTCTTTATGCGCTATCCCGCTATGCGACGTGCTGTCTTGACGCGCAACGCACGCTACAACCAGGCTTGCGATCTGCTTGACGAGCTCGAGCGCGATGGCCGTGCGTACGTGTTCTATCCAACGCATCTTACTTTGAGCGGCACCGAGCGTGACGCCTTGCTGCTAGAGAGCAATATCCAGGCTGGCTATGCCCAGATGCTCAAAGAGCTTGACGCTATCTTGGATTACGTGCAGACAGGGGAGGGGCTTTGACGGTCGAGTGCGACGTTGCGGCCAAGCTGGCTGCACTCAATGCGCGCTTCTACCAGCAGCAGGCCCAAAGCTTCTCTGACACGCGGCGCGCATCCTGGGCTGGCTGGGATAGGTCTTTGGATGCAGCCGGCCTTGATGAGGCGCCTTGCAGCGTTCTCGATGTGGCTTGCGGAAACATGCGCTTTGCGCACTATCTTGCCACGCGCTTTGACGGTGCGCAGATCTCTTATATCGGCGTCGACAACTGCCCTGCGCTTGTCGATGCTGCCGGCGTTGACGCGTTAGGCGGCGTCTCAGATACCATCGCACGCAACTTTGTCGAGCGCGATCTTGTGAGTGCGCTTATCGCAGACGAGCCCCTTGGGCTTTGTGCGGCAGACCTCGTCGTCTGCTCGGGGTTCATGCACCATGTCCCCGGTGATGCTCGCCGCAAGCGCCTGCTGCAAGAGCTGCTGGCCGCTGTTAGCCCCGGTGGAGTTCTTGTCGTCTCTTTCTGGTGTTTTATGAGCGTGCCTTCTATCGCCGCTGCTGCATGCGAGCTTACGCCTGGCGCCTTGGCAGATATAGGGGTTAAGCCCGCCCAGCTTGAGGAAGGCGATTTTATCTTGGGATGGCAGAACAAGCCCGATGCCAGGCGTTACTGCCATAGCTTTACCTGCGATGAGGTCAAAACGCTTGCTAAGAAAGCGATGCAGGGGCAGGATGCGCGCTTTGAACCCAGCTTTATCGAGGCAGATGGCCGCAACGGCAAGCTCAACTGCTATCTCGTGGCAAAACGCCTGGCGTAGGGTTATCGCATCGCGGTTTTGGGCAATCCCAAATGTTCTGCTAAAGCGCCTGTCTTATTGCTGGCGATAGAAGCGCTTTGCGTCCGCATTGCTGCGTCTTGTTTCTGGCATGCCAGAGAAGCCGGCAAACGATAAACGCGTCGCGCTTGCTGTCCGCTTGCCGTTTGTCTGTCGCGCCCAAAAAGCCTGCTGGCGCTTATGCGGGATAATGGCTGCGACAAACCGCGAGCCTTGAAGGAGGCATATATGTACATCACCTGCTTGGATATGGAAGGCGTGCTCACCCCAGAGATCTGGATCGAGTTTGCCAACGCCACCGGTATACAAGAGCTGACGCGCACTACCAGAGACGAACCCGATTACGACAAGCTCATGCAGTACCGCATCGACGTCTTGCGCGAGCACAACATGGGTATCAAAGAGATCCAAGAGGTCATCGCGACGCTTGAGCCCATGGAGGGCGCACGGGAGTTTCTCGACGAGCTGCGTGGCATCACCCAGGTCGTCGTTTTAAGCGACACCTTCGAGGAGTTTGCCATGCCGCTTATCGAGAAGCTGGGCCGTCCCACCATCATCTGCAACTCGCTTGTCATCGATGACGACGGCATGATTGTGGGCCACAAGATGCGCTGCGAGCAGACAAAGCTCACAAGCGTCAAGGCGTTTCACGAGATGGGCGTCGAGACGCTTGCCGCAGGCGACAGCCACAACGATATTGGGATGATCCAAAACTCCAAGGCCGGCTGGCTTTTCAAGAGCACAGATGCCATCAAGGCGGAGTTCCCGCAGATCCCCGCGTTGGAGACCTACGACGAGCTTCTGGCCGCCATCAAGGCCGCTATCTAGGAGCTTGCATCATAGCTAATGCGCTGCCGTATAGGGCAAGACCCAAGAGCCGCGAGGGGATGGCCGCATCGCCTTTGCGGCTCTTGGCATAGTTGCCGCCCTTGGCAGCGCTGCGTGTTTGAGAGGTTACAATAGCTGCCTATGGAACAGGTGATCTTGCAGATACTTGCGCTCATGCGCGACGGCGTTGTGGTTGACGACGCCAAGATAACATCGCTTTGCCGCGCCGCTAATGCTGGCCAGGCAGACGTCAAACGGCATATCTCCAAAAAGAAGCTTCTGCCCTTCTATCTGCGCGTGCGCGAGCAAGAGGCTGGCCGCTGGGCTGCATGGGAAGTTGACGAAGACCTCGAGGAACGCCTTGTGGCGGCGTTGAGAACCAAACCCAGGCGCACGGCAAGCGGTGTTGCGACTATCACCGTCATCACAAAGCCATGGCCTTGCGGCAGCAACTGCCTTTACTGTCCCAACGACGTGCGCATGCCCAAAAGCTACATCTACGACGAGCCCGCCTGTCGCAGGGCAGAGCGCAACTTCTTCGACCCGTACCTGCAGGTGGCAAACCGCCTGTTCACCCTAGAGCAGATGGGTCATGTCACCGATAAAATCGAGCTCATCGTCTTGGGCGGCACTTGGACCGATTATCCGCAGGAGTACCGCTTCTGGTTTGTCTGCAGGCTCTTTGAGGCGCTAAACGACTCACCCAAAAAGCGTATGCAAGAGGTCCGCCGCGTTGCCAAGGCATATCGAGATGCAGGTGTGCTGTGCGATGAAGACGCTTTGGCTTGGCAGGTGGCCGCCTGCCAAGAGCGCGTTAACAGCCAAGAGGCAAGCTACAACGATGCCTGGCGCACGCTCTACGGCAAGGCGTCTTCTTGGGTGCGCGTGTCGCAATGGCAGCAGGCGACGCTTGACGATGTCGCATGCCAGCATGAGCTCAACGAGTCAGGCGAGCACCGCGTTGTGGGCCTGGTGATGGAGACGCGTCCCGAGACCTTGGATGTCGAGGTCCTGGTTCAGCTCAGGCAGCTCGGGGCTACTAAGGTCCAGATCGGTGTGCAAACCTTGGATGCCCAGGTCATGTCTTGCAACAAGCGTCCCAGCACGTTGCAAGACATCCAGCGCGCCTTTGCTTTGCTGCGCGCATTTGGCTTCAAGATCCATGCGCACTTCATGGCAAACCTCTATGGATCCACCCCTGATGCGGATATCGCAGGCTACAAGCTCTTTGCAAGCGATGCGCATTATTGCCCAGACGAGGTCAAGCTCTATCCTTGCGCGCTTATCGGCGGCACGGGGCTCGAGGTCCTCTACAAGCAAGGGCTGTGGCGCCCCTACACAGAAGACGAGCTGCTCGAGGTGCTCGTGGCAAACACGCTCGCAACACCTTGCTACATGCGCATCAGCAGGATGATCAGGGACTTTAGCGCCCAAGACATCATCGCCGGGCTCAAGAAGACCAATTTCAGGCAGATGGTGGAGCAAGCGCTTGAGCCCAAGGCGGCCCAGGTGCAAGAGATCCGCTTTAGAGAGATCGGCTGCAGCGCTGTAGATGCCCAAAGCCTTCATCTGGCAGACTACGAGTACGCCACCAGCCTTACCACCGAGCACTTCTTGCAGTGGGTAGACCAAGACAACAAGATCGCCGGCTTCTTGCGCTTGTCTTTACCCAAGCAGGCAATGCGCCGTGAGCTTGAAGGCCTGCCCGACGTCTTGGGCCAGGCGATGATCAGGGAGGTCCACGTCTACGGCAAGGTCGCCGCTATCGACGAGAACGGGCAAGCGGCTCAGCATCGCGGTTTGGGCAAGCAGCTCATAGAGCGCGCTTGCCAGATCGCACGTGAGGCTGGTTATGCAAAGATCAACGTCATCAGCGCCGTAGGCACGCGCAACTACTATCGCGCGCGTGGTTTTGAGGACAACGGCTTGTATCAGACTCGCGATCTGTGACGTTGCGACCTGCTCGTTTTTGCAATCTCGAAATAAATCTGAAATAAACCGAGACATTTGGGCTTGTTGGACTCATACTTTAACCATTGCAGGTTCCAGTCGGGTTAGGCCGCGGGAAGCATCGCAACCTAGCCCTTTGCAGAAAGGTTAGGTGAGTGCGCTATGGCAGCCCCCAACACAGAGCAGGTCCGCAACATCGTACTTGTAGGCCAGGACGGGTCCGGCAAGACCTCTTTGGCAGAGGCCATGCTCTACGTCTCAGGCAAGACCGCGCGCATGGGTACCACCCATGACGGAAAATCGAACCTGGACTACGATGCCGAAGAGATCAAGCGTCGCTTTACCATATCCGCCGCTGTCGCACCCGTCCCGTACAAAGACTTCAAGATCAACGTCGTGGACACCTCCGGTCATCCCGATTTCATCGGCGACACCAAGTCCTGCATGCAAGCTGCCGAGATGGCGCTCTTTGTCGTAGACGCCGTCGACGGCCCCCAGCCTATGACCAGCCGCCTGTGGCGCGAGGCCCAAGACATGCGTTTGTCGCGCGCGATATTCATCAACCACATCGACAAAGAGGGGGCCAACTTCACCTTGGCCATGGCGCAGCTGCATGCGCGCTTTGGCTCGCGCGTCATGGCGCTTACCACGCCCATGGGCAACGGCGCCGATTTCAAGGGAGTGATCGATGTCATTCGCATGAAGGCGCGCGTCCACGAAGGCGGCGTCAAGAAGGACATAGAGATCCCGGCAGAGTACATGGATGTCGCGCAGGAAAACCGCGAGAAGCTCTGCGACCTTATCGCCGAGGCAGACGACGAGCTTATGATGAAGTTCTTGGAAGGCGAGCAGCTTACCCAAGAAGAGATCGAAAGCCTGCTCGACAAGGCCATCGCCCAAGAGCTCATCATCCCCGTCTTTACGGGATCGACCATCATCGAGCAAGGTATCACTGCCCTCATGGAAGATATCGTGAGGTTTTTCCCGACGCCGCAATCGCATGGCGCCTTCTATGTTGCCGGTGGCGATGAGATCTACATCGAAGATGACAAACGCCCGGCAGCGTTTGTGTTCAAGACGGTTTCTGACCCCTATGTGGGCCGCTTGAGCTACCTCAAGGTGATATCGGGAACCATCGAGCCCGGCTGCGAGCTTGTCAACGCGCGCAACGGCAAGAAGGAGCGCTTGGGAAGCGTCAACCTCATCATGGGCAAAGAGCTCACCGCCGTCAAAAGGGCCAAGGCCGGCGATATCGTCGTCGTGCCCAAGCTCGCCCAGACTGTCACGGGTGACACCTTGAGCCTCACGGGAGAGATCGCCATTGTCCCGACCGAGATGCCGCAGCCGCTTTTCCCGGTTGCCGTCGAGGCTGCAGACCGCAAATCCGAAGACAAGCTCGCCGCGTTCTTGGCTCGTGCCACAGAAAGCGACCCCACCGTCAAACTCGTTCAAAACGAGGAGACCTCACAAAGCGTCCTCTACACGATGGGAGAGACCCAGCTCGACCTTATCTTGTCGCGCGCAGCGGCGGCAGGGCTTGACGTCAAGCGCGTGCCAGTGCGCATCCCGTATCGCGAGACCATCCGCAAGACGGCAAGCGCCCAAGGCCGCCACAAGAAGCAGACCGGCGGTGCAGGGCAGTTTGGCGACTGCTGGCTGCGCCTCGAGCCCAACCCGGGCGCGGGTTACGAGTTTGTCGACGAGACCAAGGGCGGCGTCATCCCCAACGGTTTGATCCCCGCTGTTGACAAGGGTGTCCAAGAGACGATGAAGGACGGCGTTTTGGCCGGCTACCCCGTGCAAGATGTCAAATGCGCTGTCTACGACGGCTCCTATCACTCTGTCGACTCAAACGAGATGGCGTTCAAGACCGCGGCGCGTATCGCCTTCAAGGCTGCTGCCGCCCAGGCCGATCCTGTTATCTTGGAGCCTATGGCAAAGTTGCATATCACCATCGGCGAGGAGTTTGCCGGCGCCATCATGGGTGATATCACGACGCGCCGCGGTCGCATCTACGGCACAGACTCAAACGACTGGGGAGACACCGTCATCAAGGCTCGCGTGCCGTATGCAAACGTTGTCGACTACACGCGCGACTTGCGCTCTATGACGCGCGGTACCGGTAGCTTCGAGCTTACGATGGACGGTTACGATCAAGCGCCGCGCGATGTGCAAGACAAGCTTGTGGCCGCTTACGAGGCCTCAAGGCAGGCATAGATCCGGCTTTGCAATCTGCAACAGCGCTTTGAGCAGCGCTTGCGCAGGCATAGGGTGCCAGAACATGGGGCGCGGGCTTGCGATATGCGGCCCGCGCCTTTTTAGCGCACGCTGTACGTGAGCGGCTGCCGATGCCGCAAGAACATCATGCGCTGGCATATGCGCCGCGCGCTTTGGTGACCCATCGGCAACCGCCTGCTTTGGGACGCTTTGCTTGTGCTTTAATCGAGCCTGTATCTGACCTTCAACCCAAAGGATGCGCTATGGAGCGAAAAAACGCCTGGAAGCAATACTCCCAAGAAGACCTCGACAAGCTTGCCCAGGTGGCAAGCGGCTACATCGATTTCATCAGCGACAATAAAACCGAGCGCGAATGCGCGACGTCGATGATCAAGCTCGCCCAAGAGGCGGGTTATATGTCCCTTGAAGACTGCATCGCGCAAAAACGCGCGCTTAGTGCAGGAGACAAGGTCTGGGCGCATACCCATGGCAAAGCGCTCATGCTCATGCACATCGGAAGCGAGCCCCTTGAAAACGGCTTCAACATCTTGGGAGCGCATATCGACAGCCCTCGCTTGGACCTCAAACAAAACCCGCTTTACGAAAGCCACGACCTGGCCTTGCTCGACACGCATTATTACGGTGGCATCAAGAAGTACCAATGGGTGACCTTGCCTTTGGCGCTGCATGGCGTTGTGGCAAAGACCGATGGCAGCGTTGTAGACGTCGTCGTGGGAGAAGACCCGTCAGACCCCGTCTTCTGCATCACGGATATCCTGCCTCATCTGGGCGCCGAGCAGATGAAGCGCGAGACCAACAAGATCGTCATGGGAGAAGATCTTGACGTGCTCGTCGGCCACTGCCCGCTTGTCATCGACAAAGAAGAAGACGACATGACCGACGAGGAGAAAGAAGCCAAGAAATCCCCCGTCAAGGCCATGGTCTGCAAGCTCTTGAAAGACAAGTACGGCATGGAGGAAGAAGACTTTCTCTCGGCCGAGATTGAAGTCGTGCCCGCAGGGCGTGCTCGCGAGCTGGGCTTTGACCGCAGCATGGTGATTGGCTACGGGCAAGACGACCGCGTCTGCGCCTACACGAGCTTGCTTGCACAGCTTGCCGTCCAAGACGTCAAGCGCACGGCAGTCACGATACTCGTAGACAAAGAGGAGATCGGGTCTGTGGGCGCCACGGGCATGGAGTCTTTGTTCTTTGAGAACGCCGTAGCCGAGGTCATGGAGCTTGCCGGTGAGCCAGGCCAGCTCAAGCTGCGCCGCGCGCTTGCGGCCAGCAAGATGCTCTCAAGCGACGTCTCTGCCGGCATCGACCCGTGCTATGCCAGCGTCTTCGAACCCAAGAACGCCGCATATTGCGGCCGCGGCCTGGTCTTTAACAAGTACACGGGTGCTCGCGGCAAAAGCGGCAGCAACGATGCCAGCGCCGAATACGTGGCGCATGTGCGCAAGGTGATGGACGATGCCGGTGTGAGCTTCCAGACAGCCGAGCTTGGCCGTGTGGACGCAGGCGGCGGCGGAACCATCGCCTTCATCCCCGCCAAGTACGACATGGACGTCATCGACAGCGGCGTGGCCGTGCTGTCCATGCACGCGCCCTGGGAGGTTACCTCCAAGGCCGATATCTACGAGGCCTATCGCGGCTACGAGGCCTTTTTGGCCAACGCCTAAAGTCGCAAGCTAATGTTGTAAACCAAAGCAGGCGCCCTGATGTACGGGGTGCCTGCTTTTTTAAAGTTCCGTGTGCCTAGCGGCACGCTCCTAAAACGTCGCGCTTGCCAGCGCGACCGGGCGGGCAGGGCTGCGCCCCTACGTGTGCTCGCGATCCATCGATACCCTATCGCTCCTTTGTATGTGGCCCGCACAGCATGCCTTGTCGTTGTCGCAAGCCAACGCCGCGGCGTACTTTTTGCGCCCAGAGTTGCGCTTACAGCTGCGAGAACCAGGTGATCTGAGGTGCGTTGCCGTCGTGGGCGCCTATGCGCTTTTCAAGCCAGCACATATCCCACCACTGTCCCAGCTTGAAAGCGCAGCTGTGAAAAACGCCTACCATCTTGTAGCCCATCTTCTCGTGGAATATCACCGACCCGCGTGTGAGATAGGGGCAGTCTTGCTGCGTGTAGGCTACGCATGCGTTTAGATTGGTGATGCCCATGCGGCAAAGCTCTTGCTCCAAGCGCGTGTAAAGCGCGCGTCCTATGCCGTGCGTGCGGATGTCGCGTTTGACATAGACGGAGGTCTCGACAGAGCAGTCGTAGGCTGCGCGGCCCTTGAAGGCTCCGGCATAGCAGTAACCCACGACATGGCCGTCCTCTTGGGCGACGATCCAGGGGTATTTGACAAGCGTCGCCTCTATGCGGCGAGCGATCTCTTCTACGCTAGGCGGCTCGATCTCAAAGGTGATGGCGCTGTTGAGCACGTAATCTTGGTAGATCTCTTGGATCTGCGCCGCGTCTTTTGCTGTGGCTATGCGTAGCTCGATCGTCATGTCGTATAGTCCTCCTCTAAGCAGCCAATGCGTTTTGGGGCGTTTGATTGTACTGCATACCCCAAGCTCTTTTTGTAAAGACGAGGCATGCTTTCTTGCCTTGCGCGCGTCAAAGCGGATGCATAATGGATTGCATCTTATCTAGACAGAAGGGAATACGCGCGTGAGCTGTGACAAAGCTGTGCTCTTTGACTTGGACGGCACTTTGGTTGACACCTATGACTTGATCTTGGCAAGCCAGCGTTATGCGACGCGCACGGTTTTGGGCCGCGTCATCAGCGACGAGCGCCTTATGTCTACCGTGGGAACACCGCTTGAAGACCAGATGGCCGATTACGCAAGCGGCCCTGAAGAGGTAACCCGCCTGTGCGAGGTCTACCGCGAGCACAATGCACGCGTCCACGACCAGCTCATCAAGTGCTTTGACGGTATCCAAGATCAGATAGCGCTTTTAGCAACTGCAGCTGTGCCCATGGGCATCGTCACCTCCAAACGCGCCGATATCGCGCGTCGGGCAACGGACCTCTACGGCCTGAGCGGCTATATGCGCTGCATCGTGGGCGGAACAGACACCGCTCGCCATAAGCCTCATCCAGACCCCGTCTTGGCCGGCTGCAAGCTTTTGGATGTAGACCCCGCCTCGTGCGTCTACGTGGGCGACAGCCCCTTTGACATGCGCGCAGGAAACGCCGCCGGCTGCAAGACCTTGGCGGTTGGCTGGGGCATGTTCAACCTTGACGTCTTGCTTGAAGAGGGGCCGTCATCATCGGTCGATCAGGTTTCACAGCTTGCCTCCGCCATCATGCAAATGCTGTAAGCCTGTTTGCTCTTTGCGTATAATGCATGCCGATATACAAGCAATACAGGAGGCATAGCATGGCAGGTATCAATATCACTATCCGCATGGACGAAGACCTTAAGAAGCAGGCAGACGAGCTCTTTGACGAGCTGGGCCTTTCTTTTTCTGGTGCGGTAAACGTTTTTGTCCGTCAGGCTTTGCGCGAAGACGGCCTGCCCTTTGCCATCACGCGCGCCAAGAAGCCGGCGCCTGCAGACGCCCAGCTGGATAACTAAGGAGGCTGCCATGACCCTGCAGCAGCTCAGGTACCTCATCGCCATCGCCGAATGCGGCTCCATCAGTGGCGCTGCGCACGACCTCTTTGTCTCGCAGTCGTCGTTGTCTGTGGCGCTCAAAGAGATCGAGACCGAGACCGGCGTCACCGTCTTCCAACGCTCCAATCGCGGTATCACCATCACAAGCGAGGGTATAGAGCTTTTGGGCTATGCACGCCAGGTGGTCGAGCAGGCAGACCTCTTGGAGCAACGCTACCAAAGAAAAGAAGACGACGTCTATCAGCGTTTGTCTGTCTCTACCCAGCATTACACCTTTTGCGTCGAGGCGTTTGTCAACATGGTTGAGTCCCTCAACGCAGATGAGTACAAGTTCACCTTGCGCGAGACGCGCACGGCCGAGATCATCGAGGATGTAAGCGAGTTTAGAAGCGATATCGGCGTGCTGTATCTGGACAACTTCAACAACCGCGTGATCTCTAAGGCGCTCGATGCGGCAAACCTCACCTTCACCTCGCTTTTCAAGTGCAAGCCGCATGTTTTTGTTGGCGAGCACCATCCCTTGGCCAACCGTAAAATCGTTGCGGTAGAAGACCTTGCAGATTACGCGCGCTACTCCTTTGAGCAAGGCACCAACAACTCCTTCTACTACAGCGAGGAGCCTCTAAGCTCGCTTCCGCATAAGAAGCGCATCGTGATATCAGACCGCGGCACGCTTTCCAACCTGCTCACGCACCACAACGGCTACACCGTGTCCACCGGCGTGCTCTCTAGCGAGATGCACACCGGTATCGCATCCATCCCCCTAAAGACCGATGAGGAGATGAACATGGGTTATGTCATGCATGCACAGCGCAAGCCCAACGCCCTCGTCTTGCGCTATATCGACGCGCTCAAAGAGCAGATCGCAACCTACAGCATCGACAACGCGATGCGCCCCAGCGACTCCATCGATCTGTAGCACCCGCGGTGTTGCGACTGCCATCTGCAAAGGATTGAAGGTAACAACAGGGCTCGCCTTGGTCTTATGCGACTAAGGCGAGCCCTGTTTTTCTCTGTGCGCTTGGATTGACCGCGCGCGTCGCGGATGCGTTTACAGCCAGCCGTAGTAGGGGCGCTGCGCCACAGCATGATGTGCCCAGTTGATGAGCGTGACAAAGTCGTAGACGGGACGCTTGCAAGCTGCCTGCACGTCTGCCGCGTAAGGTGGCAGGTCGCTGCACTCCAAGAGCACGGCGCCGATCTCTGGATGCTTGTCGCAGCATGCACATGCAAGCTGGCACATGTCATCGATCAGTGCGCCGTTGTCGAGCGGTTTGACGCCGTAGCGGATAGGCTCGAAAGCGGGCCTGTCACCTACGTTTTGGATGATGAGGCGCTCGCGGCTGGCGCCAACGTGCGACAGCATGTCGTCTGTTACAGATGCTCCGTCTGCCGCAAAGACGAGTACCTTCTGGTCTCTCTTGAGCCCTAGCTCGATCAAGGGCAGCTGCGTGAGGCTAGATAGGTACACGGGAACCTCTACAGCATCTGCAACGGCGTCTTGGAAGTGCGCAAAGAATCCGCATGCGCCCACGATGACGCTTGCCCCGCATGCCTCGAGCTCTTTGGCAGCTGCGATCACATCGTCTACAAGCGTCTTGTCGCCGGCAAAGAGACGCTCTATCTCGAACTCGACGCGCTTGAAGATAACGGGAAAGTCGTAGGTTGCGGGGTTGACCACGTTGCCGGGAAGCTTGGCGTAGTCGAGCTGTATGGCGATGACGCCAACCGTGCCTGCTGCGATATAGCGCCCGTTGGCCTCAAAGGTACCGCGGCGTTCCTGCTCGTTTGCGATGCGTCCGTTCCAGATCATCTGCCTTGCCTTTCTTGCGCGCCTTGCCTGCCACCCCAAGCATGCACTGCCTGGTTTTGGGGTGTTGGCGCGTCTGCGTCGTCTTGCCGATACAACAAGCGGGCAGGTCATGTTGCAACCCTGCCCGCTTTTGCTGTGCGTGATACGGCCTTGCGGCCTAGGAGACCTTTAAGCCTCGACGTAGTTGCCGTTGTGCAGGTAGTCGAGCAGCTGCTCTTTGTTCATGTGGGCGATGCCCAGGTCCTCGAGCGTGAGGCCGGTCTCAAAGAAGTTGGTCTTGTTCATGACGCCGCCCAGCACGATCATAGAGTCGATGATGGGGGTGGGCACGCCAAACTTCTTGCCCAGCTCGTGGTAGACATGGCAGCCCACGGGCACGTCCTCTGTGACATAGCGGTTCTTGATGCTAAAGGGGCCGGTGCCGTAGCCGACTTCCCACTCCTCGTTAAAGGGAACATTGGTGCCCTTGCCCATGTACTCCTGGCCCAAAACGCTTGTGCGCTGGTAGAAGACCTCTTTGTCAAAGGGCTGGATGCCGCAGCCGATTGCATTGGCCAAGGCGATCTCCTCGTTGTAGAACTGGTATTGCACCTCCGATATAGAGGGGCAGAACGAGTGGCTGTAGATGGAGTAGTCGTGCTTGTTCATGTGCAGCACGGTATCGAAGTTCTCCATGGTAGAGACGCCCAAGAGCGTGCCGGGGACATGGATGACGGGGTTGACGTTGGAGAAGCCGATATCGAGTGCGTCTTCGCCTGCGACAGCGCCGTCGCCCATCGTGATGGCGTCAAAGCAGCCCAAGAGCTTGGAGCTCTCCACAAAGGTCTTGGTGTCGCAAGACGGAAGCGCGCTGCCACGCAGCGTGATAGCGCGGTAGACCAGGCTGCAGGTGGGCTTGAAGACGCCGCCTTCGGTGTCGACGCGCGTGCCATAAGGGGCGCTCGACCAACCGCCGACGATGACCTTCTTGTCGCAGCCCATCTCGCGCATCATCTTGCGCAGTTTGAGCGAGCCGTAGTTGTCGGGGATGATGTGGATGATCTGGCCGTCTTCGAGCGCGGGGATAAGCTCTTTGAAGAAGACCTCGTGCGCGATAGAGGGAATACCCACGATGATGAGCTTGGCGCCGGCAACGCACTCTGCGATGGAGTTGGTGGCCATGGCAAACTCGCCTTTGCCCATGCGCCTGAACCCGTATTTGTTCTGGGTGCCGGGAGCCTTGTCCTGCAAGGTGATGCCCGTGCGCATGATGGTGCCCAAAGACTTCTCAAAGAAGGGGTCCACGTCGCAGATGCGAACCTCTTGGCCTGCAAGCGCGCAGTCTGCGCCGCAGGTCTTGCCTACAGCGCCGCCGCCCAAGATGGCGATGGGGGAGTCCTTGTACTGTTCGAGGTCAAACAAAGCCATGTTGTATGCTCCTAGATACGTATGTGTCAAACTCGCTCATTATACGCCTTGACTTGGCGGTATCTGCACGCTCGTGATTTCTCTTTGTGACGTTCGTATCGGCCAAGGGGCGTTTTCTTTGCCATCGTTTTTGTCTATAGCCACGCGGCAAAAACCTCAATTGCCAAACCTATTGCCACGTAGGGTTTATGTGGGTAGCATGCCAAGAGTCATAACGACGGGCTGCAAAAGCCCACGTCAAGGGGATTAATACAAGCTTGACGAAAAACCTCAAAGGAAAGGGAAGACCATGAAATTCTTCAATACCAAGACGTTCAAGGCGCTCGGCGTCATCGCCGGCACCGCGGCGCTCGTCTCTGCTTTGGCTCTGGTGGGCTGCGGCAACTCCTCCAGCTCCAGCTCTACAGACACCGCTGCCAGCACCGAGGACAAGACCATCACCGTCGCCGCCGTCCCCACTCCTCATGCAGAGATCCTCAACGACGTTGTCAAGGCTCAGCTCGAGGCCGAGGGCTACACCCTTGAGGTCACCGAGTTTAGCGATTACATCCAGCCCAACGTTGCCGTTACCGAGGGCGAGGCAGACGCCAACTACTTCCAGCATGAGCCTTACCTGGATTCTTACAACGAGGAAAACGGTACCGACCTCGTGAGCGTGGGCGCTGTCCACTACGAGCCCTTTGGCATCTACGGCGGTACCAAGTCCAGCCTCGATGACGTTGCCGATGGCGATAAGATTGCTGTTCCCAACGACACCACCAACGAGGCACGCGCTCTGCTCTTGCTCGAGCAGGCTGGTTTGATCGAGGTTGATGACAACGCCGGCATCACCGCCACCACCAAAGACATCACCTCCAACCCCCACAACCTCAAGTTCGAAGAGCTCGAGGCTGCCCAGGTCCCGCGCTCTTTGCAAGACGTTGCCTACGCTGTCATCAACGGCAACTACGCAATGGAGGCTGACCTCACTCCGTCCGAGGATGCCCTTGCACTCGAGGATGCCGATGGCGAGGCTGCACAGACCTACGCAAACCTGCTTGTGACCACTCCTGATAACAAGGACTCCGAGAAGATCCAGGCTCTCTACAAGGCACTCACCTCCGACGAGGTCCGCGACTACATCAACAACAACTACAGCGGCGCCGTCCTGCCCATCTTCTAAGAGGCACACAACAAGGTTTTGGCAACGGGGCGCTCTCGCAAGCGCCCCGTTTTCTTTGGAAGAGGCGTTGTGAACTATCGGTTAATCCGATAGCTAACCATCGGATTTTTTCCTAGCGCGGCAGAGACGGGCAAAACGTTTCAACTCGTATCATTAAGAGCTGTGTCTCTAACGACTTTTGCAAGGAACCTACATGATTGAGTTAAAAAACATTACCAAGGTGTACGACACCAACGAGGGTGAGTTCAAAGCCCTCGATAACGTGTCGATCTCCATCAACGACGGCGACGTCTTTGGCATCATCGGCGAGTCCGGCGCCGGCAAGTCCACGCTGGTGCGTCATATCAACCTGCTCGAGCGCCCCACGAGCGGCCAGGTTGTCATCGACGGCACGGATGTCACGGGATACCAGGGCAAAAAGCTCAGGGAGCTCAGAAGCGGTATCGGTATGATCTTCCAAAACTTCTCGCTCTACCAGCAGCGCAACGTGCTGCAAAACGTGATGTTTCCGCTTGAGCTGCAAAAAACAAGCAAGGAGCAAGCCAAGAAGCGCGCTTTGGAGCTTTTGGAGATCGTTGGCCTGAGCGACAAGACGACTCGTTATCCCAGCGAGCTTTCCGGTGGTCAACAGCAACGCGTCGCCATCGCTCGCGCACTGGCCAACAATCCCAAGATCATGCTCTGCGATGAGGCCACAAGCGCTCTTGACAGCCGCACGACGGTGCAGATTCTCAACCTGCTCGAAGACATCAACAAGCGCTTGGGCGTGACCATCGTCCTCATCACGCATTCCATGGGCGTTGCGCGCAAGTCCTGCAAGCACATCGCCGTGCTCGACCACGGCCATGTCGTAGAGCAAGGCGAGACCCAGTCCGTCTTTGCCAATCCGCAAAGCGATGCCGCCAAGGCGATCCTCGCTCACCACGAGGGCCGCGAAACCGACGCCGAGAAAGGGCAGGTGATCTAGATGATCGAGTATCTCTCCAACTACTTTGCCACCTACGGCGACCTCTTTGTGCAGGCAACGCTTGAGTCGACGTTCATGACCTGCGTGTCATGCATCCTGGCCTATGTCATCGGCCTTCCCGTGGGCGTGTGGTTTAACGCCACCACCCCCAACGGAATCCGTCCCAACGCCACGGTCAACTTCATCTTGGGTTGGGTCATCAACATCCTGCGTGCCTTGCCCTTTGTCATCTTGATGGTGGCTATCACGCCGTTTACGCGCCTCATCGTGGGCACCTCGCTTGGCATGGTTGCCGCGTGCGTACCCCTTACCATCACCGCCGCGCCTTTTGTTGCCCGTATCGTCGAGCAGTCTTTGGCAGAAGTCGATGCCGGCATCATCGAGGCCACGCGCTCCTTTGGCGCTAGCAACTGGCAGATCATCAAGGTCCAGGTTACCGAGTGCCTGCCCTCACTTATCCGCGGCGGCGCGATCACCTTTGTCACGCTCTTTGGCTTTGTTGCCATGGCGGGCACCATCGGTGCGGGTGGCTTGGGTGACTTGGCTATCCGCTACGGCTATCAGCGCTTTATGCCCGATGTCATGCTGGGTGCCATCATCTTGTGCGTCATCTTCATCGTTATCTTCCAGCTCATCGGAGACACCGCCTCTGCAAAGCTTGACCATCGCAAGACGCTCAACGGCTCAAAGAAGAAAAGCTCTAAGTCTCACAAGGCTATGGCAGAGCCCACTTTTAACTTGAAGTAGCCAAGGCGCCCAAGACGGCGCAACGGCATCTGCAAAATACGGCAACAGCCGGGTTAGCTTGAGCTTTCCCGGTTGTTTCTTTTTTGCTCTCTAAGCAGAACTGCCTGCCTCTTGTTAGCGCTTGACTCTGATGATGTCTCCGGACTCAAGCTTGACGTCTACCAGTGCTTGGTAATCCTCGTTGGTACGGTTGGCCACGTTTGTGGCAAAAGGCTCCTCATCTTCTTTGCCGCCGATAAAGGTCAGGCCTTTCATGCACACGGGACGCGCATCTTTGCCCGGGCTTATAACCTCCATGTAAGCCTCTTGCTCAAAGCGGTTGCGGCACTTGAGCTTGCAAAGATAGCCGCCATCGCTCTGAGGCTGGCAAGAGAGTACCTCGGCTGCCCATTCCCAGGTGCGGATGTAGTCGATGCTGCCATGTGTTTGGTGCGCCGGCCCAAAGTAAAAGCCCGTGGAATAGGGACGATGGCTCACGGTCTCAAGTTCGCGTGCGAGCATTGCCGTGTCGCCGCCGTCGAGTGCCTGGCGGTAGGCGTTGACCACTGTGGCCACGTAGAAGGCCTTCTTGTTGCGGCCCTCGATCTTGACAGAGTCGATGCCGGCGGCGGCAAGCTCGTCTAAGTGCTCGATCATGTTGAGATCTTGCGCGTTGAGAAGGTAGCTGCCGCTGCTGTCTTGCTCCACCGTAAAGTACTCGCCGGGGCGTTTTTGCTCTGTGAGCTCCCAGCTCCATCTGCAGCTTTGCGCGCAATGGCCGCGCAAAGCGCTTCTGCCGGTGGTGTAATCGCTGATCAGGCAGCGTCCGGAGTAAGCCATGCACATCGCTCCGTGCACAAAGGCCTCGAGTTCCAAGTCTTCGGGGAGCTTGGAGCGCATCGTGGCGATGTCGGCCAAAGAGAGCTCGCGCGCGCATACGATGCGCTTTGCCCCAAGCTCGTGGTAGGCAAGGGCCGCTTGCGTGTTGGAGACGCTTGCCTGGGTGCTGATGTGGATGTCGGTGTTTGGCGCGGCGCTTTTGGCAATCCTCAAAGCGCCCATATCGCCGATGATAAGCGCGTCGACGCCAGCGCTGTCCAAGGCTGCAAAATAGCGCTCAAGCTCGTCTAGATCGTGGTCGTGCATCACGATGTTGCAGGTGACATGCACATCCACGTTGCGCTCGTGCGCATAAGAGACAACCTGCTCTATCTCATCCAAAGAAAAGTTACATGCCCTGGCGCGCATGCCAAATTTGTCGCAGGCAAGATAGACGGCGTCTGCTCCGTAGGCGATGGCGTAACGCAGCTGCTCCCATCCGCCTGCGGGAGCCAAGAGCTCTGGCTTGTTTCTCATCGTTATATCGCCAGTCCGGGCCAGCCAAAAACAAGCTTTGCGATGATGGCAACCACAAGGTAAAACGCGACGAAGACGGGCTTTTTGCCGCCGCTTGCCTTCATGTAGATCGCGCCAGCTGCCGCAGCGACAAGCGCACATGGCAGGTTTGCATAGCCCATGCAAGCTGCGCTGATAAAGACCACGCCAAGGTCTGCTGCGTCAAAGGGGAGCTTCCATGCGCCGATCTTCCAAAGGGCGCCGCCGCCTACAAAGGCAAGCACGACGCCTCCTAAAGCACCGAGGGCAACGGGAACGACCGTGGCAGAGAATATCTGGCCCATAACCAAGGAGTAGATGCGCAAGACGATGCCAATCAGCAAGAAGAGCACGCAGATTATGCCGCAGGCGATGTTGTAGCGCTTGCTTCCCGCTAAGGCAACGTCACCGCTCAAGCCATGAGCTGCTGCCTTGCTGTACTGTGCGTCCCATTTCTCGTGCGCGCGCTGGTTTTGGGTCTTGCCATCGTCGTCTGCAACCTGCGCCTCGACGTTTATGGGCTCGTCATCGCTTTGGCCGGCGGCATAGCTTTCGTCAAAAGGAGAGGCGTTGTGCGTGCCTGTGCGCTGTGCTTGCTCGGCAAAGCTGCGAGCTGCGGCTTGTCCAAGCAATCTGAGAAAGATATTGGCCATGGGGTTGTAGTACATCTAGGAGAGCAGCTCCTTTACGGCTTGGGGAATCTGCAAAGGATTGTCTACGCAGATATCGGCAGCGTCAAGCTCTCCGGGCTTTGCGTAGCCGTAACGGCATCCGATGCTTGGGATATTTGCTTTGGTGCCCACTTCTATGTCGTGGAACCTGTCGCCAACTATCAGATGAGACAAAGGATGGCTGCCATCGTCGGCCACACGCTGGTAGATCTCCCATTTGGCTAACCCAGGGAAGTCCTCGGCGCAGTGATAGCAGCTAAACCAACGGTTGAGCCCATGTCGTTTTATGGCCTCGTCGCGGTAGGCTTGGCGGCAGTTGCTTAGAAACGAGAGCGTCCAGCCTTGCGCTTTGAGGGTGTCAAGCGTTTGCTCTATGCCCTCAAAGAGAACGCATCTGCCTTGCGCGGTAAGCTCGTCCATCGTCTGCCCAACCATAGCCGCCGCCTTGGTCCAGACCTCTTGCGGCAGCTGGGGCGCAAAGCTGTTCCACATCTCCTTGGTGCTCCAGCCAAGCCAGCTGCTTATCCATTGGTCGCTGTAGCTTGCAGGCTCAAGATAGCCTTCTTCTTCCAGCCAGGATATGGCCGATCTGAGCGCGGGACCGTAGATGCGCATGGTCTCGTTTAAGGTCCCGTCGTAATCGAAGAATATCGTCCCACGTGCCATGAAGTCCCTCTCTGTCGTGCCGTAAGTACGTGTCTTGCTGCATAAGATACCGCGCGCAAGGGGAGGGTTGGGCCTTTTGTCCTTGCACGCGGCAACTAGCTTCTTGCAGCGTTTGCGCTGCAAAGGTGTTGTTAGAGCTCTTTGATGAGGTTGACCATCTCGATGGCGCTGCAAGCGCACTCGTAGCCCTTGTTGCCTGCCTTGGAGCCGGCGCGCTCAACTGCCTGCTCGATGGTGTCGGTGGTGATCACGCCAAACAAAACGGGGATACCGGTTTGCAAAGAGATCTGAGCTGTGCCCTTGGCAACCTCGTTGCAGACCAGGTCGTAGTGGCTCGTTGCGCCGCGGATGACAGCGCCCAAGACGATGACGGCGTCGTATTTGCCGCTTTCGGCCATCTTCTTGGCAATCAGGGGAATCTCAAATGCCCCCGGCACCCAGGCAACATCGATGTCGTCTTGTGCGACATCATGTCGTACAAGACCGTCTACTGCGCCTCCCACGAGCTTGTTGACGATGATCTCGTTAAAGCGTGCGGCGACGATGCCCACTTTGATGCCCTTGCTTACAACCTTGCCTTCGATCTTGCGCATGATCTGTTCCTTTCTGTCCTTTTGCTATTTGCTACGGCTCGTTCTTACATTGTCTGTACTTGCTTATGCGTCTTGCTGTATCTGCGACTATGGCGCCTAGTCGATGTTGAGCAGGTGCCCCATCTTCTCCTTCTTGGTTTTGAGATAGAGATGATCGTGCGCGGTTTCTTCCATCTGGATGGGCACGCGCTTGGTGATGGTCAGGCCAAAGTCCTCGAGTTGGTAGACCTTGTCGGGGTTGTTGGTGAGCAACCTCATCGTTTTCACGCCCAGCTCGCGCAAGATCTGCGCGCCGATGTAGTACTCGCGTTCGTCACCGGCAAAACCCAGCGCGATGTTGGCCTCGAGCGTGTCCATGCCCTTGTCTTGCAGCTCGTAGGCACGCAGCTTGTTGACCAACCCGATACCGCGGCCCTCCTGCCTCATGTAGAGGATGATGCCGCGTCCCTCGGCCTCTACCTGGCTCATTGCAGCGGCGAGCTGCTGTCCGCAGTCGCATCGCAGAGAACCAAACGCATCTCCGGTGAGGCACTCGCTGTGAACGCGCACGAGCACGTCTTGCCCATTGCCGATGTCGCCTTTGACCAAGGCCACGTGGTGCTCGCCGTTGAGCTTGTTGACAAAGGGCACCGCCCTGAAGTCGCCGTAGGCGGTGGGCATGGCCACGTTTGCCACCGGCTCGACCAAAACCTCGTTGCGTTTGCGATAGGCCTGCAGCTGCTTGATGCTGATCATCTTGAGGCCCAGCTTTGCGGCTAGCTCTTTGAGCTCGGCGGTGCGCATCATGGTGCCGTCGTCGCGCATGACCTCGCAGCACAGGCCGCACTCCTCAAGGCCGGCAAGGCGGCACAAGTCGACGGTGGCCTCGGTGTGGCCGTTGCGCTCGAGCACGCCGCCAGGCTTGGCGATGAGCGGGAACATGTGCCCCGGACGGCGGAAGTCGGTGGGCTTGGCGCTGGGGTCAACGCATTTGCGGGCGGTGTAGCCGCGCTCTTCGGCGCTGATACCCGTCGTGGTGTCTATATGGTCGATAGACACGGTAAAGGCGGTCTCGTGGTTGTCTGTGTTCTCGCTCACCATGGGGGGCAGCGCCAGGCGGTTGGCGATCTTTGCGCTCATGGGGGTGCAGATCAGGCCGCGTGCCCAGACAGCCATGAGATTGACGTTTTGGGTCGTGGCAAACTGCGCTGCGCAGATGAAGTCACCTTCGTTTTCGCGGTCTGGGTCGTCCACGCAGACGATTACCTTGCCAGCTGCAAGGTCTTCAAGCGCTTCTTGGATCGTGTTGAATCCTTCGTACATATCTCGTCCCTTTCTTTTTGGGTCGTTTATCTGGATCTGGGCGCGTCTCGTTTTAACCGAGCAAAGACAGCGCCTCCATGGTGAGTCCGTTGCTGTTGCCGTAGGCCTCGCTGCTGTTTTGGCTGCCATACCTCATGAGCTTTTCTACGTACTTGCCGATGACGTCGCATTCGAGGTTGACGACGCTTCCCGGGCGCTTGTCTTTGAGGCTTGTGACCTCGCGCGTGTGGGGGATGACGCTTACCTTGAAGCTGTCGTCATCTACCGCTGCCACCGTGAGGCTGATGCCGTCGATGGCGATCGAGCCCTTCTCCACGATGTAGCGCAGCAGTTGGTTGCTTGCTTGGATGGTGTACCAGACGGCGTTGCCGTCGGCTTCTATACGGCGCACGGTCCCCGTACCGTCGATATGACCGCTTACGATGTGGCCGCCAAAGCGGCCGTTGGCAGCCATGGCGCGCTCCAGGTTGACGACGTCTCCCGCATGAAGCTTGCCCAAAGACGAGCGCCGCAGCGTCTCGTTCATGACATCGGCGGTGTAGCTGGTGGGTGTGAGCGCGCATACAGTGAGGCAAACCCCGTTGGTAGCGATGCTGTCGCCTAGCTTGGTGCCCTCCAAGACGAGCGAAGCCTCGATCTCGAGCTTTGCGCTTGCAGCCCCTAGGCGTACGGCTTTGACGCGGCCGGTCTCCTCTATGATTCCCGTGAACATCTAGCGCACCTCTCTGTCTTTGGCGTAGGTAATCGCCCCGCTCACGAGCAGGTCGTCTCCAAGCTGCTCGAGGCGCACATCTTCAAGCGTTGCTGCATCGCCCATCAGCTCTATGCCGCAACCGCCCACAGGGCTTGGGGACAAGCTGCCTCCAACTATCTTGCTGGCGATGTAGGCCTGGCAGAAATCCGCACGCTGCGCATCTACAAAGCCTCCTATGGTATTTGCTCCGCCTTCTACGATAAGGCTGTCGATGCCTACTGTTCCCATGCGGTTCAACACAGCGTCGATATCGATTGCCAGATCTTGATCACATGCCTCAATGCTCCAGATGCGGCATGCGTGCTGCTCAAGGGCGTCTCGCCTTTCTTGCGGTGCGTTGTTGGTGCAGATGATGTAGGTGGGGATTTCTGCTGCGCTTGCAACGAGCTTGCTGTCAAGCGGCGTGCGGCAGCTTGCATCCAGGACAAAGCGCGCCGGCTGATGCGGGTTGGGGTTTTGGCAGTCGCGTGCGGTGAGCATGGGGTCGTCTGCTAGCACGGTGCCGATGCCTACGAGGATGCCCGCCGCCTTTGCACGGTTTTCGTGCACGCGCGCCCGCGCCGCCCGCCCGGTGATCCACTTGGAGCTGCCTGTGTGCGTGGCGATCTTGCCGTCAAGCGTCATCGCGTACTTGATGGTGACGTAAGGGAGCTTTGTCTGGATATAAGACAACCAAGCGCGGTTGAGCTTTTGGCACTGATTTACCATGACCCCTTGGACAACCTCGATGCCCGCATCCTCTAAAAGGTGCACGCCCTTGCCGCTTACCAACGGGTTGGGGTCTGGTGCGCCCATGACGACGCGTGCAACGCCTGCTTGTATCAGCGCGTCGGTGCAAGGCGGTTGCTTGCCTGTGTGGCAGCATGGCTCGAGCGTCACATATACGGTTGAGCCTTTGGGGTTGTTGCCTTTGGCAATGCAATCGGCCAGCGCCTCGCGTTCTGCATGGGGCTTGCCCCATGCGGTGTGCCAGCCTTCTCCGATGACCTCGCCCGTGGCAGAAACGATGACAGCACCAACCTGGGGGTTGGGGTTCACCCAACCGGCCCCTTTTGCGGCCAACGCCAAAGCGCGCTGCATATACAGCTCATGGTTCATGAAAAACCACCTTCTTCCATCCAGACTGTACTGTCGGTCACGGAGTTGCACCGTGTCAGCTAGAAAGCTCGCGGACTGTCACCGCCGGTCGGGAATCTCACCCTGCCCTGAAGATGTATTCGATTGCTGGTGAGGATAATGCTGTTTTCACCCGGGTGTCAATCACTGTTTTGCAAAGCGTGTTGCCTGTATCTTGCGCGTTGTATAGCGGGTCGCGATTTGTCGGACAAAAGAGCGGTATTCTTTTGGCATCGGGCTGCTATTTGGTAGTTGGATCAAGTACGCATCCTGCCAAAAGAGGTATGCCCTCGCTTCCTGCCAAAACAGCGCAGGCAAAGGGGCGATCAAGCGTTAACTCTGCTTTTTGCAGGCTTCCAAGCGTGGCAGCGGGCATACTCGCCTCTATACGGCTTGCGGCCTTTACGCCCAGCTCGTCCACGCTCAGATACGCCGCTTGTTTTATCGAGCTTACAAGCGTCTTGCTTGCAGATGTTCCGTTTTTGGCTCTGAACATGGTTGCAAAATCGTCGCTGGCTTCAAAGACCTTGGTGATACCCAGCGCCTTTGCCGCATTTTCAAGCTCTATGTCTGCCGTGAGCGAGAATCTGGGTATTTTCCAGGCGATGCTTTTGGAGTCGTCGAGCTTTTTACCAAGAAGGTCTGCCGCCTTTGCGGCGTCTGAAAAAAGCTCGCGGGGGTCTGTGCCTTTAGGCGGCAGGATAAAGCGTACGCTTGCTCCCGTGTAGGCCAGCTCTTTATCGGCAACCGTGCAATCCCCGATGCTGCCATATGGGCATATGTCGTCTTCCAAGGCCATGTAGCTTACCTTGGTCTTGCCGCTTTTGACTGCAAAATCGCCTTCCTTGGTTTTTTGGCTGTCAAAGGGCACCGCCCAGCTGTCTTTGAGATAGACGGTGCTTAGGATCTGCGCAATCTCTGCTGCCTTTGTCTTGGGCTTTGAAGTCAAGACCTCGCCTGTTTGATCGCTTATCCAAGCGCCGATTTCATCGTCTGCCTTTTGTGTTCCCATCTCTATGCTTCTGAGCTGTGCGTTGTATTTGTTCTCAAATCTTCTTGAGGGTGATCCAATCAGTTTTCTAAAGCCCTTGGCAAAGCGATAGGAGGAGTTTGCCCACGCGGAGCACCCTAACATGAGATGGGCCTCGAGCTCGGCTTGTGCAAGACCCGTACCGCAGGTGTTGAAGTATTGAACTTGGCTGTATATACGATCGCATTCGTTTAGCAGGTCTTTGGCATGTATCTCTCCCAGCGTGTTGAGCACCTGCTCTTGCGTCTGCCCGCTGCAGCCAATGCCCGGCAAGGCACATGCCATATAAAACGAGAGAGGGGACAAGCAGCTGTTTGCTTTAGAGGGGCCTATGAGCGCACTGCAGGAGTTTGCGGCAAAGTCCAGTACGTTGTCGCCTGTATGCGCGGGGTTGTCTATGCTTGCCTCGCTTTGCGTATCGTCATCGTGGGAGGCGTTTTGCGTCTGGTTTGATGCGCTGCTGCTCGCACATCCGGTTAGTCCAACGCTCATCGCACTCGCAGCTGCTGCGATGCTTAGCGCCAATGCGTCCCTGCGCGCGATCAGGTCTCGTGCCATCAGACTGCCTCCTCGTCTCTTCTCAGGTTTGAGCGTTATGATGGCAAAGAACCCCTGTCAGCGGGCGTTGCCTGCTTCAGTCTTAAGCCTTCTTATAAAATCTCCCGTCTTACGACTGCGCAAAAGCACGTTTTGACGGATGAGAGCGCAAACAAAAACCCGCCGCAGCTTTGCGCTGCAGCGGGTCTTGTCCAAGCCGTTTTGGCTATGTGCTTAGTCTTCGACTTCGACCAGCGTGATCTCAAAGTTGAGCGCCTTGCCGGCAAGCTCGTGGTTAGCGTCGAACTCGATGGCCTCTTCGTCTTTGAAGGTGACGGTGACGGGGATCTGCTGTCCTTGCGGGCCGGTCAGAGCAACGCGGTCTCCCACGTTGAGGTTTTCTGCGCCGGGCATGTGGCTGATGGGGGCCTTGAGAACGTTGCGCGGGTCGCGTTCGCCGTAAGCGTCTGCGGGATCCAAGTGGACGTTGACGGTTTGGCCAACCTCCATGGTCTTTACAGCCTCGTCAAAGCCTTTGATCATCTGGCCTGCACCGCAGGTAAAGTCAAGCGTCTGGCCGCGGTCGTGCGAGCTGTCAAACTTGGTGCCGTCGTCGAGCGTGCCGGTGTAGTGGACTTTGACTTTCTTGCCGTCGTTCATGGGGTAAGCCTTCTCTCTCGTGATTACTCAAGTCATGGCAGTTTAGCAGCTTAATGGCCCACGCGCTTTTGCCGTTGCTGGCGTGTAATGCAAGGCGTGCTGGTTGGCGTAGGTATGAAAGCGTCGCAGCGGGTAAAGATATGCGCCATGAAATCGCATTTGATACAATGTTTGACTTGTATCTAAGAGTTTCGACCAAGGCTCGGGCTGTCTTTGCGGCGGTGTTGCGCCTTTAGATTTGGAGCCCTCGATGGCTGTTAATTTTCATAATGCAGAGTTCAAGCGCGCTTACGGCACGTCTTCTCAGCTGAGCCGTGGCTGCCTGCCCGAGGTGGCTGTCTGCGGGCGTTCAAACGTTGGCAAGTCGTCGCTTCTCAACAAGCTCATGTTTAGAAAGAATCTCGCAAAGGTGTCCTCTAAACCGGGCAAGACCGCCACGGTCAACTTCTACGAGATCGATAAGAAGATCAACTTGGTCGACTTGCCTGGTTATGGTTACGCCGCTACCGCAAAGTCCGAGAAGAGCCGTTGGTCGGAGCTTATCGATGGTTACTTTGACCAAGACAGGCCGTTTTCGATGGTCTTGAGTTTGGTCGATATCCGCCACGAGGCCCAAAAGCTCGATATCGCCATGATGAGTTACCTGCTCTCACGCGAGCTTCCCTTTGCCGTGGTGCTCACCAAGGCAGACAAGCTCTCCAAAAGCAAGCAAAACCAGATGCGCTCCAAGATCCGCAAGCAGCTCGATTTGCCCGAGGAGGTCAAGATCCTCATGACCTCGAGCGAGAAAAACGAGGGCATAGAAGAGCTCAGGCAGTTTATCGCCGCCTCTTGCGGCAAGTAGCTCAAGGGCTCTTGTTTTCTTAGCCACAACAATCAGCTGCAGCGGGCAGCTAAGCCAAAAGCAAAGGCACCGGGTTTCCCGGTGCCTTTATTGCGTTTGCGACGCGCCTGCTTGCGCGTCTTGCCAAATGCCCTTTTGCTCGTGGCCCAAAGCCTCTAGGCTACGCTCACATCGTCTTCCAAGAAGTCGACCTTGCCTGTCTCTATGTCGTAGATGGCACCGCGTACCTTGAGGCCGTATTCGTGCTCTACCTTTTGGATCTTGAGGCTCTCCTCGATCATCTGCATGCTGTGGCGTACGTTGAGATGGCAGGCTTCCCAAGCGTCTTGCTCGTCGCCGATGGCACCTTGGATCTCGTCCACGATATGCTTGATGTAGCCGCTTGTGTCTCCCTTTATGGCTGCGGCAACGGCACCGCAATGGGTGTGGCCCAAGACGAGCACGAGGTTTACGCCCAGATGCTCGGCCGCATACTCGATGCTTCCCAGTTGATGGTCGTCGATGACGTTGCCCGCAACCCTGATGACAAAGAGCTCGCCTAGATCGGCGTTGAAGATCGCCTCGGGTATGACGCGTGAGTCGGAGCAGGCGATAACAGCCGCATAGGGCTCCTGACCGTGATCGCTTGTCTGCTTGCGCTGGGCGGCAGACACGTTGCCTGTGGCTGCGTCGTTTTGAACAAACTCCTCATTGCCGATCCTTAGCAGCTTGAGTGCCTTGTTTGCGGTGATTCCCTGCTTGCTCATCTGCATGCCTTCCACGCGTTTTGGATTGTGTGTCTGAGAACTTTATCACTTCAAGTTGTTGACACGTTGACTGAACAAGTTAACATATGAGCAGTCGTTCATATGTTAGGAGACAACATGGAAGAGACAAACCAAGCCGACGCGCCACATGCTTCTCAAGGCGCATGTCCGGTGCATCGTTGGCAGGAGGCTATAGAGATGATGCCGGACGAGGAAATGCTCTATGAGCTTGCAGACCTCTTCAAGGTGTTTTCTGACAGCACGCGCATCAAGATTCTCTTTGCCTTGATGGAAGAGGAGATGTGCGTTGCCTGCATTGCAGAGACGGTGGATGTCAGCCAAAGCGCTGTGTCGCATCAGCTGCGCATCCTTAAGCAATCGCGCTTGGTCAAGTTCAGACGCGAGGGAAAGCAGATCGTCTACTCGCTGGCAGACAGCCATGTCCAAACGATGCTTGCCCAGGGAATGAACCATATCTGCGAGTAATCGCAGCTCTGTTATCGATCAACTTCAAAACCAGAGAGGAAACGACCGTGAAACGCTCATTCAAACTGGAAAACCTCGGGTGTGCCAACTGCGCGCGCAAGATGGAGGAGGGCATTGCCGCGCTAGATAACGTCAACAGCGCAAAAGTCGTCTTCATGACCGAGAAACTCGTCTTAGACGTTGTTGACGGCACTATGGAGCAAACGCTTGATGCAGCGCAGGGCATTATCAGCCGCTATGAGCAAGATTGCGTTATCGTCCGCTAAAGCTGGCCTGACCACGCAGATCTGCGGGGCCATTACCCCGCAAGACAACTGAAAGGATTTTTTCGTGAACAAGAGATTCGAGGCTCATGTCGTACGCATCGGCGTGGCGTTGGTGTTGTTTGCCATCGTCATGCTCTTGCCCGTCGACGCTTGGTTTGAAGCGCCAACCAACGTCTACATCGAGTTCGCGCTTTTCTTGGTGCCTTATCTGATAGCCGGCTACGATGTCTTGATCAGCGCATTTAGAAACGTCGTCAAGGGCAACGCGCTCGATGAAGACTTCCTTATGGTTGTGGCTACGATCGGCGCTTTTGCGATGGTGTTCTTTCCCGATTCCAGCCCGCATATGGCAGAGGGCGCGGCTGTTATGCTCTTCTTTCAGGTGGGTGAGCTGTTCCAGGAGTATGCCGTTGGAAAGAGCCGTCGTTCTATCAAGGCGATGATGGATATCGCGCCCGAATACGCAAACATCATGCGTGACGGACAGCTGGTCCAGGTTGACCCCTACGAGGTAAGTCCCGGCGATGAGGTTGTGGTCAAGCCCGGCGAGCGCATCCCGCTTGACGGCGTTGTTATAGAGGGCTCCACTATGGTCGATACCGCCGCGCTTACCGGTGAGTCTGTTCCCCGTGCTGCTCATGTTGGCGACGAGGTTATCTCGGGCTGTATCAATCTCTCGGGTGCTATTACCGTGCGCGTGGCCAAGGCCTTTGAGGACTCCACGGTAAGCCGCATCCTCGAGATGGTCGAAAACGCTGCCGAGCGCAAGGCCAAGACAGAGAACTTCATCACGCGCTTTGCACGCTATTACACGCCCATTGTCGTTGGGGCGGCCGTGGTGCTCGCTGTTATCCCACCGCTTCTTGTCGGCGGCGCCTGGGGCGATTGGATCTTCAGGGCGCTTACCTTCTTGGTCGTGTCATGCCCCTGCGCGCTCGTTATCAGCGTCCCGCTGAGCTTCTTTGGCGGCATCGGCGGGGCAAGCAAGCTCGGTATCTTGGTAAAGGGCAGCAACTACTTGGAGGCGCTCTCCAAAGTCAGCACCGTTGTCTTTGACAAGACCGGAACGCTCACTACGGGAACCTTCGAGGTGACCGAGGTACATCCTGCCAACGGCTTTTCTCCCGATGAGCTCGTCGAGCTTGCAGCACACGCCGAGGGTATGTCAGATCATCCCATCGCGTTGTCTGTCAAGCGCGCGTTTGGCAAAGAGCCCGTTATGGAGCGTGTCCTAGATGCTCATGAGCTTGCCGGGCATGGCGTGAGCGCCAGAGTCGACGGAAAGCTCGTCTGCGCTGGCAATGCCAAGCTCATGGATCGCAACGAGGTGATCTTCGAAGTTTGCGACAAGGCGGGGACCGTGCTCTATGTTGCCGTTGACGGCGTTTACGCGGGTTACCTGCTTATCTCGGACACCATAAAGGAGGCTTCTGCCCAGGCCATCTGCGCGCTGCACGAGGTTGGCGTCTCAAAGACCGTCATGCTTACCGGCGACAACAGCCAGGTTGCGGCAAGCGTCGCCTCAAAGCTTGGCATAGACGAGGTGCGCTCGCAGCTGCTGCCGCAAGACAAGGTTGCCTGCCTCGAGGAGCTTTTGGCAGATCAACCGGACGGCAAGACGCTTGCCTTTGTGGGAGACGGCATCAACGACGCCCCCGTGCTCACGAGGGCCGATGTCGGTATCGCGATGGGCGCCATGGGATCTGATGCCGCCATCGAGGCCGCGGATATCGTTTTGATGGACGACGATCCGCGCTCGATTGCCCGCGCTGTGCGCGTGTCGCGCAAGACTATGCGCATCGTATGGCAAAACATTATCTTTGCCATCGGCGTCAAGTTGCTGATCCTCGCTTTGGCGGCCGTGGGTCTGGCTAACATGTGGCTTGCTGTTTTTGGCGATGTGGGTGTTGCGGTGATAGCCATCCTCAACGCTATGCGCGCGATGGGTGTGAGCAAGCTCAAGTAATGCACACGTGCTGATATCTGCTGCAAAAAAGCGGGCTGACCTCTGTGCGAGGCAGCCCGCTTTGCGTTTTGGCTGTGCGCGACTTTGTGCCTGGGCAGCAGGTCTCGGCGCGTCTTACTTGGTGAGGGTTTTTGCCACAGCCTGCTTCCAGCCCTCTAGATGCTCGGCGACCTCATCCTCGTCCATCTTGGGGGTAAACACGGTATCGCTTCCGCGCAGCTTCAAAAGCTCTGCGGTGCTCTTCCAAAAGCCTGTGGACAAGCCTGCCAAAAACGCAGCGCCCAGGGCGGTTGTCTCGGTGTTTGCGGGACGGCGCACCTCACAGCGCAGCAGATCGCTTTGGAACTGCATCAAGAAGTTGTTGTTGGCAGCTCCGCCGTCTACGTTGAGGGTAGCGATGGGGCGCTGGGCATCTGCCTCCATGGCAACGGCCAGATCGTACATCTGGTAGGCGAGTGCCTCGAGTGCCGCGCGGATGATATGGGCCTTGGATGCGCCGCGCGTAAGGCCGTAGATGCTGCCGCGTGCGTCGCTGTCCCAATAGGGTGCACCCAAGCCGGTAAAGGCGGGGACGATGTACACGCCTGCCGTATCGGGCACGCTTTGGGCATATTGCCCGGTCTCTGCCGCGCTCTTGATCAGCTCGAGCTCGTCGCGCAGCCATTGGATCAAAGCGCCTGCCACAAAGACGCTGCCTTCCACTGCGTACTTTGTTGGCTCTCCAGGTGCGCTTGCGGCGATGGTCGTTACGAGGTTGTTCTCGCTTACAGGGGCTTGCGTGCCCGTGTTCATGAGGAAGAAGCAACCGGTGCCATAGGTGTTTTTGGCTTGTCCGGCCTCAAAGCAGCATTGCCCAAAGAGCGCTGCCTGCTGGTCTCCTGCAACGCCGCAGATGGGAATGCCCTGCGGCAGGTTGGGGTTGGCGGTAAAGCCAAAGTCAGAAGACGACGGGCGCACCTCGGGCATCATGGAGCGGGGGATGTCAAAGAGATCGAGCAGATAGTCGTCCCATTGTCCGGTATGGATGTTGTAAAGCATCGTGCGGCTGGCGTTGGTGGGGTCTGTCGCGTGCACGCGGCCGCTTGTGAGGTTCCAGATAAGCCAGGTGTCGACTGTGCCAAATGCAAGCTTGCCCGCCTTGGCTTTCTCGCGGGCGCCCTCTACGTTGTCGAGCAGCCACTTTGCCTTGCTTGCGCTAAAGTAGGGGTCGGGTCTAAGCCCTGTTCTGGAGATGATCTGGTCAAAGACCTCTTGGTCGTCTCCGCAGATCTCGTTGATGACATCGGCTGTTCTGCGGCATTGCCACACGATTGCGTTGGCGATGGGCTCGCCGGTCTCTTTGTCCCAGATGATCGTCGTCTCGCGCTGGTTGGTGATGCCGATGCACTCGATGTCTGCAGGGGTGAGGTTCATCTGCGTCATGAGCTCGGTAAAGGTCCCCAGCTGCGTGCCCACGATGTCTTTGGGGTCGTGGTCTACCCAGCCTGGCTGGGGGTAGATCTGCGGGAACTCGCGCTGCGACACCCCCTTCACGTTGCCCTGCTTGTCGATGAGCATGGTGCGTGACGAGGTGGTGCCCTGGTCGAGTGCGATGATGTAGCGCTTGGTCATTGATACCCCTTTCAAAACTCCTGTTATCTGCTCTTTGCTAGCTAAGCGGGGTTTGGTTTAGTCCCGCTTGCGACGTGCCTTGTTATGCGATTAAACGTCGAGCCATTCCCTCTTGCAGTCTATGTGCAGCGTGTCGCACATCTCCAAAAGCTGCGCATCGGATATGCTGCTTGCAAACTTGTCCGATCCGCCGTTTGCGGCGCGTGCGGCAAGGTAGATGCCAGCCGCTTTGTCGATGGTATGGGCAAGCCCAAAGACCTCGTCAAAGCTGCTGCCCGATGAGAAAAGCCCGTGGTGTGCCCAGATGACGGCGTTATGCGTCTCCATCTGCTGCGCGGTTGCATAAGCGATCTGATCGCTTCCCGGCACCATCCACGGCACGTATCCCACTCCCTGCCCGGTGAGCATGATGCATTCGGTGAGGGATTTCCAAAGCGCACGTGTGAGCTTTTTGGCGCTTGGCTTGGTAACCATCGTGAGTGCGATGACGTTTGCGGGGTGCGCATGGTAGAGAACGCGCGAGGCGCCGCCAGTGACCTTTGACCTCACCGCGTGGATGAGCAGATGGCTTGCAAGCTCGCTTGTGGGCTTGCCGCCTTTTGCAAAGCCCCAGACGGTGCGCCAGGCACATCCGGCGCGGCCGATCTCTACGATGCCGCAGTTTGCAGACAGGGTGTCTGGTACGAGCCTGAGGTGGCAGCCTGTCGCCGTGACGGCAAAGAACTGCCCGTCCATCTGCTCGCATGGGGTCTCAAGCTCGACCCACGGCGCATCTTTGCAAAAGGCGGCCTTTGACGCTTCGACTTCCTCTTTGCTCAGTCGATACGAGACGTTTCCGCCATTGGCCTCATGCCATCCCTGCTCAAAGCCGCATCGGCAAAGGGTTGCAAGGGATTGCATGTACGAGCTGTGTTCGATGCCAAGGTCGCCTGCTGCGCGCGCTGCTTTGCCAACAGCGTCTGCCGCTATCTCAAACCCGTTGTCCAAAGTGCTTTTGGCGGTATCGAGCAAACCCATGTGCCTTCCTTTCCATCGTCTGGTCAACAGATGATGCTGCCTGCTATTGGCATGGTTATTATAGGTTCCAAGTGGTGATACAAAAACCTGACGTTTGCCCTTTTGCTCTCAAGGGGCCTGAAGTCAAACGTCTTGCATAGAGGAGTTATGCAATGCATACAGACAAGCTGGAAAAAGACCTTATCGATCAGATCGTCGAGCTGCAGGTCAAGCTCGGTTATGCTTACGAGTCGACGCGTTTTTACTACAAGGTGAGCTCTTTGGCCGCCATGGTCGGCGCAGATGCACCGGATGCCTCCTCTTTGTGCCAGCAACTCAAAGACAACCACGCTCTTAAGGGTTCTGTTTTGGGCGATGTGAGCTTTGGCACTCACGAGGACCGCGTCGAGGTCCGCATAGGGCCTTGTGGTGCAAAGTACGTCCATGACAACGTCGAGGCCCCTGCGTTTCTCGTCGATCTCATCGAGCTGTTTATGGCGCAGCATCATCCCTCAAAAGAGCAGATACTCGCCTTGTTTGAGAAGCATTCGGCAGGCTTTGTGGTCGATGACATGCCCGCTGGATCGGAGTTCGACTACGCGGTGCACTTTGACGATGCCTCTGTGGATCCCCATTACTACTGCTTCAAAGAGGAGATGGGGCACGTCATCTACCATCGCTTTGCAAAAGAGGATTACGAGCGCCTGCTCGACTAAAGCTGCGACACCTGGTTGACGACGTCTTGGCTTGCGGCTGCCAAAAGCGCCCGCTGTTTTACGAGCTTGGCCTTGGCATGCGATGCGGCGCGCTCGCGTCGATCAAGCTCGGCCTCGGCGATAGAGAAGCGGCAGCCGCAGTAGTTTTGACGATACATCCCCATCTCGCGGCTGCGTTTTGTTGCTTGTGCATAGCACTCGCTCCAATCGCGTGCATATGCAGCAAGGCCCGCCGCCTTTGCGGCGCGTTCGAGCTCGTCTATGATGACCGATGTGTATTGGTAGGGGCTGATGGTTAGCGTCGTGCCTATCGCATCAAAGCCCATCTTTTTTGCTGTGGCGGCCAAACGCTCAAAGCGCAGCCGGTAGCAGGCCCGGCAACGCTGCTGTCTGTCGCCTGCGTGTTTGCCTGCTGTCTTATCCCAAGTCTCGGGGTCGTAGGGCCCCTCTATCAGCTCAAGGCCGTTTGGCTTGACCACAAAGCTGTCTATGGTCTCAAGCCTGTGCTCGTATTCGGCGGCAGGGTGGATGTTGGGGTTGTCGTAGTAGATGGCAAACTCCACACCTTCTTCTTGGCAGATGCGCACCGGCTCAAGCGAGCATGGTCCGCAACATGCGTGGAGCAAGCACCTCATAGCGTCTCTTTCCCTTATCACCTTATAAGTCTTTGCTAGTATAGAGAGGTTTGACTAAGGAGCGCAGATGAAAACATCAGACTTCGATTACGACTTGCCCCAATCCTATATCGCGCAGTCCCCGGCCGACCCAAGGGATTCTTGCAAGCTCATGGTCGTTGCCCGCGACGGCTCTATCGAGCATCGCATCTTTAGGGACGTCATCGACTACATAGGGCCAAAAGACCTACTCGTCGTCAACGAGACACGTGTCTTGCCGGCCCGTCTGTTGGGTAACAAAGCGGGTACGGGCGGAGCTGTGGAGTGCTTGATGCTCAACAAGGTCCCCGGTGCCGTAGACGATGCCAGCCAACAGACCTGGGAATGCCTCGTCAAGCCGGGCAAGCGCCTCAAGCCCGGTGCTCTCATGGAATTCAAAGACGCCGATGGCCAGGTGGTCTTGGAGGGCGAGGTCATTGATATTCGCCCCGAAAACGGCGCCCGCGTCGTGCGCTTCAAGCCCCAAGGAAGCGCTGTCTCGGTCGATCTTGCCACCCATCTCGTGGGTCGCACGCCGCTTCCGCCCTATATCGAGGGCTACGACGGAGACGACGAGATGTACCAGACGGTCTATTCCAAGACGGAACGCAGCGCTGCTGCCCCAACCGCCGGCCTTCATTTCACGACAGAGCTTCTAGAACGCATCAAGGCCAAGGGCGCACGCGTTGCCACCGTTGATCTCGAGGTGGGCTTGGGCACCTTTAGGACCGTGACAGAAGAGGACCCCTCAAAGCACGACATGCACGTTGAGCTTTATACCGTTCCGCAAGAAACGGTCGACGCCGTTGCCGAGACAAAGGCGCGTGGAGGGCGCGTGATCGCGGTGGGCACCACCAGCGTGCGCTCGCTAGAAAGCGCCGCCGCATCCGGTAGCCTTCTTGCCCAAGACCGTGCTTCGACAAAGCTCTATATCATGCCCGGCTACCAATACAAGGTCGTCGACGCCATCATCACCAACTTCCATGTCCCGCGCTCTACGCTGCTCATGCTGGTTAGCGCGTTTTCCAGCCGCGATGTCGTTATGAACGCCTATGAAGAGGCAAAGCAGAACAACTACCGCTTCTTCTCGTTTGGCGATTCCATGATGCTTTTGTAGCAGCCCTCAAACCCGTGCGTTTTATCCGCATGCCATAAGGCGCCTTGCGCCTGCAAAGGAGAATCAAGTGTTCGAGTTCGACCTCATAGCAAAAGACCCCCAAACAGCCGCGCGCAGGGGCTGCTTCCATACGCCTCATGGCGATATACAAACCCCCATCTTCATGCCGGTGGGAACCGCCGCCACCGTCAAAGGCGTCATGCCCGACACGCTCAAAGAGCTTGGGGCGCAGATCATCCTCTCCAACACCTACCATCTCTACAACCGCCCGGGAACCGACATCATCAAGCGCGCCGGCGGCATCCATAAGTTCATGAGCTGGGATAAACCCGTCCTCACCGATAGCGGCGGCTTCCAGATCTTCTCTTTGGCAGACACGCTCAAGCTCGATGCCGATGGGGTCAATTTCTCGTCTGTCGTAGACGGCAGCAAGCACCGTTGGACGCCCGAGGACAATATGCGCATTCAAGAGGAGATCGGCGCAGATATCATCATGCAGCTTGATCAATGCCCGCCTTACCCCGCAAAAAAGGAAGACGTCGCGGCAGCTGTCGAGCGCTCCTTGGCATGGGCCAAGCGTTGCAAGGCGGCGCATACGCGCAAGGACCAGGCGCTCTTTGGCATCGTCCAAGGCGGCGTGCACTTGGACTTGCGCCTTCACAGCGTGGCCGAGCTCACCAAGATGGACTTTCCCGGTTACGGTATCGGCGGCTACAGCGTGGGAGAAGACCACGAGACCATGTTCGAGACGCTTGGACAGGTTGCCCAGGCGCTCCCAGAGAACAAACCGCGCTATCTCATGGGTGTGGGCAACCCCACGACGCTCGTGCGTGCCGTGGGCCAAGGTGTCGATATGTTCGACTGCGTGCTTCCCACAAGGACTGGCCGCATGGGAACCGTCTTTTCCAGCCAGGGCCGCATGAACATGCGCAACGCCAAGTACAAAGACGATTACACGCCGCTTGACCACGAGTGCTCCTGCCCCGTGTGCCAAAACTTCACCCGTGCCTATGTCAGGCATCTGATCAAGGCCGGCGAGATGCTGGGGAGCATGCTTTGCACCCAGCACAACCTCTTCTATTTGCTCGATCTCATGCAAAAGGCCCGCCATGCGGTTGAGGCAGGCACGTATGCGAGCTTCGAGCGTGCGTGGATGGAAAGCCCCGCCGCAAACGACTATTAAGCCCGCAGTGGCGTGGAGGCTTAGAGTAGACGCCGCCTTGCAGCTCATGTTGCTGCAGGGCGGCGTTTTGCGTTGCGTCTGGCCTGCAAGAGCGCTTCGTCATCTTGCGTTAATTAAGAGCCTGCGCTCAAGTGGTACAGTCTGAGGTGATTTTGCGCACCCCATGCGATAGGAGAGACAACATGCGCATCGCACTGGCTCAGTTCAACCCGACCGTCGGCGATCTCGAGGGCAACGCGACCAAAATCTTGGAGGCATGCGAGTATGCCTCGCAAGACGACGTCGACTTGGTCGTCTTTGGCGCCCATGCCCTTACCGGTTGGCCGCTCGACGGGCTTGCCTACTCCCAAGCCTTTGTCGATGATGCGCGTCGCGTTCTTGAGGACGTGGCTCAAAAGGCTGCCGCTCATCTGCTGATCAGCGCCCCTGTTTTGGCAGAGATCTGCGACGGGGTGTTCGAGCCTCTTGAGGAGCTCTTTGTCGTCGACAACCAGATGCTCAACTCTCTGGGCGTTCCCGCAATCGCCCAGCCAGATGAGACCTTTGGCGTTGATTTTGGCTGCGATGGCGTCTCCATCTGCCTTGACGGTCATTTTGACGAGGTTGTTGCAGAAGAGGGCGACACCGTTTTGCTCGAGATGTGCGCCGATACCTTTGACGACCCATATGCCCTGCCCGCTGCTCGCGGAAAGCTCGACCGGCTCCAAGAGCTTGCCGTTGAGTCTGGGCGCTTTGTAGCCTATGTGAACCTTGCCGGCTGTGCTGACGATACGGTCTTTGCCGGTGGCAGCGCCGTTGTCACGCCTCAAGGCAAGCTCCTTCACTCGTGCTCTGTGTCCTCGCAAGAGATAGTCACCTTTGACACCAAGGCGCAAGAGGGAGTCGAGCTTGCAGATGTAGAGGCCGCGCGCCAAGAAGAGCCTGCCTTGGCATGGGAGGCACTGGTTGCCTCTGTTCGCGACTATGTGGGCAAAAACGGCTTTTCCGATGTTGTCATCGGGCTTTCCGGTGGCATAGACTCAAGCGTGGTGGCCGCGCTTGCCGCAGATGCTTTGGGGGCGTCGCATGTCCATGGCGTTCTCATGCCCTCCAAGTTCTCTAGCGCAGGCTCGGTAGACGATGCGCTCGAGTTGGCGCGCAACTTGGGTATCGAGACCCTCAAGATCCCTATCAGCCAACCCGCCGATGCGTTTTGCGAGGCCTTGGCAAAGCCTTGCGGCGGGGCAGTAAGCGGCCTTGCGGCCGAAAACCTCCAAGCTCGCGTGCGCACCGTCTATCTCATGACGCTTTCCAACAGCTACGGCTGGATGCTTCTCAACACAGGAAACAAATCCGAGGCGGCGATGGGATTTTCCACTCTGTATGGCGATACCGCCGGTGCCTTTGCCCCCATCGGCGACATCTACAAAACCCAGGTCTATAAGCTTGCCCGCTGGAGAGCAGCGCAAGGTTCCTCTATCCCTCAGGCTTGCATAGACAAGGCCCCCAGCGCAGAGCTTTACGAAGGCGCCAAAGACTCCGACAGACTTCCTGAATACGATTTGCTCGACCAGATTCTTGCGGCACATATAGAAGGCGATATGAGTGCTGCCCAACTCAAAGAGGAAGGTTTTGACGCAGCGTTCGTCGACCAGGTTGTCCGCAGTGTTCAGGCTAACGAGTACAAGCGCAGGGCAGAGCCTGTGGCCGCGCATTTGGATGGCGTGTCGCTTTCTTCGCAGCGCGCTTGGCCTATCACCAACGGTTGGAGCAACAGATAGCGCGCAGATATCTGCGCAACAAGCCATGTGTTTTGCACCGCATCTTGGATGTATGGCGCGTGTTGCGCATCCGTTTGGCTGTGCTAAAGCTTCATGCGTTACAATCGGACACGTTTTAGAAGGCTTTCAAGTCACTTGAGCGAAAGGAAACGAAATGCCTCAGATCACGCGCGAGAGCGTCCGCGTCCCGGCTGATGTCATGCCGGAGGCCCGTGAGACCTATATCGACAACATGATGGCCGCTACCCAGGGCACGGGGCGTCTCATGCTTTTTGCCTGCGACCAAAAGATGGAGCATCTCAACAAGGACTTCTACGGCGAGGGCATCGACATCGCCGATGCAGACCCCGAGCATCTCTTCAAGATCGGCGATCAGGGCGTCTGCGGTGTTTTGGCAGGCCAGCGCGGTTTGATTGCGCAGTATGCTCCCGATTACCCCCAGATCAACTACTTGGTCAAGATGAACTCCAAGACCAACCTGGTCAAGACCAGCCAGCAAGATCCGTTCTCCCCGCAGCTTTGCGATCTCGAGGCCGTTCTTGCCATGCGCGAGGCTGGCGTCAACATCGTGGGCCTGGGCTATACCATCTACTTGGGCAGCGAGTTCGAGTCGCAGATGCTCGCAGAAGCCGGTGAGCTCATCGCCGAGGCGCACGCCGAGGGTTTGCTCGTCGTTTTGTGGATCTACCCGCGCGGCAAGGCCCTCACCGCCGAGAAAGACTGGGAGCTTATCGCCGGTGCAGCTGGCGCTGCTCTTTGCCTGGGTGCAGATTTCGTCAAGGTCAACCCGCCTGCACCTACCGATGACAAAAGCTCCGCAGAGCTCCTCAAGGTCGCCTCTATGGCTTCTGGTCGCTGCGGCTTGGTGTGCGCTGGAGGCTCTACCGTTGATGCGCGTACCTTCCTAAGCCAGCTCTACGATCAGATCCACGTTGGCGGCGCCTGCGGCAATGCAACCGGTCGCAACATCCATCAGCGCAGCTTGGACGAGGCAGTGCGCCTGACCAAGGCAATCTCTGCTATCACCTTTGCCGACTACGATGTCGACGAGGCCATGGACGTCTTCGAGGGCAAGGAGAACTTCTCCCTCTAGGATCTATAGCGTTTTAGCAATAGGGCAGGGCTGTCTAAAGAAGGCGGCCCTGCCTCTTTTTTGAAGAAAGCTTGCACTTGCTTATTCACAAACTCATTTTTATGCAGTAACATACCGTCTTGTCCGCTTTTGCGGGCACATGCTTGAACTCGGGTGGTGGCGCAGTTTGGTAGCGCACTTGACTGGGGGTCAAGGGGTCGCAGGTTCGAATCCTGTCCACCCGACCAGCTCAAGCATTGATTCACATCGGGTGGTGGCGCAGTTTGGTAGCGCACTTGACTGGGGGTCAAGGGGTCGCAGG
>CAVAPV010000011.1:0-13191 GCA_963590525.1 Agathobacter rectalis
GTTTCATGATGCGTTGCATTATAGGCGTGACTCCTGAAACCAAGCTTAAGAGGAAGGGGATGAGGAGGCCGAGAGCAAGGGCTGCGCGGGTTTTGCAGAGCTCAGACGTTGCACCCGAGCCCGCCGAGAAGGCTTGCAGCTGCGGAGGAAACGCCTTTGGCGTTTCCGAGTCCTCGCTTTCGCAAGCCTTTTCGGCGTGCTCTGCTCCGGTATTCGCTTTGCCGAACCCGCGCAGCCAATGTCCTCCAATCGCCGGGTGAGAGGGGTCAGCTGACAAACGTAATAGCGAGCAGAGCTTGCTTAAGGCGTCTCGCGGGAGCGAGGACTGTTTGAGCGAGCGCAGCTCGCGAGTTCCGCAGCTGCGAGTCGTCTTAAGCAAGCTCGGGTGCGAGGTCTGAAGTTTGGAAGTTGGCCCCTCACGTAGGCGAAGTCCGAGCTTTGTGAGGTCGAGTTGCCCCATAACGCAAAACGCGGCGCGGGCAAAACGCCCGCGCCGCGCATCGGCACTATCAAAGCAGGTTTACTTCACCTTGAACTTGACGGTGATCGTCTTGTGCTGCTTGCCGTAAGAGACCTTAATCTTAGCCTCGTAGGTCTTGCCCTTGACGGCGCCCTTCTTGAGGGTGATCTTGCCGGCCTCGGTGGCCTTGACCTTTTTAGAGCCAGAGGCAAACTTGAAGCTTGCCTTCGCGCCCGAGGCGCTGGCGGCAGCCTTGATATTGAAGCTTGCCGCTGCGGTGGTCTTGCCCGTCTTCTTGTCTGCCTTGACGGTCTTGGTCTTGCCCTTCACAGCCTTGAGAGCATCCTTGTTGGCCGCTTTGTTGGTGCTGGTGGTGAACTTAGAGGACTCTACGGTCAAAGTTCCGGTTGCAGCATCAAGCAAAGCGTTCTTGATGATATCTGCACCGGTAACGCTGCTGCCGGTGAAGTCCAGCTTGAGGTTTCCGCTGTTGGTGATCGTCTTGTCAAAGAACAAGCCTTTATCCACCGATTGAGTAGCGGAGAACACGGCAACGTAGGTCGTGTTGGTCTTGGCCTTGCCCGTTACGGCAATCCTGGTGCCGTCGGCTTTGATCTTGTACCAGGTCACAGGAACCTTGTTGGAGCCGCTGGCACCCTGGCCTTTATCGGCGCGCTTGAGGATCGCAGTCGTGGGCAGCTCTTTGCCTGCGACGGGTGCCTTTGTGACAAGCTCGGCTTTCTTTACGCGGTCGGCGTAGACTGCCGTGAGCTTCACGTCGCATTGCGGCATCGTAAAGGTCAGCTTGGCGTTGTACTTGTTGTCCTTGTTGATGTAAGCGCTAACGGGGTAGAGGCCCGACGTGTTCGTGGTATCCCAGTACATGAACACCTTGCTGGAGTCTGTGCTGGTTGCATCCACGGTAACAGTGCTGCCGTAGTCGTAGCGGTTAAGGTCTTTGCCGTTGACCTGCACCGCATACTGCATGCCTACATGACGCTGCCACATGTCGCCGCCGTGGTCGCTGCCGTAGCTGACGTAGTAGCCGGTCAAATCGATGAAGAACGAGTCCTTGCTGTCGTTGTTGATGTTCTTGCCGATCATGCGGTCACCCGTGATGCCGTTGCGGATACCCACCCTGGAGCCCGCCTTTACGCCGCCGGTGACGTAGGCCTTTGCCGTAGCCAGCCAGTTCTCGCGCAAGAAGAGGTCGTCAGCGTTGTCCGAGTTCTTGCCGCGCGTGTTGTCGTAGATGTAGCACAGGCCGGTGAGCTTGATGTCGTAGTCGCACCAGACAAACACGCCGCCGCCCTCGTAGCTGCTGCCGTCCAGGTCGCAGGCGTTGTTGGTGATGGTGCAGCCGTCGATGGTGTTGTCGTCGTTGCAGACGTAGATGCCGCCGCCTTCGTACTTGCAGGTGTTGCCGGTGATGGTGCAGTTCTTGACGGTAGTCCACTCCTGGTCGAGCTCTATGCCGCCGCCGTCGTAAGCGGAGTAGTTGTCGGAGATGGTGACGTTCTCGATCAGACCGCTGTTGCCCTCAAACGGGTTTTGGTCCACGTGGATGCCACCGCCGGACTGCTCGTACTTTGTCGCGCTGCGGTCCGATTTGGTGCTCACGTTGTTGGAGATGACACCGGTGCCGTCAGAGGTGAGCGTGAAGCCCGATCTGGAGAAGAAGATTCCGCCGCCGGCAGTTCCATAGTTGCCGTCGATCTTTGCCCCGTTGTTCAAGGCGATGTAAGCGTTCTCGTTAGATGCGTAGATGCCGCCGCCGTAACTGGAAATCATGTTGCTGGATATAGATGCGTTGTCCAGGTTGATCCTGACGTTATTGCCGCGGACGTAGATACCGCTTCCGAGGTTGTGCTCGATGGAGGCGCCGTCGCTCATGTTGAGAACCGAGGCATCCGCCATCTGGAATCCGCCGCCTTGGGAGTATCCGGGATTGCCGGCCACCGTGACGCCGATCAGGTTCACTGTGGAGGAGGCATCTAGGTAGATGGTGCACAATTGAGTGGACCTGCTAGACGAGTCGCAGGTCACCAGGCCGCCCGTGGTCTTTGTCACATCGACGAGCTTGCCGTTGCTGGGTTCATAGCCCTTGTACGTGATCTCTTTTTTCTCGCTTGACATCAGCGTCAGCTCGGCGCCTTTTCTCACGTCGAAATTGGTTTCTGTGCGCTTGATCGTGTACCCGTGCATGTCGATGGTGAGCTTTTTGCCGGCAGGGACCTCAAGGTTTGCTATGGTCCAGTCGGTGTCCATGACGATGGTTGGGTGGGCGTCAGAGCAACCGGCGCTTAGCGCGTCGTCGATGCTTGCGTAGTCGGTTCTGGCACCTGTGGCCTTGTCGATAGAATGGGCCACGTAATCTGCGGCCAGCGCATTGCTTGGGATGAGCAAAGTGCATGCGAGTGCCAGCATGGCGGCTGCCAGCAAAAACGCTGCGGCAGCAAACCCACGCATCCCTTTCTCAAACGTCAGCTTTTCCATATGGTTCCCTTTCTCACGCAGGAAATTTAATCCTTCCCTCTATTTTAAGGCTCTAAGCAGGTGCCCTAGGGCAAAAGTTATGTAATTCCTAGATAAGGACTGTGTTTTGTACAGTGGTGTTGTGTGCTTAGAGCACAAACATCATCAGCGCGTACGAGCCCACGCCCACAACGATGCACAACACCAGCGACTTGCGCAGATAGCCCACCGCCATGGTGAGCAGCGCGGCGATGACGGGCATGAGAGCGGGCCAGATGCCGCCTGCAAACATGGCGGGAGAGAGCAGGTCGTTGGCCACGAGCGCGGCAAACGCCGCCGGTGGGATGAGGTTGAGCGCGCGCACAACGCCTGGTGCGAGTTCTTTGCCCTTGAGCGCTAGCAAGGGGATGCAGCGGCAGGCAAGCATCGTGACCAGGCAGCAGGCAAAGATGATGAGAAACGTCGAAGTGCTCACTGGGCGCCCCCTTGGTCTTTACAGGCGGGCTTATCATCGGCAGATTTGCCTTCTAGAGCCGTGGAGCACACATACCCCAAGACAACGCCTGCAACAGCGCCGATCAAGATGGCGGGGCCGGACAGAGCTGCCACCTTGCAAATAAAGACGCCCAAGGCGGCTGTGAGCATGGTGACGATGTTGACCATGTTGACTTTTTGCATGCACAAAAGGCATATGAAGATCGACGTCATCGCAAACGAGGCAAGCGCCGTGGGGACACTCACTAAGTTGCCCAAGATGACGCCCGCAGCATTTGCAAACGCCCAGGTGAACATAGAGAAGAGGTTGACGGCGGTGGCGCGGTAGACATCCCAGCCCCCGTTTTGAAAACGGGCTAGGTTCACGCCAAAGCTCTCGTCGGTCACCGTGGCCGAAAAAAGAAAGCCGAGGCGCTTGGAGCAGTTTGCGCAAAACTGCGAAAGCGCGGTGGCATAGAGGGTCTGGCGCGTGTTGACCAAGCTCACGCTGGCGATGATGGCAGCAGGGCCGCTTCCGGCAAGCCACATGTTGGGGATCATGTACTGGCCTGCACCAGAGTAGAAGGTGATCGAGAGGATGAAGGCTTCGAGCGCGTTGATGCCCGTCTGCTGGCATAAGAGCCCGCAGGGAAGCCCAAGTACGACGTATCCCGCCATGATGGGCAGCGCCGCCTTGAATCCGTCTTTGATCACGTTGGTATCCATAAGGCTGCAATCGTGCCACGAGTGCGCATTGGTTTCAACTGCGTTAACGGCCGTTGGCGGCAATGTTTGCTGCAGACGTCAACGCGGCTTGTGCGGTAGCGAGTCATAGGAGGTCCGCAGGTGCAAGTAGGGGCGTTTCCCTGCTCGCCCGCGTAGGTTGCTTTGATAGGCAAGGGTTTGCCAAGGCGCATTGCCGCGAGCCGCGCAGGCAAACTTGCGCTCAGACTCGGCACCCGATCGCGCTCAGAGCGCTTGCAGCTGCGGAGGAAACGCCTTTGGCGTTTCCGAGTCCTCGCTACCGCAAGCGCTCTTCGCGCGATCTGCCTCCTATTCGCTCTTTTGCCTGCGCAGCTCGCGATTGCGCACCACGGCAAATACTTGCTCAATTGGTCACATTGGCAGGATTTGGATAAAAAAGTGGTCACGCTGGCACGAATTGGTCATGCCTGATTTTTATGCAGTGCCATATCCTGCCTGCGTGACCACATCGATGACCATTTCCTGCCAGCGTGACCATGACAACTCGCGAGTTTTCTGCCTCTGTCCATGGCCCGCCTCCAGCTACGCCCCTCCCTTCATCGTCAACGTGTCTTTAATAAGCATGCTTAAAAATGCGAGATAAGCACGATAGGTGCCCTGGCTTTGCTAAAGTGCTAAGGCTAGGCAAAAACAATGTCGCTACGCGGCGCTTTGAGGAGCAAACGTGTCTCAAGAGGATGCAGACAAGCAAGAGGGAAGAGACGCCAAAGAAGACTTTGATGGTACTTCTATTCCCGATGCAATAGGAAAAGACAACGACGACAGCGGCTTGGACGTGCAAGCCGATCTGGATATCGTCGACGTCCCGGTTATCGGTCAGGCCGCGCAAGAGGCTGCCCAAGCGCAGGCTTACGCCGCGTTAGGTGATACGGGCGAGATGCCTGCCGTGGCTCAAGATGCTGCTGGTGCCAAAGATGCCTCAGATGGCAACTCTCAAGACGAGCCCAAAAAGTCCCACGTCGCGCGCAACATTGTCATCACGTTCTTTGTCGTCATCGTGCTTGCTGTTGCAGCGTGCGCTGGCTGGCTGTATTACGACGACCAACGCAACGCCTCGGTTCATGTGCCGCAGGGTGTTTCTTTGGACGGGACCGACATCAGCGGGTTTTCTGCCAGCGAGGTTCGCTCGCTTGTTGCCAAGCACGTGCTAAGCGGGCAGTCGGGCTCGCTCACTTTGTCTTTGAGCAACAACCATACCTTCACACTCGAGTTTGCCAAGCTGGGCGATGTCGACGTCGATGCTACGGTGGATGCCGCCATGGCCACGATCGAGCCCGATATGGTGACGCGCTGCACTAACCGCGCAAAGGAGCTGCTTGGCATCGGGCAAGAGGTCCAGCCCGTCGAGCTCGTCACGGCATGCAAGCTTTCTAAGAAGAAGGTTACGGCAAAGGTCGAGGCCCTTGCAGACGAATACAACGCCCAAAAGCAAGAAGCGGGCTACGAGTTTGACTCCAAGGCCTACAAGGTCAAGACCATTCAGGCCAAAGAGGGCTATGAAATCGACGTGGCAAAGACGGTAAAGCGTATCCTCAAGGCGGCAAAGTCCGGCAAGACAGACGTCAACGCTGCAGACAGCGTGCTCACGCCAGAAAAGACAAAGCCGGGACAAGCGATCTTTGTGAGCTTGTCTGAGTGCCATCTCTACTTTTATGTGGATGGCAAGGTCGCCAAAGATTACGCCTGCACGCCGGGCATGAGCGGATACGAGACCCCTAGCGGAGACTGGACGCTCGAGTACAAGGATGCAGCCCCTACTTGGTATAACCCCGGCAGCGATTGGGCAAAGAGCATGCCCGATACAATCGCCCCGGGTGCCAATAACCCCTTGGGCTTGCGCGCGCTCGCCTTGTCGTGCGGCGGCGGCATCTACATCCACGGCACGACCAACTACGGCCAGCTGGGCACGGCGGCAAGCCACGGATGCATCCGCTTGGCAAACGAAAACGTCGTCGAGCTCTTTGATCTGGTAGAGACGGGCATCCCTATCTTTGTCCATTAGGGTTTGCCAACAGCTGTCCGTCGCTCAAGACGGTACTCATATAGACCCTGCGGGTTCATGAACCTGCAGGGTCTAATTTTTTGCTTGCTTCCCACTGTCTTGTTTTTTGCTCTGTAATCTCTTGCCACCCCTGTCTCACATCCCTTTTTGGCGGTGCTAGCCCGCCTGACTGGAGTCTTTGGCAAGGCGGGCGGCAGGTTTAACTCAAATGGGGTTAGACGTATTATTCTCTGTAGAGGATGATTATGAGCAGGGAAAACACCCCATTCATGACCACAATCATCCCTAAGAGGGGATGTGCATGACGCTTGTGTCCCTTAATCTGCAATCAGTCACGGGTACTTCCTCTCTAATTGCGACGCATCGGGCCCCCTCACTACCGATTCAATTAGATCCCGTCGACCCACCCTCTTTAAAGGAGCGCGTACCCCTCTTCCTTTTGACGCGCTCCGCTCTCTAGATGGGCTCCGCTCTTCCTCAACTTCTTACTACGGAGCCCATCGCCCTCTTATGATCTTCGCCACTTTGTTGGCTGGATATAAAGACTCTGTAGAAAGGAGAAGTGCAATGAAGATCACCGTTAACACCCTCATCAACTCCATCTGGGCTCTTACCGGCGTCCTCGCGCTCGTCTGCGTGGCTCAAAGCGTCTTTATCGCCTGAAATGCTCCTACTGACGCCAGCGAGTCTGAGTGCTCGTTGCGTCAGGAGGGAAACCTTACGGTTGCCGCTTCTCTTCACAACACTCCGTTTGAAGACAAGACGGCATACGAGCCTGCGGGATTTGCCGTTGATATCCTCGACGAACTTTCCCAAGAGCTCGGTCTCGAGTGCGAGTTCACCGCTTCCAAACGCCTTGATGCTTTGGCAGATTGCCTGGGCAGCGATGGCGATGCTGATGTTGTGGTCTCTACAAGGCCTGCGTCGCACGTAGCTGGTTCTGAGAACCTGCTGGCTACGGATTCCTACCTTGACTGCAAGCTCGCCTTGGCGGTCAACAAGAAGGACTCCTACAGCAAGCTTGCAGATCTTGAGGGTTCCACCATCGGCGTTGTAGCCGATACGCTTGCCCAAGACTACGTGCAAGAGCGTATCGACGGCGGCCTTACGGCAAAGATCGCTACCTACGACACCGTTGCCGAGGCCCTAAGCGATCTTCAGGCCAAAAACATCGAGGGCGTTGTTGCCGATGACGCCGCGCTTTCGTACTACACGCGCGTGATGTACTACCGCGAGCATGTGGTGCAGACCTTTGACGATGCCAGCGAGTCTTGCTCGCTGTATGTGTCGTCAGACAACCCCAAGCTTGCCGCTGCCATCAACGAGGCGCTGGCCAAGCTCAAGGAGTCTGGCCGCTACCAAGAGATCTACGACACGTGGTTTAACGTGGATGAGACCTTGAGCAACCCAGACGATGTAAAGATCCCACCGCAAGACCAAGCGGGATTTGTAAAGGGCGCCAACTAGGCGCCCTTTTTTATGCTCTGGTTCGTTTGTCTATGGCGAGCTTGGGTCTTTGCGGCTGGGGCGGCCCTGACGGCTGCGTGAAGTTGCAACCTACGCGGGCGCTGCTGTTGCCGCAGCTGCAATCGCGTTTGCAGCTGCTACTCCAGCGTCTCGTCCACCATGCGGATGAGCTCTTGCTGCGAGTGGATGTTGAGCTTGCGGTAGATGTGGCGGATGTGCGTCTTTGCCGTGCCCTCCGAGATATAGAGCACCTCTTGGATGCGGGCCGAGTTATAGCCCTTTGCCAGATAGTAGAAGACCTCGGTCTCGCGCTGCGAGAGCAAGTAGCAGTTGGCGATGGCCTCGCATTGAGCCTGCAGGAGCTCTTGCTGCGGGATGGGGTCGTCGATCGTGCCGGATGCCTGACGCACGCCTTCGGTTGCGTCTGCTGCGGTGGATGCGGCGGTGGGCTGCGCGCCTGCGGTCTTGACGGGCGGCAGCGGGCTGTCAGAATTGGCAAGCTCTGTCGATTTGAGGCCGCTCAAACCGGCGCTTTCTGTGCCGCGCTTGTAGTAGAAGGTCAGGCTGCAGGTGTTGAGCGCGGCTTTCTCGATGGTGGCGCGGCTAGGGAGCGCGCAAAATCCCAAGACAAGAAAGAGGAGGATGAGCAAGGCGCCATCGGTGTCTCCCCAGGGGGTGTACTTGACGATCTCGTTGCTGCTAGCGGTGATTACGCTGCCTATGAGGGCGGCTATGGCAAGCGTGCCACGGCCCAAGCCGTAGATGTAAACGGGAGAAAGGCGATAGCCCTGGCTTAGCGTGTTGAGAAAGATGAAGAAGAAGATCTCAAAGGTAAAGAAGCTTGCGATGACGATCACGTCTAGCAGGGGGATGGTGTCATAGGCGTTCATGAAGGGGATACACACGGTGCCAATCGCTACAAGCGGGATAACGCGCTTGAAGGTTTGGACGTCTGTCGTGTTCTTGGCAGCTGTGCTCAGCACGCCGGTAACGTAGATAAACGCAAAACCCGCTGCCAAGAGAATGGGTATGGTGTTCATGCTGGCGGATTCCATGGGCTTCATGATCGCATTGCCCTTGATGAGGCCAGCTGCCATGCCAAAAAACGCCAAGGGCAAGATGAGATGCCATGCAAAGGCAAAACGGCGGATAGGCAGTGGGGTAGATACCGGTACGCGCGTCTCTCCGTGAAAGAAGCTGGGTTTGATGCTCAGCAGCAACACCGCTTCTAATATAGGGAGCATGCAGGTGATGATGCCGCCAACGGGACGCGGAACGATCTGCAAGACGAGTGCATAGATAACGGCGATGATCAGGATGCTCAGTGAGGCATTCAAAACGATGCTTTGGTAGTCGAGCAACGACATGGCGATGCCCCAGAAGATAAAGACGAGGGCAGAGCCAAAGCCAGATACGACACCGGCGGCAATCGAGACCAAGGTGAGAGCTTGTCCGTCTAGATAGCCGCATAGGCAGGCTAATACCGTGCCTGCAAACATGCAGCCGGCGCCAAGAAGCAAACCCTTCTTGTTGATGAGCTTTTTGCGCATATGCTGGTCTGTGAGACCAAAGAGAATCAAGAACAATGCAAAGGCGATGATCGAGGTGTAGAAGAACCAGGTATAGCCATGCAAACTCGATGCCTCGCCGATACCAAAGACGTTTTTGCCGCCGTACATGGTGGAGTAGGTCCAGCCTTGGTGCAAACCCAAGCCAACAGAGAGAAACGTCACCTCGCTAGCAGGTTTGCTGGTATCGAGGTCGATGCTGATTTGCGGTATCTGAATCTTCACTTTTGTCTAAAACCCTCCTGCGTTGCGCACCCGTCTCTCCAAACGGGCTTTTGGCGCCGCGCACTCTCCTTGCTGTTCTCTTCTCTAAATACTATTAGCACATTGCCACTAGGTGATGCTAGCCAATAACTGTAGTTCTAAGCATATTTCTTTATGCAGAGCTACGAATAATAGCAATCCCATCTGCTCTAGCCAAAGCCTTTAGAGGGTGTATCCCGCTAACGGCGTCATAGGTAAGGGCTTTGCAAGCAAGTGGTATACGGATGATGCTACTGGGATAACCCCACGGATAATACGCGGGGGATGATTATAGGCAAAAACCCCTGCATACAATGCATTTTGTCGCTGTTAGGCGAAAGGATAAGGAGAGTGCCTATGACAAGCGAGACCAACATCCTCGATTTCGAGGAGGAGTTTGATCCCCTAGAGATTAACGACGATGTCATCGACCAAGAGGATATGGACGACGACAATCCCTACGACACCGTCGACTATCCCACGATGCGCGAGATGCCCGTTGACCCCAACGCCGGCGCTGTGTTCACCCCCGAGGCAAAGGGAAGCGCAAAAGAGGCGATGCTGTCTTTGTTTGACTACAACCCTGCACGCCGTCCGGTGCTCTTGGGCATCCTGGATTTGTGCCGCGGCGGCTGCCTTAACTCCAAGGTGCGCGAGTACGTCGAGGAGTACCAGAAAAACAACCAGTCTGTCTTTGGCTCTACGACCCTGTGCCGCATGCTCGAGGCTGCAGGCGGTCTCACGCTCACCAAGCCCGAGCCCGTCGACACGGTTGAAGACGTTGAAGAAGGCGTTGAGTACCTCGAGATCAAAGAGCGCGTCGACCCCATCTGGACCACTACTGCGGATGGTGAGCAAATTGTTGAGGACGAGACGCAGGGACGCTACTTCTGGGAGATCATGGACCGCGACGGCAAGTACATCGAGGTCTATCGCGACGTCCTCAAGCTCATCGAGGTCGCACCTCGCTCCATCGCCGAGGTCAGCGAGCTTGTAGACGCCTGCGAGGTCTGTCGCAAGCCAAGGCGCTTTGGTGGCCATTTTGTCGACATGCTCGAGCGCACCGACGCCATTATCTGGAAAGACAACGCTTGGACTATCACCGAGCTTGGCAAGAAGCTTTTGCCCGAGCTTTGCCAAAAGGCCATGAAGGAGGTGGGCGCGGATGCCCAGTAACGAGGAAGTAAGCTTGGTCGACTTGATGCAGGCTCGCGCAAGCACCTACGGCATGCTTGCCCGCCTGTACCGAGTCGAGATCGACGAGGAGACGCTCGAGGAGCTGCAGGGGATGCGTTTTCCCACTGCCACCGGCAACGAGAAAGTCGACAACGGCTACCGTCACCTCTACAACTACCTGCGCACTGCCTGGGACGACAGCGTGCTCGAGCTTTCCATCGACTACGTCAAGACCTTTATCGGCCATGGTGTAAACGGTTACTCCGCTGCGTACCCGTACGAGTCCGTCTATACCTCCGAGCGCAGGCTCATGATGCAGGAAGCACGCGCAGAGGTCCTCAAGATCTACCGCGAGAACAACATGAAGCGCCAAGGCTGGAATGACTGCGAAGACCACATCGCCGTCGAGCTGGAGTTCATGCAGCGCATGTGTTTGCGCACGGTCGAAGATCTTGAGTCCGGTGAAGAGGATGCAGCTATCGCCAAGCTCGTGACCCAGCGCGATTTTGCTCGCGACCACCTGCTCAATTGGATGCCCATGTTGGTATCTGACATCGAGAAGTTTGCCAAGACCGAGTTCTACAAGGGCGTAGCCGAGCTTTCCATGGGCTACGTAGAAGAGGACATGGCCTTGCTTACCGAGCTGCTCGAAAGCGTCGCCGCTGCGTAATCGCTATTTTGAGCTCATAGTTTTCCGAGGAGTCGTGCTTAACGCGCGGCTCCTTTTTTCTTATCCGGCAATAGAGCTGTCAGGGCATGCGTGCTGCTTCAGCGCGCTCCGCTGCTCGCCCGCCGTGCGGGTTCGTGCGCTTCGCTCCACGCCACCTTGATAGAGATTTTTTTGGCGTGAGGCGTTTCGCAGCACGCATGCCCTGACAGCTCAATGGGTCGAAAAGCCGCGGCAGGGGACAGGACTCTAAGCGCGAATTGCGGAGCGGATTGTCCGATTTGGCGCTGCGGGAGCGAGGACTGTTTGAGCGCCGTAGGCGCGAGATCCGCAGCTGCAGCGTCAAATCGGACAATCGGGCGCGTAGCTCTGAGCGCAAGGAGTCCTGGCTCTTGCCGCAGCTTGGTGATGCCGTTATCGGTGTGTGGTTGCGCAGCGTGAGCTCACGGATGTCAGGGTGGCAATGCCCTATACCCCGTAAGCTCTCATCCCGCCTTTTATCGACAGCAAAAAGCGCCCTGCAACTCGAGGTGAGCTGTAGGGCGCCTGCATTGCGGCGTTGCGAGCGGGGCCTTAGTCCAGGCCGTACTCGGCCAAAAGCTGCTGGCCGGAGGTGGTGCCGGGGTAGGCGTCGCCGGTCTCGGTCAAGAACTGCGACATCCTCACTAAGGCGATGCGCTCGTGCTCTTTGTCTGCCTTGACGCGCACGACCTGCATCTTGGACTTCTCGGCCAGCTCGAGGCTCGACTTGCTAAAGAACGAGACGACAAGCTTTTGCTGCGCCTTGGAGATAGCGGTGTAGAACGCGCGGCGCTCGTCGTTGAGCACCTTGGTGCGTGCTTCGGGGGTGCTTACGACCTCGAAGGCGTCGCGGGAGGGGAAGAAGCCGTCTACGCAGCCAAAGACGTAGATGTTGTCGGCGCTAAGACCCACCATGTTTTGCGTGTACATGATGCGCACGATGTGCTCGTTGTCGGGGAACTGCGGGGCAAAGAAGCCCTTGCGCATCATCTCGACGATCTGCGCGGCGCTCTCATCGCCTGCAAGCTGTGCCATGACGTTGGCAAACTCGGGTAGCTTGTCGGCGCCAACTGTGCGCATGAGCGCAAAGCCCCTGCGTGCGCGGTCCTTCTTGATAAAGGTCTGCGCCTGCTTGTAACGCTCGGCAAAGACATGGGCCTTGGGGAAGGGCTCTTGTGCCTGTGCAGCTACGTGAGCAAGCTCGTCGAGCATGCTGCGCCCGCTTTGGCTGGCGCATTCCTCCAGCTTGGCCCACAGGTCGCTGTTGAGCAGGAAGTTGCCAAAGCCCAGCCAGCTGCGCCATGCGGTGGTGTCTGCGGGGTCTGCCAGCAGGCAGAGCTTGGCGTAGGCGGTCTGCGCCTTGCAGCGCTCGGTCTCGCGCGGGTCTCCGCCGATCTGCTCTCCTGCGCCGATGAGACTCACCGTGAAGCCGCGCTGGGTGAGGACCTTGCGCAGCAGATGCGCCCAGCGCGCGTTGGGAACGAGCACGGTGGTGCGGCTCTCATGGGCGTTGCTTGTGGCGTCGATCTCCATGCGCAGGTACTTGGTGAGCGCATCGAGCTCTTTTTCCGGGTACTCCCATTTGACGGCGATGACCTTGGCTGCGTCGTCGTCTTCGGCGATGTCTGCCGCAACGCTTGCGTCCATATCGCCGTAAGCGGTAAGCGCTGCTGCCATCTTGGCCACGTTGGGGTTTCCGTATGTCTTGGCAAGCGTGACGATCTTAACGCCCTCGCGCTTGTCCTCGAAGTGGGTGAAGCCCTCGGGGTTGGGAGTGACCTCGTTGAGGTTGACGCATTCGTTGGGGTTACCGGCGATGACGAGCTGGTCTTTTGCGCTCATGCAGGCGCAGACCTGCTCGGCGGCGCTCATG
>CAVAPV010000011.1:13201-50064 GCA_963590525.1 Agathobacter rectalis
TGGCTAAAGGCACCGCGAGCATCTTTGCCTTCTGGTGACTTGAGGTAACCTGCGGCGATGGCAGCGATCTCTTGGACGAGCACGGCGTTGCGGCCGATGAGCGAGGACTCGAGGCGCTTGATGATGGTGTGCTCCTCGCCAAGCAAGACCCACTCGTCGCGCGGGACAAGCGCGCTCATCTGCTTGAAGTAGTAGGAAAGCGACGCGCGGACCTTGCGGTTGGTGGCGCCCAGGACCTTGAGGTCTTCTTGCAAGAACTTGTACTCGGCCTTGTTGAGAAGGCGCGGCACGCGGCCCGTTGCCTTTTGGGCTTTGTCGCTTGCCAAGATCTTTTGGCACAGCTCAAGCGGCGTGATGACGCAGACCTTGGCGGCAGCGGCGGCCTTTTCTTCTTGCACGTGCGCAGCAAGGCGCTTTGAGAAGGCCTGAGCGGCCATGCCGGTGCTGGTCAAGACGAGGATGCTTGCTGCATCTACGCCTTGGTCAATGAGGTCTGCGCAGCGCTCGATGAGAAGCTGGGTCTTGCCGCTTTGGGCAGGACCGCAGATCTTCACGATGCGTCCATCCAAAGACGCGTTCGTTTCTGGCATAGTGCCCTCCTTAAAGTGTGACGATGAACCCGCGATCGGCGGGCTTGGGTGCTAGGCGGATTGGATGTCTTGGACAAACTCGCCGGTGGCAGAGTCGTACTGGCGCACGGTTCCGTCTGTTGCGTAGACGTCCCAGTAGCGGAAGTCCATCTCAAAGTCCACGGCGGGGAACTCGTATTGGGCCATGTGCTCTTCCAGGGTCTCCATGGCGCTTTCCTCCTTGGCGATCTCGTCGTCGGGGGCCTCCATGAAGTTCTCCTGCGCCTCCTCGCGCCTGCGCTCGATTTCTGCCTGACGCTCGGCCTCTTTGGCGGCCTCGGCGGCAGCCTCGGCAGCCTCGCGCTCGGCGCGCGCGACCTCGCCTGCGGCCTTTTGGATCTCCAGGCTCTTTGCAGACGGCATCACGACATGCACGACGCCTTCGCCCAGCTCGCCTTTGACCATGGCGTTGCGACACTTGGTGGCCATGCTCGCCGTATCCGGCTTGATGTCGGAGTTGGAGTCAAGCGCAAAGGAGATGGTGTAGGTGCGGTTTTGGAGCTCCAAATCCAAGAAGTCAAAGTAGAGCTCGATGCCGTCTTCCTTGCGCTGACGGCGGTTGTAGATCTTCATGCAGTTGCCCAGGTTGTGAAACATCGAGTGGATCCAGCGCTCCATGATCTCGTCCCAGTAGTCTTGGGCGTCTTGGCTGTCGTCCATGTACTCCTTGCTCACCATGGCCAAAAGCTTCATGACGTTTTTATGGGGCTGGCCCTTATCAACCTCGTGGGTGCGGATCAAGGCGTTGCCTACATGAGGGTAGCAGCGCTTGACTTCGAGGCGGGTCTGCTCGGTTGCGAGTGCTTCGTCGATGTCGAGGATCATAGTCCCAGATGGACGCGGTTCCATGTGCTCTCTCCTTAAAGCTCAGTTGTTGCTTGGGTGCCGTCGCCAGCGCCAGACATGATGTGGCGAGCTGGGCTTTTGTATGCGGCATGAGCAGTATATGGACACCGTGAGCGGGTGTTTCATCCCCTTGGGATGATATTGGGGGTGGCTCATCCATCCCGCTCTTATGATTTGGCCGCTCGTCTCGTGACTAAAGTTTCAAAACGTAAACGCGGCAGGCACGGTTTTGTTGCGCCCTCTGATTGCTACCAAGTATATGAGCGCGCAAGCCCCCAAAACCCAGCCTGTCGCATCACCACGAAAGCTCTACAAACATGTAGGGCCGAGAGAGAATCTGAGAGGAGAGAAGCATGTCGAAGCTTTCGCTTACAAGGCGCAGCTTTGTCAAGGCGTCCGCCATCGCAGCGGCGGCTTGCGGTTTGTCTTTTGCCGCTAAGCCCTCCAACGCGCTGGCTGACGGCGAAGACACGACGGCGGGTGAGGTTAAGCGCATCCGCTCTTGCTGCCGCGCCTGCGGAAAAGTCGAATGCGGTGTCTGGGTTACGGTCCAGGACAACAAAGTCATCAAGGTTGAGGGCGACGAGTCCACAGCACATGGCCGCGGCCATTGCTGCTCCAAGTCCCAGTCTTCGATGCTGGCGCTCTACCACCCCGATCGCCTGCGCTACTGCATGAAGCGCACCAACCCCAAGGGTGACAGCGATCCCGGTTGGGTCCGCATCTCTTTGGCCGAGGCCTTTGACGAGGCCGGCTCCAAGTTCAACGAGATCGTCTCCAAGTACGGCGGTCAGGCCAACTTCGCCATGGGCGGCACTTCCCGTGTTTGGGCACAGCCTCCCTACGGCACCCTCAAATCCATCTTCCCCACGCCCAACGCACACCTCGCCTACGAGATCTGCAAGGGCCCGCGCCACTTTGCCGGTATCCTTACCGACGAGATCGGCTCGCCTTGGATGGAAGTCGAGCAGGAGCCGTTGGTTTACGTGCAGTGGGGCACTGCATCCGAGTACTCCAACTACGACTCCAACAACCGTACCGTCGTCGACTGCTCGCAGCGTGCCTACAAGCACATCCTGGTCGACCCGCGCATGACCCCGCTGGGAAAGGAAGCCGACCTCTGGCTGCCCTTGCGCGTAGGTACCGACCTTTGCATGTCTTTGGCTTGGAACAAGTGGATCATCGACAACGAGGCCTACGACGACCTCTTTGTCCGCCGCTGGACCAACGCACCGTTCTTGTGGAACCCCGAGAAGGACGGCAAGACCAAAAAGGGCTGGTTCATGGAGATGAACGGCGGCATCGATATGACGAGCCGTCTCATCACCGAGGCCGACTGCGATCCCGACTGGATCAACCAGTACTGGAAGTACGAGGGCCGCTACCAGCGCTTCATCTGCTGGGATGAGAACAACCAAAAGCCCACTTTCTGGGATGCAGAGGCATGCCAGTGGGAAGGCGAGAAGCACAAGATCCCCACGACCGGTGTTTGGATCGAGCATCCCTACAAGCCGCTCGTGGCCGACGCTTGGCTGCCCGACCCCTCTCACTTTGCCGATCCCGGCGACAAGACCTACGACGAGTACTGGGACGAGGGCAACGAGGGTGGCAAGAAGTCCAACCCGCTGGGCCTTCCCAAGAGCCCTGCTCTGCTGCCCGGCACCGTTAAGGTCAAGCTCAAGAGCGGCAAGACCATCGGCGCCGAGACCGTTTGGAAGGAGTGGCTGCACAACCTCGAGGAGTACACCCTCGACTACGCAGCCGAGGTCACCGAGGTCCCTGCAGAAAAGATCGAGGAGGCAGTGCGCACCTACACCACGCGCCTGAACCCCCTGCACGGCAACGGCGGCATCCACTACCAGCTGGCTCCGGACCAGACCGGCCACGCTGTCCAAAACAGCCGCTCCCTGCAGATCATCGCCTGCATCACCGGCAACTCCGACGAGCCCGCCGGCAACCGCGGTTCCTCCAAGGCAGAGGTCGACGGCTGCGCAGGCCGCGCCAACATGCTTGTCACCAACTACGCCGACAAGAACAACTCCTACCATGACCGCTGGGTCAAGCATCCTTCCTCCACTTGGGGCCAGATCGGCACCATGGAGCTGGGCAACACCCCGCGCGACCTCTCCATCGAAGACCAGATCCCCCTGGTCAAGAAGTTCGTCAAGTACCTCATCGACGAGAAGTCCCCGCTTGCCGAGCGCTATGGCAACAAGGTTCCCACCGACGACGAGTGCCGCTGGATCATCGAGCGCAAGGGTGGCGCCTACAAGCCCACCACCGCTTGGCCTGGTCCCGCAACCACGTTCGAGAAGAACGAGAACCAGATCTCTGCCGAGCGCTTCCCGCTGCTGCGTTACTGGAGCCGCTGGGCTGACTCTGCAACCATCTGGGACTCCATCAACGAGATCGACACCCCGTACCAGATCCACGGCGGCGTCTGCATGTCCGGCGACTTCATGAACGAGTCCAACCTCATCGAGGCTTGGGAGGCTTTGACTCGCCTGGACTTCTGGATGGACTTCAACCTGTGGTCTTGCCCCAACAACGGCTGCGCCGACATCGTCGTTCCCTGCACGCACTGGCTCGAGACCAACACCGGCCGTGTTTCCCAGGGTGCTGGCGGCCTCTTTGGCGCTGGCCAGCGTGCTGTCACTCCTATCGGCGACATCACCTTCGACCCCGTGTCCGTCATCTGCCTGTACAAGGCGATGGGCGTTGTGTGGAACAACCGCGACCCCGAGTACGACGAGTGGAACAACCTCGACTACAACAACTTCGTCCAGATGGGCGGCAACGTCTCCTACGAGGAGCAGGAGTACCGCGTGCTCAAGGACGCCACCGACTGGTGGAAGATCGAGGAGTACCCCGACGGCCCCGACTTCCCGCAGTTTGCTGCGAAGTTCCAGGAAGAGGGCTGGTTCGACTGCCGCAAGTGGCATCCCGAGCGTTGGGGCACCTACCGTCGCTGGGAGATGGGCTACCGTCGTCAGCAGGGCGGCTACAACCTGTACGCTGCCATCGACGAGAAGTGCGGCTTCATGACCCCGACCGCCAAGGTCGAGATCTGGTCCACCGCAGCAGAGAGCTACATCGGCGACGACGTCGAGACCTTTGCAGCCACCTGCTCGCCTGCCCGTGCGGCCTACGACGGAGACATCCCCGATATCGACAAGTTCCCGCACTGGTTCGAGCCCAAGAACTCCAAGGTCCAAAAGCCCGAGTGGTATGACGCCACCCTCGTCGACAACGTCGGCCAGGAAGGCACCTACCAAAACGACCACTTCAACGGCGAGGATCACCTGGAGCAGTACAAGCGCTTCCTCAAGGAGAACCCCGAGGCAGCCTTCATCTCCACCTCTGGCTCCCGCCAGCCGGTTTACTTCCACTCCGAGCACAGGCAGCTTCCCTGGTGCCGCGAGCTGTGGCCGTCTCCGCGCGTGGAGATGAACCCCAACGACGCAGCCAAGCTCGGCCTGGAGCAGGGCGACTGGGTCTGGTGCCGCACTCCCTGGGGCGCCATCCGCGAGGTCTTGGACCTCTACTACGGCATCAAGGAAGGCACCGTCAACATGAACCATGGTTGGTGGTATCCCGAGTTTGATACCGCATCCCACGGCTTCGAGCTGGTCAACATCAACTGCACCATGGACAAGTACGCACAGTGCTGGGTCTGCGGCGCATCCCAGCTGCGTGGCAACCCCATGCTCATCTACAAGGCTACGCCCGAGAACTGCAAGGAAGCCACCGGCTTCGAGAGCGTCGTTCCCTGCGATCCCGATGGCAACCCCGCCATCTCCAACGCAAACGACGAGCGCTTGAAAGAGTGGATGGCAAACGACCCGCGTCTCGACGACACGACTATCGATCTGACCTTCCGCGATCCCAAGGCTCGCGGTCTCCAGTCTGTCAAGTCCATTGCCGTCAACGCCGACGACTGGGCCAACAGCGCACTTACCGCAGATGACCTTGCATGGAAGACAGGTGAATAATCGTGGCACATTACGCGATCGTTACCGACCTCAACCGCTGCACTGGTTGCCTCGCTTGCACTGTTGCCTGCAAGGCTATCAACGGCGTCGAAGTCGGCTCCTACTGGATCAAGACGCTTCGTATTGGTCCTAACCCCATCAACGAGGGCGACACCTACCCCAACGTCGAGATGTACTTCCTTCCCGTTCAGTGCCAGCACTGCGAGAACCCCGAGTGCGTCAAGGTGTGCCCCACCGAAGCATCCCATATCGACCCCGAGACCGGCACCATCCAGATCAACAAGGAGAAGTGCATCGGCTGCCAGTTCTGCGCAATGGCTTGCCCCTACGGCGTCCGCTACCTCAACGAGACCGAAGGTGTCGTCGAGAAGTGCACGCTGTGCGAGCAGCGCATCACCGAGGGCCTGCTGCCCCAGTGCGTCAGCCAGTGCGGCGCCCGTGCCCGCTTCTTTGGCGATCTTGACAACGGCGTCGACAACTTCGAGGCACCCGTCCATCCCGACGATCCTGGCTGCCAGTACGACGAGATGGTTATGACCCGCGTCAAGCTCAAGGACTACGTCGAGGCTTACACGGAAGACGACATCCATCACCTGACCAACGTGGGCAACGACCCCAAGATCATGTACCTCCTGCGCGAGGGCCGAAAGTGGAGGGAGTAAACCATGGAAATTATGTGGCCCCTTATCATCTTCACCTTCTTCCTCTGCCTGGCCAGCGGCACCTTCTTCTGGCAGGGTGTCTTGACCGTCAAGGGCAAGGGCAAGCAGATGCAGCTCGTCTCCATGATCGTTGCGCTGGTTAGCTTTGGCATCGGCGGCTTGGGCGTTTTGTTCCACCTCGCCAGCCCCCTGCGCATCTTCAACGGCTTTGGCCATATCACCTCCGGCATCACCCAGGAGGTCATCGCAATGGTCATCGTCTGCTTGGCGATCGTGGTCTTCTTCTTGATGTGGTTCCGCAGCGAGGACCGCAGCGCCCCGGTGTGGTGCGGCTGGATGGCCATCGTGACCTCCATCCTCATGATCGTGGTCATGGCCCACTCCTACTGGATGGCATCCGTGCCCGTGTGGAACAACATCGTCTACATCTTGTTCTTCCTGGCCAACATGTTTGCCGCAGGCGTCTTGAGCTCCAGCGTCATCGCCCGCTTTACCAAGTGCGAAGACGGCGCAGAGTTCCTCAAGAAGTTTGCCCTGGCAACGGTCGTCGTCTACGCCGTGATCGTCGTCATCTACGCGATCTACATCGTGGTCTTGGGCAACACCTCCTTCTCCGAGGTTGGCTACTACTTTGACCCGACCCTGCCTGACGTCCATGTGACCGAGGCAGACGCCACCATGGCCGCCATCTTCACCGGTGCCTATGCTCCGCTGTTCTGGCTGGGCGTTGTGGTCATCGGCTTGGTTGCCCCCATCGCCTTGGCGTTTGTCGCCGGCAAGGGCGCTAACAAGCCTGCCGCAGCTGGAGAGGCTGCCAAGGCCGGCGTTTTGGCCAACGAGAAGGTCACCTACCTGGCAGCGCTCATCTGCCTGCTGATCGGTGGCGCTTGCTGGCGCGTCATCCTCTACGTGACGGCACTTCACGTGTTCGCCATCTTCTAGAGGCACTGCACTCAAGGAGTTGAGAGAGTCTTATGACTGCAAATATGCAAAAGGACGATAAAAACGACGTCCTGGAGCAGGGTGGAGCCCCGGTCTCAAACGAGACCGGGGCCCAGGCCCAAGCTGGGCAAGACGATGCCAAGGGCATCTCCCGCCGCGGTCTTTGCATTGGAGTGGGCGGCATCGCCGCCCTGGGTATCTTTGGGTCGTTGCGCTATATCGGGCACAACCCCTTGGTCCACCCGCCCGGAGGTGCCGACGAGGCGCATCTGATCTCTGCCTGCATCCGCTGCGAGAAATGCTACGAGGCCTGCCCGCGCAAGGTCATCCAGCCTGCCCACATCGAAGACGGCTTGCTGGGCATGCGTGCCCCCAAGCTCAACTTTGATTCCAACTACTGCGATTTTTGCGCCGAGGAAAACGGTGGCGTCCCCCGTTGCGTCATGGTCTGCCCCACCCATGCCCTCAAGCTGGGTGACGGAGAGGCCAACGCCGACGGCAGCGTCATCAGCTCCGAGGATGCATCTCCGGCAGCAGATGGAACCGTGCTCAAGAAGACGCTTGTCACCTTGGGCAAGGCCGTTATCGACACCAACACCTGCATGGCCTATCGCCAAACCGGTTGCCGCAAGTGCTATGACAAGTGCCCCTACGGCGCTATCTCGCTCAACACGGCAAGCTCCGAGCTTTCCAACCCGCTGCCTGTCGTAGACGTGGACAAGTGCAACGGCTGCGGTGCATGCGAGTCTGTATGCATCTCCTTGACCGCCGGCTCCATCGTCGAAGGCGCAACCGAGCGTGCCATCAAAGTCCGTCCGCTGAGTGAAGTGTAAGGAGGCGTCCAAATGAAGAACAACAAGAACCTTCACCTGATCGTCGCCACCGTCCTCTTCTGCATCTTGGCGGTTGGTCTTATCGCCGGTGTCTCCACCGGCACCCTTTCTGGCTTTGGCTTCGATGCGATCTCTGCGCTGTGCCCGCTTGGTGCGTTTACCACTATGATCGCTACTAAGACCATGGTGCCGCGCGCTGTGATCAGCATCGTCGTCATGGCACTGCTGGTGCTCATCTTGGGCCGCGCCTTCTGCGGTTGGATCTGCCCGATCCCCGTCCTGCAAAAGATCGGCAACTTCTTCAAGAGCTCTAAAAGCCGCAAGGCCCAGGCTCAAAAGAAGCGCGACGATATCTTGGACGTGGCCAAGTACGACATCGGCGTCAAAAGCGGCTGCTCGCACAACTGCGGCAGCTGCCCCTCCAAGCAAAAGCACGGCAAGGTCGACTCGCGCCATGCGATTTTGGCCGGAGCCCTGGGCAGCTCTTTGATCTTTGGGTTCCCCGTCTTCTGCCTGATCTGCCCCGTTGGCTTGACCTTTGCCACGGTGCTTTTGGTGTGGCGCCTGTTTGCCTTTGGCGACACCACCTGGTCTGTCGTGGTCGTTCCCGCGGTCTTGGTGATCGAGCTCGTCTTCTTGCGCAAGTGGTGCACGCGTTTCTGCCCGCTGTCTGCGCTGATGAACCTCGTGTCCCGCTTTAGCAAGACCACGCTTCCCACGATCGACGAGTCCAAGTGTATCGAGACCACCACGGGCAAGGCTTGCTCTGCCTGCGCCATGGCCTGCGATGCCGACATCAACCTGCGTCACCTGGAGTACGGTGAGCGCACGCTGGCCGACTGCACCCGCTGCCGCCAGTGCGCCGTCGCCTGCCCCACTAACGCCATCTCGCTTCCGCTGCTTGCCAAGAAGGCTCAAAATGCCTCCCAGCAGACAGTCGAGGCCAAGGAGGCTTAAAGGCACATGGCAGGCAAGAGAAACATTCTAGGCGTGCTTGACAAAGTTTCGTCTAATGCGATCACGGTGCGGCCTGCGCGCTGCGCTGTGGTCAGAAACCGCAACGTCGAGTGCGCCAAGTGCGCTCAGGCGTGCACGTCGGACTGCATTCACTTCGAAGACGGCGTCATCGCCGTCGATGTGAGCAAGTGCGTGGGCTGCGGGACATGCGCAACCGTGTGCCCCACCTGCGCCCTTGAGACCCACAACCCCAGCGACCTGCAGCTTTTGGCAGATTGCAAGAAGCATATCGTCGACGGCGAGGTCACCATCGCGTGCGATGCCGTGGCAGACGCCTATGCCGATGGCATCGACCAAGCCAAACTGGGCCGCGTCGTATGCTTGGGGCGCTTTGAGGAGTCGCTTGCAAGCGGTTTGGCCGCAGCAGGCGCCAAGACCATCGAGCTTTTGTGCGGCGACTGCTCCAAATGCAAGCAGGAGCATGGCAAGAAAACCGCCCAGCTCGTGGCTAAAACCTCAAACGCGCTCTTTGAGGCATGGGGGGCCGATACCAAGGTCGTTTTGACCGACGAGGTCCCCGCCTACATCGCTCGGGAGGATTCCACTGCTTTGCGCGGTCGCCTCAAGGCTGCCTTTGCCCAAGGTGTCGAGGCCCCCTTGGTCTTTGCCGATGCCGCTTTGCCCCAAGAAGACGAGCAAGGCGACCAGGAGACAGGCGCTCCCATCTTGCGCGTCATGCGAGACGGAACGCTTCCGCACTTTGTGCCCGACAGGCGCGAGAGGCTGCTCGACAACCTGGCCAGCCTGGGAGACCCGGGCAATGCCACGGTCAACACGAGGCTTTGGGGTTATGTGGTCATCAACGGCATGAAGTGCACCTCCTGCAGGATGTGCGCGACGTTTTGCCCGACGGCTGCCATCCGCAAGTTCGACGACGAGGACGGCACCTTTGGCGTCGATCACTCGCCGATCGACTGCGTCAAATGCGGCTCTTGCCGAGACATCTGCCCCGAAGGCGCCATCATGCTCGTCGATGACGTCAAGGCCGACTTCCTCATGAGCGGTGACATCCACCACTACGTGATGAAGGAGAGGGCGGTCAAGCTCAACGACGCCCAGCAGATCTACAACACCATGCGCCAATACATCGATGGCGATATGTACGAGAGATAGGAATTTGCCCGGCCGCAACACCGGCCAGGTAGCAAGAACAAGAAAGGAGCACTGCCAATGAAGAAGCTCAGCCTCAAAAAGAAGCTGGCCTGCGGCGTCGTTGCCGTTGCAGCTTGCGCTGCGGTAGCTGTCCCCATGGCTTACGGCCAGTGGTACGTCGCCGGCGACAGCGCTGCCAACAGCACCGCCAAGGGTGCCATGGAAGTGCACGTCACCGTAGACGACAGCGCAGACAACGGCGCTGTGTACACCAAGCTCGTCTACATCCCCAACGAGGGCACTGTGCAAGACGTCCTCGACGAGATGGTCGTCTCCTCCAACAGCCAAAACGGCCTGAAGGCTATCCACAACTACGACTTCACCTCTATCGAGGACAAGGTCTCCAAGGGTGACTACGAGATCACCGTGTGGAACGCCGAGACCCAGGCTCCCGGCACCCAGACCACCCACGACAGCGACGGCACCGCGGTAAGCGATGCGGCGTCTCAGACCCTGAGCCGCTACGACAACGTGGTCATCAAGCTTAAGTAACAAAGCTTGCCCCTAGAGGACATTCCTCTTTCCCTTTCCCTTTGGCTCCCCCATCGCGTATGCGGTGGGGGAGTCCTCTTTTTGGGCGCTCATGAGCGTCACCATGCCTGCCTTGCTCTCTTACGTCTTGTTTAAAACAAGCTGCTCTTGGGCGCTGCGTTTGCGCTATCTGCTAGATTTAGGGCAAAGCAAACCTGAGGGATTGGAGACACCTGTGCCCGACATCCATTTTGACTTCACCAAAAACGCCACGCGCAAGACGATCTTGGGCACGATGACCCCGATGCTTGCCGATGACATCACCCGAGCCAAGGTGGGCCGCGTGGTGGGGGATAACTCCATTCGCGCCGAGCAGCACATGCGCAACATCGACGAGGTCAACCATGCGATCGACCTCTCTGTTGCCAGCGATTACGCAAAGGCGCATGCCAAGGCCATCTACAACATCTTGGCCCAGGCAGAGGCCAAGGTGCACGGCTGCCCGGTTGAGCAAACGCATTTCCACGAGGTAGGCAAGGGCCTTACCATCAGAGAGATCTTGGGCGTCTGCACGGCAGTCGAGTTCTTGAACCCAGATAAGATCACCGCCACCGCCGTCCAGGTGGGAAGCGGCACCGTCGTCTGCTCGCACGGCGAGCTCGACATCCCTGCCCCGGCAACTGCCGCCATCATCGAGGCGCATGAGATCCCCGTGGTAGAAGAGAAGCTCGAAGGCGAGCTTTGCACGCCCACTTCGGCCGCCATCATCGCCCACTACGTCGACATGTTCGTCTAGCGCCGCACTAAACCCGTCAACAGCAAGGAAACCTCATGAAGAAGTTCGGCATACCCGCCATCCTCTCCATCGTCATCATCGCCATTCTCTATTACGTGATGATCCCGCCCATCAACGTGCAGTCGCAGGCGTTTTGGTGGTTTTTGATCTACTGCACGCTCGTCGTGGCCGTGCTCTTTGCCATCCCGCGTGCAAGCGACGGCATCACCTCGCTTGTCATGGATATCCAGGATTTCTTTGACGGCATCGGCGACAAGCTCAGGTCCGGCAAGGTCTTCAAGTCCAAAGAAGAGCGTGCTGCAGATAAGGCTGCCAAGAAAGAGGCAAAGAAGAAGGGCCACGGCTTCAGGCCCGCTTTTGTGGCTGGCGGCATCGTGGTCATCAGCGTGCTGGTGCTCTTTGTTGGTGGCATCGTGAGCTCGCCGTTCTTTAACGCCAAAAGCTACTCCGCCCTGCTCGACGTCCAAGAAGGCGAGTTCTCTACAGATATCGCAGAGATCTCTATGGACAGCGTGCCGGTGGTTGATCGCAGTACGGCTGTGCGCCTGGGTAGCCGCACCATCGGCGAGATGAGCGATCTTGTGTCCCAGTACGCCGTAGACGAGTCCGACGCTGCCTACACGCAGATTAGCTACAAAGAGGCACCGTATCGCGTGAGCCCGCTTGTCTACGCAGACATCATCAAGTGGATCACCAACACGCGCAACGGCCTGCCCGGCTATGTCTCTGTCAACATGGCAACGCAGGAGACCCAGCTCGTTCGCTTGGAAGAGGGCTCTTACATGCACTATTCCACCGCCGAGCACTTCAACAACTACCTCTATCGCCACGTGAGGTTCCAGTTCCCCACTAAGATCTTGGGTGAGGCGGCCTTCGAGATCGACGACGACGGCGCGCCGTATTGGATCGTGCCCACGGTCAAGTACCGCGTCATGCTCTTTGGCGGCAAGGATTACGACGGCGCCATCTTGGTCAACGCCGTAACCGGTGAGTCCAACTTCTACTCACTCGACGACATTCCCCAGTGGTGCGACAAGGTGTTCTCGGCCGATCTGGTCTACGACCAGCTGGGTTCTTACGGCAAGTACCGCAGCGGCTTTTGGAACAGCCTCATCGGCCAAAGCGGCGTGCTCGTTCCCACGGGCAGCAGCGCCCCCAGCTTGTTCTCTGATGAAGAGGAGTCCACAACCGGAGACTCCACGAGCTCTACAAGCGGCTACAACTACCTCGCCATCAACGACGACGTCTACATGTACACAGGCATGACCTCTGCTAACTCTGACGAGTCCTTGGTGGGTTTTGTGCTCACTAACCTGCGCACCAAGGCCACGAGCTATTACACGTGCGCCGGTGCGACAGAGACCAGCGCCATGCGCTCTGCCGAAGGCCAAGTCCAGCAGATGAAGTACGAGGCCACAAGCCCCTTGCTGCTCAACATCGCAGACCGCCCCACGTACTTCTTGTCGCTTAAGGACAGCGCGGGCCTGGTCAAGATGTACGCCTACATCGACGTGCAGCAGTATCAGATCGTCGGCACGGGCACGACGGTTGAGCAGGCACAGGCCAACTACGTTACCGCCCTGGGCAACGACAGCGATATCGACGTCGATACCTCCAAGGTCGAGCAGGCCCAGGCGCTTGAGGCGTCGGGTACAGTCGAGGCGGTGGAAAGCGTCGTCAAAGACGGTAACAGCTACTACTACTTTAAGCTCAAGGGCTCCGACGACATCTACGTCGCCGCGGTGTCTGTGAGCGATACGCTGCCCTTTGTCAAGGCGGGCGATAAGATCAAGGTCCGCTACACGCAAAACAGCGCGGTGCGTGATGTGAGCGCGGTGGCAGATTCCAACGGTGTGTTCGCGTCTGCCGACACTGTCGACGCCTCTGCTGCCGACGATGCGTCTGCCAGTGGCGACGAGACTGCGAGCGCGTCTGAGGAGAGCTTGGCTAATCCCGATTCTTCAGAAAGCGATACCGAGTCAACCCCCGTAGACGGGCAGGAATCCTAGAAGCTTGCCGATAACATTGCCGCTGGTTTGCTGCTGGCGATAAAAAGACCCGCATTCTCGTGGATGCGGGTCTTTTGCGTTGGCAATAGGTTGCAGTGCTTAAAGCCTCAACGATGCCTTGCGGCGTCCTTGCAGGACTTCCGACAGACTCGTTAGGGCTCAGACTCCGCACCCGATCGCGCCTTCGACCGCTGCAGCTGCGGAACTCGCGCCTGCGGCGCTCAAACAGTCCTCGCTCCCGCAGCGATCTCAGGCGCGATCTGCTCCGTATTGCGCCCTACCGAGCCTGTCGGAAACCCCATGCTGCGCCTAGGGCAAAGAGCGCGCCCACCAGAAGGGCAGCTGCTGTGAAGACGTAGGCTGCGGTGCGGATAAGACGCGTTGCAACAAGCGCAAACAAAACGACTAGTACCGCGGCAAACACAACAGCGATGAGAGTGCCTGCTCGCTTTTGAGAGCGGACAAGCAGCACAAGCAGACCTATCAAGAGCACTGCCAAAAGCACGGTGCAGGCAATATAGATGACGTCTATCGGCACGATTTGCTTGATAGCGGTGGAGTTGTAGTTCACCCAGCGCGTCATGCCCAGCTTGACCTTGGTGAAATGCTCGAGGGCATAGGCCCCGGCGCAAGATGCCAGGGCCAACACCTCAAAGACTATAGCGATAGCCTGTCTCACAGCTTGGCCTTACTCCTTGGAGGCCTTGCCGCCGGGGAGCTTGCCCACGGTGGTGTGCTCGCAGTCGTCGCTTGCGGGGTCGCCCACCTGGACGGGGTAGTCGTCGTGCATGAGCCACTCGTACCAGCCGCCGTCGTAGACGGAGATGTTGTCATAGCCGTTCTCGTACATGATCAAGAAGGGCACGCAGGCGCGCCAGCCGGTGCCGCAGTAGAAGGCGAGGTCGTTGTCGAGCGTGAAGTCGCAGTCAGCCCAGATTTCCTCGATTTCTGCGAGGGTCTTGACGGTGCCGTCATCGTTGGTGAAGTCTGCAACGTCAGCGGCGGTCTTGGGACCCTTGCCCCAGACAGCGCCCTCGGGCTCGCCGGCCTTGTCCATGTAGGTGTAGCCGCTGGTTTCGCCCAGCCACTCCTCTTCGCTGCGGATGCTCACGAGCTTGAAGTTGTCGTCGCTTTCGAGCTTGGACTTTGCGTCTTCGATGCTGGTCCAGTACTCGGGATGAGCGGGAACGCTGCAGCCAAACTCGCTTGCTGCCTCGGCCTTGTTCTCGGTCTTCTCGGTGTCGTAGCCTGCGGCCTTCCAGGCGTCCAGGCCGCCGTTGATGATCTTGACGTCTTCGACGCCGCACCACAGGTAGGCGTAGGCGTTGCGTGCGGTGCCGGAGATATCGGCACCGTAGAGCAGCACCTTGGTGTCTTTGGTGATGCCCTTCTTGACCAGGTAGTCGGCAACCTCGTCGGCAGAGAGCAGATTGTAGGCGCCCTTCTCGTCACCGGTGGCGTCTTCGACCTCTTGGTTGCTCACGTAGATGGCACCGGGGATATGCTCGGCGTAGGGCTCTGCATCGGCAGCCTCCATGGGGTAGGCCACGCAGGCGACGACAACGTCCTCGTAGCCTTCGACCTGGCCGTCGATGGCCTGCTTGGCCCACTCGGCACTCACGTAGACCGTGCGCTGGGAGACCTCGTCGGTGCTTGCGGTCTGCTCGGCAGCAGTCGTGCTGCTGGAGCTTTCCTCGGTCTTGCTTTGGGTGCTGTTGCCGCAACCTGCGAGCACAAATGCGCTCAGGCAAACGGCGAGGCCTGCGGCGGCGATTACTGCAAGCTTCTTTCTCATGGTTCCTCCTTTGTCTGAACCGTTCCTCTCAAAGCCACGTATTTGGCTTTGCTGGACCAGCCCTCATGCTGGCCCGGGAAAACCATACGCAGACGATTGCTGTGGGTTTGGCGAGCGTTTTGCGCCTTATCGCAGGTCGCGGTACTCGCGCGCTAAAATCTCCGGATCCTCCCCGTTGCGATAGCGCTTGCGCAGCTTTGCCATCTGCCGCATGACGACGAGCTGGTGCAGCATGTTGCCCGCAAAGCGCCTGTCAGATGTCTGGATGCGCTGTGTGCACATCCCGTAGGCGATTTTTCTTTGCGCAAGGTCCAATGACAGCTGGTAGTCCTCCATGAGGGCGATCTCTCTAAAGCCTCCTAGCTCGGCAAAGAGCGTGCGCTCGATAAAGATCCCTTGGTCGCCAAACATCACCTTCCTGCAGCGTGCGCGAAAGTTGGAGAGGCGCTGGCAGCATGCCATGGCGATGGTGGAGCGCGGGAAGGTGATGCCAAAGCAGCCTGCGCGGTAGTTGCGCATGACCTCGCGGATTTGGGCTAGGGCATCTGGTGGCAAGACGCTGTCTGCGTGCATGAAGAAGAGGATGTCGCCGTGGCTTGCCGCAACCCCGCGGTTGAGCTGGCGGCCGCGTCCCTTGGGGCAGTCGATGACTTTGAAGCTTGCGCTCAGCATCTCGCGCGTACCGTCTGTGGAGCCGCCGTCTGCGATGATAACCTCGCATTGCCCGTCTAACGCGGCAAGCTGCTTGGCTAGCTGCTTTGCCGTGGATGACTCGTTGTAGGTGCATACGATAAGCGATATGGGGCGCTCGAGCGTGTCTGCGCCTTGCTTTGCAAAGGCCTCGAGCGCGGCAAGCGTATGGCAGGGGAGATAGCCTGGGTTGGCGCTATGCGAGCGATGTGCGAGCACCTGCAGGTCAAAGAGGGTGTCCATGTCTCCGCAACGACGCAGTCTCGTAGTACTGGCGCCTCTGCTTTGCGCGGCGTGCTCGAGCGCAGACAGCGCGTTGGGCGTGCCGTAGCCGTCCACGTAAAAGACCTGCGGGTCGACCCCGCTTGCGCCTGCAAGATAGAAGCCGCCATCGGTGGAGGGGCCCAGTACCAGCTGGTAGACCTCCAGCAGGGCAAACGCGCGCACCAAGCTTTCTGGAGACGTCTCAACGCAGTCCGACCCAAGCAAAACCACGGATTCGTAGCCTGCGGCCATGGCGTCCTCAAAGGCTGCGGACAAGCGCTCCTTGAAGCTGTTGCCTCTCTGCTTAAGATAGAGGCAGCTGTCTCCAAAAACGCATGCGATCTCTTGGGGGATGTTAGGCGTGGTGCTGCAGAGCACGAGCTCGCAGCCTGTTTTGCGCACAGCGTCGTCATCGGCAAGCGCCTTGAGGTCCTCAAGAAAGGCTTGATGCAGCGTGTGGCGTTGAGTTGGGGTGAGCACGCCTGCAAGCCGCGATTTGACGCTGTCGTTTTCCAAGGCGCGCGTAAAGATCACAAGCGCCTTCTTCTTTGCGCCTGCGCTATGTGTTTTGGCGTGCTGCGTCATGCGAGTTTTGTCCTAGCACGGTTGATAAAGGACATGCCCATAGCGGGCTTCTCGTCGATTCCCAAGATGTCGCTTAGCAACAGGTGCACATCTTTGAAGCCCGCTGCCGTGAGATAGCCACAGCATGATGCGCACGCGGTGACGATGTTGCTGCTTTGGTCTATAACGCCGCCTAGGTCTTGCCTGCAACAGGGCAGCGCCTTGCATCCACTGCAGGCGTCACCTTTGCTGCAGCCATGTTGACCTGCGCATTGCAACGTGTGGGTGTTTGCAGGCAGATAACGGGAGGCTTTAGCGTAGATGAGGCCCTCCCTGCGATCGGGGCAGGGCGGAAAGTAGACCGCGGTAGAGCCTGCGGCCCTATCGCTACCTGCAGCGCACTTGACGCCCAGCTGATCGAGCTTGTCGTAGACGCTTATCACGCGCTGGGGGATGTTGCCACGCAGCGCATAGAGGCAGTTGGGGCATGCGCAGACAAGCTCTGTGCAGCCTCGTTTTGACAAGCGCTTGGCAATGCCGTTGCAGATGCGCTTGAAATCTGCATCGCGCCCCATCATCGCAAGCGGCTTTCCGCAGCAGTCGTAGGCAGCGCCAACGCCGTGCTGTGCAAAAAGCTCAACCAATGCCTTGCAGGTCTTGGGGTACAAAGAAGGGAGGTTGCACCCTGCAAAAAACACGCTCTGCGCGTGAGCATGGCGGTAGTTCTTGAAGGGATAGTGGCCTTTCTCGAGCGCGATGCCAGCCAGCGCGAGCTTACCCGGCCCGTCTTGCCCCTGTGTTGCATAGCCGCTTGCCGCGATCATGAGGAGACCTCCTCATCGTCTATGTAACGACGACGCAGCAACGCGGCAATCACCAGGGTGGCTGCTAGCAGGCATGCGGAAACAAGCAGATAGAGCACGCGGTTTTGGGCATCGAGTATGCCTGCGGTTGCCGTTACATACAGTGCGGTGCCCGGGATGATGAAGATCGCCGTGCACAAGGTGTAGGTGCCCAGGCTCACATCGGTGACACCGTAGGCAAAGTTTTGCAAGTTAAAGGGAAACAGCGGCACGAGACGCGTGACAGCCAAGGTGACGATGATGTTTTCCTCGCGTCCAAAGAGCCATTTGGCTAACAGCTCGTTTGCTGTCGCGCGCGGCTTGATGCTCTCTTTGAGAAAGTAGCGCGCGGTAACAAACGACAAGACCGCCCCTGCTGTTGAAGAGACAACGCAGGCCACCGTTCCCAAGATGGGACCAAAGCAGGCGCCTGCGACGATGGCAAACAGCACGCCGGGAAGCGCCAAAAACGTGCTCCCCAAGGCCACGGCAAGAAAGTAAACGCCTAGCGCAGCTGGCAGGTTTTGCGCCATAAGCTGCTGCAAGGCAGCGGTAGCACCCGATGCGTCAAAACGCGCAGACCAGCCAAAGACGGCGTTTGCTGCGCACAAAGCCAAGACTATCGCGATAAAGGCGATAGCCTTGACCTCGGCCTTGCGGTTGCGCTGTGTAGGCGTGCTAGGCAATTGTGCTGTCCTTGGCGTTTGCGTTATCCGTTGCGGTAGGGGCACCCTGTGCCGCCGCAGCCTTCTTCTTAGTGTGCTCGGTGTAGAGCTGGCGTGCCAAGACGACGACGCCGGCAAGCGCAAAGAGGATGAACAGCGCCATGACCAGCATCTTGGCACCGCCGGTGAGCATGCCGCCTACATAGGAGTAGACGATGGTGGCGGGCAGCTGGCCTATGCCGGTGGCCAACATGAAGCCGCCAAAAGACATGCTGGTGAGGCCTGCGGCGTAGCTCACGAAGTCAAAGGAGACAAACGGCAGCAGACGGCAGATGAGGATGGTCAGGTTGCCGTGCCGCTCGAAGTAGCCCTCCACGCTTGCCAGACCGCTTTTGGTGATGAGCTTTTCTACGACGTCGCGCCCCAAAAGGCGTGCGATCCAAAAGCAGACGGCTGCGCCGGCCATGGCGCTTGTCCAAGACAGCAATGCTCCCTGCCACCAGCCAAAGAGATTGGCGTTGGCAAAGGTAATGAGAAACGCCGGCAGCGGGGCTGCAACGCTTTGAAAGACCATAAGGGCAAAGGACACTGCTGCTGCATAGGCGCCATACGATGCGACGAACTCGCGCACGACGGTAAAGTCGCCGCTGGCAAACATCGCTACAACGCTGTCGACCCAACTATGCACGGCAGGGACGGCAAAATAGCATGCAACAAGCGCAAGGGCGCACGCCACTACGACGATGCGCCCTGCCCAGCCCGTCTTTTTGACAGGTTGTGTCATCTCTTGAGGCCTTGATTATTTCTCGAGGTCGTCAGAACCCCAGGCCTCCATGCCACCCTCGAGGGTGGTGACCTTGGTCATGTCAGCGCCCATGGAGTCGAGGATGTTGGTGCCAGCCTGAGCATAGCTCTTGCCGCTGTAGCAGACCAAGACGAGCTGCTTGCCGTCGCCGGTCTCGCTGCTGGTGGCCTCCTCGAGGGCGGCCTTCATGTTTGCGGTACCTGCGTCGGTGTCACCAGCCTTGGCTGCGTCCATGTCGGCAGACACAGCACCCTTGATGTGGCCAGCCTCGTAGTCGGCAGCTTTGCGGACGTCGACAACCACGACGTCGTCGCTGTCGAGCTCGGCTTTGAGCTCGTCGACGGTGGTGTAAGACATCGTGACGTCGGCGCTTTGCTCTGCGCTGGTGCTGGAGCTGCTAGAAGAGCTGCTGGAGCCGGAGGTGCTTGCGCCGCAACCGGAGAGCATACCTGCGCACAGTGCTGCAGCTGCAGCGATAACCAAAACCTTCTTCATGTCTATCCCTTTCTCTATTGTCGCCTTGCACGACATCTGCCAGCTCTTGACTGCACTGAGCTTTGGCCTCTGTGTAAAAACAACTGACGCTGTGCAGGAGCGTCGTGAGCTTGCGCGTTTGGCGCTTTGACTCCTCATCAAGCCAAACACTTGCGAGCGGATTCTACGAATCTAGAGGCGAATGCGTTTTGAGACAGCAAGGATAATAGGGCGAGTGGATTATTCTCATTTTTGATAATCAATAGACCGAGGTAATAGGCAGGGCGTGTCATTCAATTGCCTAGAGCGAGCGTTTTGCGTTTGCAGATGAAAGCATCTTTTTGCACGAGGTTTTCCGAAGGCTTGCCTGGGGATGAGCGTGAGTGCGCGAGATGAATTCCAGTGGGACGGTCGACAGATGCGTGGGCGAATACTGAGCAGAGCGCGACTGCAACCGCCGCGGGAGCGAGGACCTAGAAACGCCAAAGGCGCTTCATCCGCAGCTGCGGTGGTTGCAGGAGCGCTCGGGTGCGAAGTCTGAGCCCTAAAGCATCTATCGACCGTCCCATGCTGAGATGTCGGGCTCTTAAACGTCTGTGTGCTTTTGATGTGAAAAGCGCAAAGGGAAACGCATGTAGCGCAGGCGTATACTTTGCGGTGCCTGTACATCGGATAGATGCTGCAACGAACCGCTGCATATGCGCCGCCTAACGCGCATACGCTGCAAGATCAAGCGGTCGTTGGCATATGTCCCAACGTTAAGGAGATCTCATGATCACCCAATCCACTATCCAGTCCATCATCGACGCCGTCAAAGCGGGCAAGACCCCGCATGTGGACCCAGAGCTCGTGCCGTGCTTTAGCGCTGCAGCCCTGGTCAACGCGCCCATCATCCGCCAAGAGCATCTGGCGCAGATCTTGGAGGGCTTGACTGCAGAGGACATCCCTGCGCTCGAGCGCGCTATCACCAGCCTCAAGCTCAACGACCAAGCATGGATCGGCTTCAAGATCGTCTACGACGCCGATGCCTGCATGCGCCCCGACAACCAGAGCTTTGACATGGGTCCCAGCGAGGACAGCAAGTCCACGCTGTTCTTTGCCAACGAGGGCAAGGAGATCGTAGCAAGCCGCCCCTACAACAAGCGCGACCGCAAGCAGATGCTGGATTGCACGCGCGGCCCCTCTATGCACGTCGATCAGTTTGCCGGCGTGACTTGGTGCAGCGTGCCCTTGTTTACTACCCAGCGCGTGGTCATCTACGGCGCAGGCGAGGTCAGCCGCTTTATGGAGCGCTACGCTCATGACTGTGGCTTTGACACGCTCGTCATCGACGACGATGCCGCCTTCCTTACCCCAGAGCGCTTCCCGCTCTCCGAGCTTGTAGCTGTCAAACCCGATTGGAGCGATCTTGCAAGCAAGGTGGCGCTTACGCAGGATGACTACTGCTGCGTTGTCACGCGCGGTCACGTGCATGATATGGACGCGCTCATCCACGCCGTCAAGAGCCCGGCGTTTTACAAGGGCATGATGGGCAATCCTGGCAAAAACGCCGATGTCATGGCCAACGCAGAGGCTCGTGGCTGCACTGCCGATGACTGGAAGGGCGTAAGCGCTCCCATCGGCGTCAAGATCGCCGATAAGACCCCGCAAGAGATCGCCATCTCTATCATCGCCGAGCTCATCGACGTGCGCGGCAAGGCCCGCAAAGAGACGGCGGCCAAGGTCGCTGCCATCATCGCCGCATCTTAAAAGTTCAGTTTCCGTCTGCCTGGGCGCCCGGCAAAACAGCTGCTGCTTGGTTTTTGGCACGGCTGCCAATGCGGGCGCCTCGGGTGCAGGCTGCCCTCCGCCTGCGGGCAGGGGGTTATGCCTGCTGTCTGCTTCTTTGCTGCAGATGTTAGGGTGGCTTGATGCAAATTTACGGGTGCGCTTTGCTGGCGGCCTGTTTGGCGGCAAGCCACTTTAAGCAAGGAGCAACTTTATGGCAAACGACTCATCCGCGACGCGCGCCTCTTGGTCGGGGCGCCTGGCCTTTGTCTTATCTGCGGCAGCGTCCGCAGTGGGCTTGGGGAGCATGTGGCGTTTTCCGTACTTGGCTGCCAAGTACGGCGGCGGCACCTTCTTGGTCGTCTATCTGATCTTCGTCTTTACCATCGGTATCTCCTTGCTCTTGCTTGAAAACGCCTTGGGGCGCAAGACCAAGCAGTCTGCGATAGGCGCGTTTGGGGCTTTTGGAAAGAAGTTCACCTTTATCGGCGTGTTCATGTCTGCTGTGCCCTTTATCATCGTGCCGTATTACTGCGTCATCGGTGGATGGACGACCAAGTACATGTTCGCCTACCTCACCGACGGCCCTGCGGCTTTGGCCGATGGCGGCGCGTATTTCTCCAACTTCATTGCAAGCCCCGTGCCCAGCACGATCTTCTTGCTTATCTTTGCCATCGCCACCTGCGCCATCGTGGGTTTGGGCGTCAACAAGGGCATCGAGCGCGCCAACCTCATCATGATGCCGGCGCTCATCATCGTGTCTGCTGCCTTGGGTATCTACGTCCTCACTATGCCGGGTGCTTTGGATGGCCTTGCCTACTACGTCGTCCCCGATGTGAGCAAGTTCTCGCCCGAGCTGATCATCGCCGCCCTGGGCCAGACCTTCTACACGCTTTCTTTGGCGATGGGCATCATGGTTACTTACGGCTCTTATCTGGACAAGAAGGAGAAGCTCACCACAAGTGTTATGCAGATCGCAGGCACGACCTTTAGCGTCTCCCTTTTGGCCGGCCTCATGGTCATTCCCTCTGCGTTTGTGGCGCTGGGCAGCGGCGACGCTGTTGCGCAAAACGCCGGCCCGTCGCTTATGTACATCATCTTGCCGCAGGTCTTTAACTCCATGGGCTCTATCGGCGGCGTCTTGGGTGTGATCTTCTTCTTGCTCGTCATCTTTGCCGCGCTCACAAGCTCTATCTCGCTTGTAGAGACCTGCGTGTCCATCGTCTGCGACGGCGCTCATATGTCGCGCAAGAAGTCTCTGACCATCGTGACGGTGTTTTTGCTGGTGGCAGCTGTCATCGTCAACATGGGCTACAGCGGATTGAACTTTATCCAGCCCTTGGGCGAGGGCACCACGCTGCTTGACTTCTTCGATTTCATCTCTAACTCCGTGATGATGCCCATCGCTGCGATCATGACCTGCGTTTTTGTGGGGTGGATCATCAAACCCCAGACTATCGTGGACGAGGTGCGCGAGTCTGCGCCGTTTTTGATGGCCGGCCCTTGGACGGCGATGATCAAGTACATCGCGCCTGTGTGCATCGTCTTGATCTTGGTGGCGTATGTTGCCCAGACCTTTGGGTTCATCAAGCTGTAAGCGCGATGCCTTGGTCGGGCAAGAGGCTGTCGCGCGAGGCATTGTGCAGCACGATAAAGGCGCGGGTGGCGGATGCGTGCTGCTCCAGCGCGCTTCGCTGCTCGCGCCTTTCAGGCGCTGCAAGCGCGATCGGGTGCCGAGTCTGAGCGAAGGATGCCTTTTGCTCTCTTGCGATTTTAAAGTCATCTGTTTGCAGCACGTATACCGCGCCCTGAAACAGATGCTTACAGCATGTTGTTGCAGCTCAACGCCGCCTGCGATTTACAGCCCGTATTTGCGGGGGTTCTTCCGCTTCTCGTTCTCAAAGAGGAGCACGAGCATATCAGGGTCCAGGTAGCTTGCCGGTATGCGGTTGCCGATGACCATGGCCTTCCTAAAGCAGGAGTCTGCGCATAACCCGCAGGCCATGCATATATCCGGCATGAACGCCAAGGTACCCGGTGCCTCTTTGCGTTGAACTCGCGTGGGATTTTCAGGCAGGTCCTGCACGTAGACTAGGGCATGCGTGGCGCACATCGTGGCGCAGCATCCGCAGCGTATGCATTTGGTGTCGTCGATGTCTACCGTGGCCCAAAAGCGCGATTCGATGCTTGCGCCTTCTGGCAGCTGGCCTACGCGGTCGAGCATCTTCTTTATGCGCGGACCGCGGTAAGTATCGGGCGGAAACACGTCTTCTGGTTTGACGACGACCTGTCTATCGGGGTCTGGCGTGTGCTTTTTCTGACCGGTCACGGCCTCGTCGATAGAGTCCATCACGTAGCTCATAGCGCTGCCGCCCGCCTGCGTGAGCGCGTCGCGCCTGCTGCTTTTGGCGATGTGGGTGCCCTTTGTATGGCAGATGTTGTCCGGCACGTCCTTGAATATCTTGACCTTGCCGGTGGTGCCCCACGTCTTCATCAGGTTGCGCGCGCTTTTGACAACGGCGGGAAAATACGGCTCGCTGCTGTCTACGCTGCAGTTCTCGCAGCCGGGGCATAAAAGCGCCACGCGGTCGATGCCGATGGCCAAAAGGCCGCAGATGAGGTACTCGTCCAGGTAGTTAAGGCACGGCAAGATGGTGACACGGGTCTCGTCTATGCCCAACTCGTCTGCATGGCGGCGGCAGGCAAAGGCCGCTATGCCGCCGTAGTTGGCAGCCGTCGCCTTTGCGGCGCGCACGATGTCGGTCTGGTTGGGCGCGCTGGTGAGCATGGCGCTCATGGGGCAGGCCGCAGCGCATGCGCCGCAACCCGTGCATTTCTCGGCGTCGATCTTGATGCGACCGATCTTGCGCGATATGGCGTCGTGGTGGCATGCGTTCATGCAGGCCTTGCAGCTGCTGTTCCAGTTGCGGATGTAGCTGCATCGCTTTGGGAGGATGGTGATTGAGGAGGCGGTGACCTCTTTGGTGAGCGCCTCGATGTCGTCTAGTTTACTCATGGCTCAACAGTATACGGCAGATAGCCGCGCTGTCTGCGGCACCTGTGGCAGCGGTTGCCTGCGCGTTAATCCTGCCTGCCCTATTCGTAGAGGTCGTAGGGCGTGGTCTGGTAGACGTAGTAGTTGAGCCAGTTGGTGTAGAGCAGCTGGGCATGGCTGCGCCAAGTGCAGCGTGGCGCGCGGCTCGGGTCGTTAGCAGGGTAGTAGTGCTTGGGCATCTCGGCAAAATCCAGGCTGCCGTTCTTTACGCGGGAAAGGTCGCGCTGATACTCGGCATCTAAAGTGTCGCGATCGTATTCCGGGTGCCCAAAGACAAAGAAATGCCTTGAGTCCGTTGACTTTGCGATGTAGACGCCGGCTTCGGCAGAGTCGGCGATGACCTCGAGCTTGGGATGGGATGCAACCTCGGACTCGATGATGCCCGTATAGCGCGAATGCGGCGCGTCAAAGACGTCGTCAAAGCCGCGCACAAGCGGAGACGACGGCTTGATGACCTCGTGCGAGAAGATGCCCGTGAGCTTGCCGGGCAAGACGCGCTTGTCGATGCCGTAGTGGTGGTAGATACCCGCCTGCGCGCCCCAGCAGATATGCAGCGTGCTATGGACGTGCACATCTGCCCAGTCCATGATCTTGACGAGCTCTTCCCAGTAGTCGACCTGCTCGAACTCCAAAAGCTCCACTGGCGCGCCAGTGATGATCATGCCGTCGTAGCGGCTGTCTTTGATATCGGCAAAGCTGCGGTAGAAGGTCTCCAGATGCGACGACGGCGTGTTTTTGGCCTCGTGCGTGATGGGACGCAAAAGCTCGACCTCAACCTGCAGGGGAGTGTTGGAGAGCTTGCGCAGGATCTGGGTCTCGGTGACGATCTTGGTGGGCATGAGGTTTAAAAGCAGCACGCGCAGGGGACGGATGTCTTGGTGGATGGCGCGGTGCTCCGTCATCACAAAGATGTTTTCTGCCTCGAGCTTTGAGGTTGCGGGCAGCTGGTCTGGTATGCGAATGGGCATGTTGGTCCTTGTCGTGTTGCCGTGTTGGGTTGGGTTGTGCGGGTGGCGCAGCCGTTGCCGTTAGAGGCTGGCTACAGCATCGCAAAGCTGCTTGAGCGCTTGCGCGAGTACGCTTTGCGGGCAGGCCACGTTGAAGCGGATAAAGCCCGCGCCGTCTGCGCCAAACATGTCACCCAGATCAAGCCACAGGCGCGCCTTGTCTTCCACGAGCTCTTTGATCCCTGCTGTGTCAAGCCCAAGCGCGCGGCAGTCCACCCAGGTGAGGTAGGTGCCCTGGCAATCTACCATATGCAGCTGAGGGGCGTTTTTGGCCAGGTAGTCTTGCATAAAGCAGATGTTGCCCCAGATATAGGCTTTGGCCTGCTCAAACCAATCGGCCCCGGCGGTGTAGCAGGCCTGGGTTGCTACAAGGCCGATGAGCGAGGGCTCGTCGTAGCCGGTAGCGCCCCTTGCGGCCATGAATGCATGGCGCATATCTGCATCCGGGATGAAGATGTTGGAGATCTGCAAGCCGGCGATGTTAAACGACTTGCTGGGCGATGTGCAGACAAGCCACTTGCAGCCTGCGTCGTCTCCCACGTTTGCAAACGACGTGAAGACGTGTCCCTCCCAGGCAAAGTCGGCATGTATCTCGTCTGAGGCGACGATGACGCCGTGCTTGGCGCAGATGCGTCCCATCGCCAAAAGCTCGTCGCGCGTCCATACGCGGCTTGCGGGGTTGTGGGGGTTGCACAAGATGAAGAGCTTGACCTCGTTTTGCACGATGGTGCTCTCAAATGCATCGAGGTCTACGCCGTAGGCGCCGTCTTGGTAGGAAAGCGCAGCGTTGACGAGCGTGCGCTTGTTGTCTACGACCACGTTTTTGAAGGGGTAGTAGACGGGTTGCTGGATGAGCACGGCATCGCCGGGCTGGGTGTAGGCGCGTACGGCGCTGGCCAGTGCAAAGACGACGCCGGGGGTGGTGACCAGGCTCTCTTTGGCAGGGCGCCAGTGCTGATGTGCCTCGACCCAGTCGAGCACGGCGTCGTAGTAGGGGTCAAGCGGCTGCGTGTAGCCAAAGATGCCGTGATCGATGCGCTCTTTGACGATGTCGAGCACCTCTTGGGGCAAGGAGAAGTCCATATCGGCCACCCAAAGCGGCGTGAGGTCTGCCGCCTTGCCGCGTTTGGCGTGGAAGTCGTACTTGAGGCAGCCGGTGTTCTTGCGGTCTATGACGCGGTCAAAATCGTAGTTTGTCATGTGCCCGGGCCCCTTTATGCCAATGCCTGTGCAAGGTCGGCGATGAGGTCTTTTGCGTCCTCGAGCCCAACGGAGAGGCGGATCATCTTGTCGTCGATGCCTTTGACCGCACGCTCCTCGAGCGAGAGGTCGGCGTGCGTTTGGGTGAGCGGGTAGGTGACTAGGCTCTCTGCGCCGCCCAGGCTTTCTGCGAACTTGATGAGGCTCACGCCCTCCAAAAGCTTGCGGGCGGTGTCTGCGCTGTCTACGTAGAAGGTGAGCGTACCGCCAAAGCCCGTGCCCTGGGCCAAGCTCAGGTCGTGGCCCGGATGCTTTTCAAGACCGGGGTAGAGCACGCGGCTGACCTTGGGTTGCCCCTCCAGCCACTTTGCGATCTCCAAGGCGTTTTGCTGATGTTTCTCCATACGCAGCGGCAGCGTTTTGATGCCGCGCTCTACAAGCCAGGCGTCAAACGGCGTGAGCGTGGCGCCCGTGGTGTTTTGGATATAGCGCAACTTGTCGGCCATATCTTGCGTGGAGGCCACCAAGAAGCCGGACAGCACGTCGTTGTGGCCGCCCAGGTATTTGGAGCCGCTGTGGATGACGATGTCTGCGCCCAAGGTGATGGGCTGGCAAAAGTAGGGGCTCAAAAAGGTGTTGTCGGCGATAAGCAGCGCGCCGTTGTCGTGTGCGAGCTTGGCCACGGCGGCGATGTCGCTTACGACCATGGTGGGGTTGGTGGGGCTTTCTATCAAGATCGCCTTGGTAGCTGGCGTGATGGCGGCGGATACGGCGTCAAGGTCGCTTGTATCCACAGAGCTAAAGCTCAGGCCGTTTTTCTTTGAGATGGAATCAAAGAGGCGGATGGAGCCGCCGTAGAGGTCAAACGAGGTGACGATGTGGTCGCCGGGGGCAAAAAGCTCCATCAAGCAGGTGATGGCTGCCATGCCGGTAGAAAACGCCAACGCGTCGGCGCCCTTCTCAAGCCCTGCGACGGTGTCTTCTACGGATTGACGCGTGGGGTTTTGCGTGCGCGTGTAGTCGTAGCCGGTAGAGCGCCCCAGACCTAAGTGGGCAAAGGTGGAGGTGAGGTAGATCGGGGTGGTCACGCTGCCTGTGGGCTCAGCAAAGCGGGGCGCGTGGTGGATACAGGCGGTAGAAAACTCCATGATGCGGCCTTTCAAAGACGTTGCATGGCAGGCGCAAAGGTGTGTGCTCGGCATGCTTGGGATCTGTTGGTTGCCCGCAGCGGTGTGCGCATGCGGGGTCTGCGCTGTGTTTTTGCGGCAGTGCAAATCGGGTTCCTATTATCGCAGTAGGGGCAACGTGCGGCGTACTGCCAGGTTATTGATATTAACGATGGCGCACCATCGGCAAAGGGCAGCGCGGCGTATGCAGCCGGGTTGCTAAGATGGAGCGACTATGGATGGAGAAACTATGACAACCTCAACAAACGCAAATGCAAGCGCTCGCGGCAAGCGCATCACAGACGTCTACAAAGCCGCCGCAGCTGTAGGCCGCCCCGTGGTCTCGTTCGAGATCTTTCCGCCGCGAGGCGAGCTTTCCGATGAGGTCGCCCGTCAGGTGGCAGGAGAGCTTGCCCCGCTGGGACCGGACTTTGTATCGGTCACCTACTCTGCGGGCGGGTCTGGCAACGAGGGGCGCGCCTTCAACGCTACCAACCAGGTCTCCGCGCTCATCCAAGACGAGTTCTGCCGTCCCACGATGGCTCATTTGACCTGCATCAACGCAACGCCAGAGAGCTTGGACGCCGCTTGCGAGGACATGCGGCGCTTAGGCATCGCCAACGTGCTCGCCTTGCGCGGCGACATAACCCCTAACACGCAGCCTGGCCAGTTCAGGTACGCCAAAGACATCATCGGCTATCTCAAGGACCAGGGCTTTTGCGTGGGCGCGGCGGCGTATCCAGAAGGCCACATCGACTGTGCGGACCCGCGCGTCAACATAGAGCATCTCAAGGCCAAGCAGGACGCGGGCGCGGATTTCTTCATCACGCAGCTCTTCTTCCAAAACGAGCTCTTCTATCGCTTTAGAGAGCGCGCTGTTGCCGGTGGCGTCAACGTGCCCATCAGCTGCGGCGTCATGCCCTTCATGACTAAAAAGCAGCTCTCGCGCATGGTCTTCATGTGCGGCGCGAGCCTGCCTTCTGGCATCGTCAAGCTCGTCGCCCGCTACGAGGACGACAAAGAGGCCCTGCAGCAGGCGGGCTGCGAGTATGCAGCTGCCCAGTTTGCCGACCTTGCCGCCAACGATGTAGACGGCCTGCATCTCTATACGATGAACCGCCCTGCGGTGGCAGCATCTGTCATGCAGCGCCTCAACACGCTTGCCTGCGCGAGGGGCTAGGCAGCGTCTCCGTGGGGTTTAAGTCCGATAGGGGGCTCGTTGCCGCCGGCAGCGGGCGCGTTGCCTGCAAAGTCAATCGACGCGATGCGCTCATGTACGTGGGCTACACCGGGCAGGAGCTGGACGAGCGCCTGGCAAAGCGCTTTGAGGAGCTTGCCCGCAAGTGCGAAGACACTTGCGATGTCTCTTACGTCTGGCGCATCGAAGAGCTGCAAGACGGCGGCAGCAACAAGAGCTTGGCAGGATGCGACAGCGCCGCCGGCAACGATATCGTGCTTGCGGCAAGCGGCCTTACCCTGCCCGGTGCCGATATCGCGCGCCATCTTGAGGGCGCAAAGCTTGTTGCGATCTTTGCGGCAACCTTGGGGGCACGCTGCCAGATGGAGCTCGAGCGCCTTGGGGCCGTAAGCGCTCTCGACCACCTGCTCTTTGACTGCTGCGCGTCGTCTCTGACCGAGGCAGGCGCCCAGGCGGTTCAAGACATCCTGGGGCAGCAGGCCGTCAAGATGGGGCTGTGCGCTCATGCGCGCTTTAGCCCTGGGTACGGGGATCTGCCCTTGGCGGTTCAACCTGCTTTTTTGGATGCGCTTGGGGCAACTGCGCGTTTGGGCTTGACCGTGACCAAAGACAACTTCTTGCTCCCCACCAAAAGCGTCACCGCGGTGCTGGGGCTTTTTGACCAAGACGCTGTAGATACTTCGTGTGACCCTTGCGATCTGTGCGCGGCGTTTGAGTACTGCTGCTATCGTGAGCGCAACACAACCTGCAGCAAAGAGCGCGCTAAGCAAAGCGCAAGATGAGAGGCAAAATGACGATGAAAAGCACATACGACCCCTTTGCCGGCCTGACCATAGCCGACGACCATCTTGCAGCCGCGCTGCGCGGTGAGGAGTACCTGATCTTTGACGGTGCGATGGGAACGATGATGCAGGAGGCAGGACTTGCCGGCCCTGGCGTCGTGCCCGATCTGCTCAACCTCACCCACCCCGATGAGATCTGCGCCATCCACCGCCAGTATGTGGAGGCGGGGGCTCAGGTTATAACCTCTAACACCTTTGGAGCCAACCGCCGCAAGCTCGCTGGTGCGGCAAGCGTGGCCGAGGTCTTTGCCGCTGCCGCTGCCTGCGCGCGTGCGGCTGGCGCCCGCTATGTCGCAGGCGATATAGGCCCCACGGGTGCCCTGCTCGCCCCTATGGGCGAGCTATCGTTTGACGATGCATACGAGCTTTTTGCCGAGCAAGCCATTGCTGCGCAAGAGGCTGGCTGCGACTTGCTCGTGATCGAGACTGTAGCCGATTTGCGCGAGGCCAAGGCAGCGGTTCTTGCCTGCAAGGAGAACTCGACCTTGCCTGTCTTTGTGACGATGACCTTCGAGGAAGACGGCCGCACCTTCTTGGGGACCAAGCCCGAGGTCGCCGCCTGCGTTCTGTCGTCTTTGGGAGCCCATGCCGTAGGTGCCAACTGCTCTTTGGGCCCAGACCAGATGGCGCCCATCGTCAAGGCCCTGGCCTCTACCTGCCGCGTGCCCCTCATGATCCAACCCAACGCCGGCCTGCCGCATATCCAAGACGGCAAGACGGTCTTTGACGTGACTCCCGCAGATTTTGCCGCGGCAATGGAGGAGATCTACGACCTGGGCGCTGTCGTCGTGGGCGGCTGCTGCGGGACCGATCCGCGCTTTACCGCCGAGCTCGTGCGCTTGGCTGACGAGTGCGGCCACCCCGTCAAAAGGGAGATGCCGGCAGACTTCATCCTCACAAGCGCGCAAGAGGCGCTTATCTTGCCGGCTGGCAGCGCCGACATCGCCGTTATCGGCGAGCGAATCAACCCAACGGGAAAGCCCAAGCTCAAAGAGGCGCTGCGCAGCGGCAATCTGGACTATCTGGTGGGAGAGGCTGTGGGCCAGCAGGGCTTTGGCGCAGACGTGCTCGACGTCAACGTGGGCTTGCCAGAGCTTGACGAGCCGGCAGTGCTCGACGCTGCTGTACAGCGCCTGCAGTCCACCTGCACGCTGCCGCTTGTCATCGACTCCAGCGACCCTGCCGCCGTCGAGCGCGCCGTGCGAGGCTACACGGGAAAGCCGCTCGTCAACTCCGTTAACGGCAAGCAGGAAAACCTCGACGCCATCTTACCCATCGTCAAAAAGTACGGCGCCGCCGTCATAGGCCTCACCTTGGACGAGGACGGCATCCCGCCTACGGCGCAAGGGCGCTTTGAGGTGGCGCGTCGTATCGTCGAGGAAGCCGAGCGCTACGGCATCCCGCGCTGCGATGTCGTCATCGACTGCTTGACCATGGCGGTTGCCACCAACCAGCCCGAGGCCAAAGAGATCCTGGCTGCGATACGCCGCGTCAAAGCCGAGCTGGGTTGCCGCACTACGTTGGGCGTCTCCAACATCAGCTTTGGCTTGCCGCAGCGCAACCTCATGAGCTCGAGCTTTCTGGCTGCAGCATTTGGCGCGGGCTTGGATCTGCCCATCATCAACCCCAACGCCGCGCGTTATCGCGATGTCGTCGCCTGCCACAGGGTGCTTACGGGCCAAGACAGCGGCGCGCGTGCTTATATCGAGCGCTGCGACAACACGCCCGACCCTTACGACAGCAAGGGCGTGGCCGTGGACGAAGACCTTATGCGCCAAGGGCTCGCGCTTGTCTGCCAGGCAGCAGGCATCACCGATGGCTTTGCTACTGATGGGCAGGCCTCGTCACCCGCATCTGCTGCTGCCAGCGCACCGGCAGCGACCTTGGGACTTGCAATACCTGACGAGCTTGCCGATGCGGCCGATACCGTGGCCCAGATTCAAGAGCTCATCCTCACGGGGCGTGCCGAGCCCATGGTCACACCCACCAAGAAGCTGCTCGAGGCGCATGACCCTTTGGTCATCATCAACAAGCTGCTCGTCCCTACGCTTGACGAGGTGGGTTTGCGTTTTGATGCTGGCAAGTTCTTCTTGCCGCAGCTCATGGCTTCGGCCGAGGCCGTCAAGGCTGCTTTTGACGTCGTCAAAGACAGCATGGGCGAGTCCGATGCGCCCACCGAGCGCCGCGAGGTGATCTTAGCCACGGTCAAAGGCGACATCCATGACATCGGCAAGAACATCGTCAAGATGCTCATGGAAAACTACGGCTTCACGATCATCGACTTGGGAAAGGACGTCTCTCCGCAGCAGGTGCTCGATGCCGTTCGCGAGCACAACGTGGGGCTCGTGGGCCTGTCTGCGCTCATGACCACCACGGTGCGCTCTATGGAAGAGACCATCGAGCTTTTGGCCAAAGAGGCCCCCGACGTCAAGACCTTTGTGGGTGGCGCTGTGCTTACCGAGGACTACGCCGCAAAGATCGGTGCCACGTACTACACCAAAGACGCCGCCGCTTCCGCGCGTGTTGCAGAGGAGTACTTTGCCTCGCTCGAGTAGACGTCGTTAGGCTGTATGTCGTCGTGTGATCCTGCGAGGCCTTCCTGTGTTTTTAATCGGCTTAAAAATCGGTAACGCGCTTGCAATAGTGCGCTGCGATACTCTGTAATTTATGAGATATGCACGGCCCTGCAACAAACACAGCTGCCGGCTTTGCGCCAGGCGCTAGACAGGAGGACTCCTTATGGACATGGGCGCCGCAAACAGAGACTACGTTTTCAAGACCATCAAAGAGCGCAACATCCACTTCATTCGCCTGTGGTTTACCGATGCCTTGGGCCAGATGAAGTCCTTTGCCATCACCCCCAGCGAGCTTGCCACGGCCTTTGAGGAAGGCATGGGCTTTGACGGCGGATGCATAGAGGGCTTTGGCCGCAACGGTGAGTCCGACATGCTCGCCTTCCCGGATGCGAGCACTTTCCAAACGCTGCCTTGGCGCCCAAAGGACAACGGCGTTGCGCGCATGTTCTGCAACATCGTCACGCCCGACGGCAAGCCTTTCGAGGGCGACCCGCGCCACATCCTGCACCGCTCTTTGGTCAAGGCCGCCGATATGGGCTACAGCATGAACGTGGGCCCGGAGCTCGAGTACTACTACTTCACAGACACCAAGTCTGCCACCCCCATCGACAACGGCTCGTACTTTGACCTCACCACGCTCGACAACGCCAGCGACCTGCGCCGCGACACCATCCTCACGCTTGAGCAGATGGGTATTCCCGTCGAGTACTCGCATCATGAGGTAGGCCCCGGCCAGCAGGAGATCCACCTGCGCTACGACGACGCCATGTCCATGGCAGATGCGGTGATGACCTACCGCGTCATCGTCAAAGAGATCGCCATCAAGCACGGGTACCACGCAAGCTTCATGCCCAAGCCCATCGCCGGTCAACCCGGCAGCGGCATGCATGTGCATCAGTCGCTGTTCAACCACGATGGAGAAAACATCTTCTACGATCCCGCAGACCCGCTGGGATGCGGCTTGAGCGATGTTGCCAAGCACTACATCGCCGGCCTCATCAAGTACGCGCCCGAGTTCACGCTCATCACCAACCAGTTCGTGAACTCCTACAAGCGCCTGCAGGCAGGGCACGAGGCCCCCATCTGCTGCACTTGGGCAAACCGCAACCGCAATGCGCTCGTGCGCGTGCCCATGTACAAACCGGGCAAGGCAGAGTCCGCGCGCTTTGAGCTGCGCAGCCCGGATCCCGCATGCAACCCCTATCTGGCCTTTGCCGTCATGCTCGCCGCAGGCTTGCGCGGTGTGGAAGACAAGCTCGAGCTTCCGGCCGAAATCGACGACAAGGTCTGCAGCATGAGCCGCAAAGAGCTGATGGAAAGCGGCATCGAGCTGCTTCCGCGCGACCTCGGCGAGGCTATCGATCGCTTCAAGGGCTCCAGCCTGATGAAGGAGGTCTTGGGCGAGCATACGCACAGCTACATCCTCAAGGCCAAAGAGGCCGAGTGGAGCGAGTACTGCCAGATAGTCTCCAAATGGGAACTCGACCGCTATCTAGAGATCTTGTAGGCAAGAGGGGAGAGAACAAAATGCACAGGAAGAAGGTTCTCTGCGTGCAAGATGGGCTGCACGCCTCCGATGCCGTGGCAGCTGCCGTCGTCGGCCTCGATGCAGAGTGCGTTACGTGCTCTACAAGGGAGTTTCCCGCCGCTGCGCAAGACGTCGACCTCGTCGTCTACAAAGTCATGAGCTCTAAGGCCGACCAAGTGGCTGATTTCGAGAAGAACATGGAGCTTGCCGGTCAGAGCTGCGCCTTGCTGCTGGTAGAAGAGGAGGCGCTCAAGCTTTTGCGCATGCCTTCCAAGCTTACCGCCGATTTTGCGCTCACCACTGCTAGTGCTGACGAGCTGCAGGTGCGCATGCGCCATCTGCTGTGGCCGGGCGAGGAGACGGCGTCTTCTGACTTCATCACCGTCGACTCCATGGTCATCAACCTGTCCACCTACCAGGTGCAGGTAGATGGCGAGCCGCTTGACTTCACCTATCTGGAGTATGCGCTCTTGGCGTTTTTGGTTACGCATCCGGGCCATGCTTACAGCCGCGACACGCTCCTGCGCCGCGTTTGGGGTTTCGAGTACTACGGTGGCAGCCGCACGGTAGACGTTCACGTACGTCGCGTGCGTGCCAAGTTGGGCACCGAGCTTGCCGCACGTCTGGAGACAGTGCGTGGCGTGGGCTACATGTGGAGCATGTAGCAGAGCAGTCAACGTTGCTTCAAAAACATACAGGCGCTTGGGACGACCTAGGCGCCTGTTTTCTGTTTCGCTAATCTCCTCCTCTATTTGCTGTATATTATTCGAAATGTCTGCAGCAAAAAGAGGAGCGAATTATGCCTGCGATCAAGCCTGTCTCTGATCTTCGATCATATAACGATGTCTTGTCGCAAGTGAGCTCGGGGTCGCCAGTGTTTTTAACCAAGAACGGTCAAGGGAAGTACGCTGTTTTGACTATGCAGGATTACGATCGTCTGATTGCGGCCGGTGTCCTTGTTGGCGAGCTTGAGCGCGGACGTTTGTCAGGAGAGGAAAACGGCTGGCTGAGTGCCCAAGATGCCCGTTTGGCATTGCTTGGTTAGGGCAGAATATGGCCGCAAAGATCAACTACGCCCCTTTGGCTATCCAAGATCTGCAAGATATAAGAGACTGCGTTGCGAGTGATCTTTCGAGTCCGAGTACGGCAAATAAGGTTGTTGAGGGAGTGCTCGATAGAGTTGACCTACTGGAGGATTTTCCCGAGCAAGGCACTCCGCTGAGCGCTATCTGTCCCATTAAGATCGATTATCGCTTTGTGGTATCGGGTAACTACATGGTCTTTTACCGTGTGGCTGCTGGGGATGTGTATGTAGACCGTGTCCTTTACTCAAAGAGCAATTACCTTGCAAAGCTGCTCGATGAGTGAGAACTGCAACGGTCTTGCCGGTGCCGCAGTCTTGACGCCCCTCATCATCGCCGCAGTGCGATGACTGTGCGCTGCTATTGCGAGCGATCAGCATCTTTAATTCGTGGTTTTGATCCATTAATCCCCGTAGAGCGCCCCCAAGATGTCCTCGAAGGTCTGGGCCGGGGTCCAGGGCTCTGCATCTGCGGGGCGTCCGGTAGAGATCTAGATATATCATAGTGCGAATAGTGTATTGATAATCATTACGCATTGAGGTATTCTTCCAAATGAGGCCTCCGATTAATGCAGTTTGTTGATGATTGGAGATACGTAATGAAAAATTATTCACGCAGACATTTTCTTTCCGCTGCTGCTCTAGGAACACTGGGGTTGGCAATTGCTCCTTCTATGGCGTTTGCGGACAGTGGGTTGCAAGTTCAGAGCAGCAGTCTTTCTGAAACTCAAAAAAATGCAGTGGCTCCGGCTATGCACATTGATGTTTTCGACAGCGAAACAGGAGACGTTTCCTCAACGGCGCGATGCGTTATTTCAAGCAAGCGTTCAGACTATGATCAAGAGACGATGGAAGGTGTCTCTGAGTGCACATTCGATGTGATAGATGAGTTTGTAAAAGACGCACAAGGTGCAATTTCCACATGTGAAACGAGTTCGAAGAAGTATGAAGATGTAATCGCGTCAATTTCAATCAAAGCGACCTGGAATCTTTCCAGTAACGGAAAGAAAATCAATCTCACAAAAATTGCGGTGACGTTTAACCAAAAGAAAGGGGATCTGTCTAATCGATACGTTGCATATCGAAATGGCGATGGTGGTAAGAAGTATAAGGATGCCGCGTTGAAATTTAGCGAGACTATTAAAGATGGATATCAGTTGCTTGTTACTGATAGAGAGAACTATCACTATGTTACTGCATGGGCAACGGCCACAGCTTCTGGGATGGGCAGTAGCAAGAAAATAAGCTGTTTCATGACGTTTGGTGATTAGAGTTGCAAGGAGGAAACGATGGGAAAGGCAAAAGCATACTTAGCCCATGCCTTGACGGCTTTACTTATTCCATGTATTGCTGTTGCTACTTATTATGCAGATCCTCATTTGATGGTCATGTATCAGAGATTCGAGATAAGCTCGTCAATGTTTGCAGCATGGCGCATAGGCGTAGCTCTCTTTGACTCTCTCGCTGCGCTTTGGATTGCATCGAGGGCGCTACAGGCCAAACGCGGCAGTGTCATATCCATTACAATTGGCTTGATTGTATGCGTAGCATTTGGGTGCGTTGTAACCGTCCATCCCATCATCACTGATTTCGGCTTGCTTAGCGCAGTACTGATTTGCAGTTATGTTTGTTCATTGATAGTGGCACTTGCGGGAAGATATATTGCCTGAGGTATTGGTATGGCGGTATGAATGGCTATTGAGATTCATCTTGCAGAGTTGATGGCGTCAAAGAAAATCAACGTTACGGATCTTGCAAAGAAGGTTGGCATCAGCAGGGTTAATATGTCAAATCTTAAAGCGGGTAAGGTGAAGGCGATTAGATTTTCGACGCTTGACGCAATATGCGTGGAATTGGGCTGTCAGCCCGGAGACATCATCCGACATGTCGATGATGAATGAAAGAGTGATTAACTCATTAGACAAAGGAGAGCTTCGGCGCAGCTGCCGAAGCTCTCCTTTTAATCTCCGTACAACGCGCCCAAGATGTCCTCAA
>CAVAPV010000012.1:0-48781 GCA_963590525.1 Agathobacter rectalis
CGAATGGAGAGTTGGTTTGCGAGCGCAGCAGGTCGGGGCCTGCCATCCTGGTTCCCACACTGGAACGAAAACATTTCCGGTAGAGTCATCTTGAGCTGTTGTCGCTACCTCTGAGGCTTATATTCATCTAACGAGAAAACAGATGCGAAGATATGCCGGTTAGGTGCGAAGATATGCACTTAGCGTTTAGGAACTGACTGTTATCGTATGAAGCCCGTAGAGCTCAATGCTCAAGCAGACGGTAGCGAAACATAGCCCAATGCCCATCAGTATGAAAAAGCGCTTGATGCAATGCTTGTCATGCGCTCCCTTTTTGCGAAGCAGATCAAATGGGTCGCAGAGGTAATATGCCGGAAGCCCGCACGTGCCTAAGCCAAAAGCAAGAGCAGTAAATAGCCCAAATTCTTCCCTGTTGCTTACTTGCATATCAACGATAACCCATAGCGTGTATAAAGCCATGATGCCTACGATTGCCTGCACAAAGCGCCATCCTAGCGAAGGCTTTCTCTTGGAAGGAGGCACGCGGTAAGCGATTTTGGCACCCCTTGGAACGGTTATTCTTTGCGGGTCCCCTACCCTTTTACCCTGCTTTCCCGTCTTAGTGTTTGGATTCGAACATCTATTCGGGTGCGAGTTTGGCAGCGATACAGGTTCGCCGCTTGTCTTTGTTCCTGTTTTTGTCCGTCCATTTGGGGTTGGGTCAGTGCCTCTTGCTTGTTTTGCGTTTGAGCTTGCAGATGATGCGTGGCTTGTTCTCGGCACATAAGCAGCGTTTGGTCGGTTTTTGTTGGCAGCATCGAGCGCATGATTAATCTGATGTGCAAATTCTTTTACGCTGCTATATCTCCTTTTGGGATCAAACTCACAGGCCTTGGCGATAGCTTCTTCTAGTTTAGCTGGCTCGATTGTTGCTTTTTGTCCTGGGTTTGCTTTGGTGAGGGCAAAACGCAATGTCATCCCCAAAGCGTAGATATCGCTTCTGGGATCCGTTTGCATGAATCCAAATTGCTCAGGAGCCGCATAGCCACTCGTTCCCATGAGATGGGTGTCGCAGGCAGCATCCTTATCCCAGGAGCGAGCAATGCCAAAATCAATGAGCATCGCCTTGCTGTCTACAATCAGGATGTTGTCCGGTTTGATATCGCGGTGGATGACCGGCGTCATATACGTTGTGTGCAAAAAGTCCAAAGCCTGAAACACACCCTCAAACATGGCAAGCAATTCATAGGGGTCTACCGGGCCCATCTCCTGGACATGTTGAGCAAGTGTTGGCCCGTCGAGTTTTTCCATGATGACAACGAGCTCGTCTTCGACACGTGTGCAACTGTAGATTTTGGGGGTGTAAGCGCAAGGTCGCTTCTCAAGCAGCTCGTAAGGATGAGGCTTGCTATCTGTCACAATCTCCTTGCAGATGAATCTTTTGCCTTGGTCGTCTTCGACGATGCTCGTCTTTTCATACGGGGATTGTTTGAGCAGTTCTACGGTCTGATAGCTTTGTGCGGTTTCAAGCGAGCGCAAGACCTCGTCTAGGGTCTCAGCATCCTCTCTCCCCTGCACCTGTTATCGTCTCCTCGCCGTGTTTGTAAAGCTCGTCGTTGGTCTGCGTGAGCGTGTAGCCGTTTTTTGCACAGAATATGATGATAGCGTCTCTTCTGTTCTTAGCGTAGAGGTCGCCGACGTTTCCAAGGCAAAGTGCACGTCTGATGTCGCGTAGGCTTAGGCCCATGGCTATGCACAGAGCCAAGATGTAGTTGCGGTCGGGTTTGTTTCTAGAACCGCTAAAGATCTGGTAGGCATAGGTCTCCCCTATTTGGGCGTCGCGTATTACTGCTGCCTTTTTGAGCTGCCTCTCATCGAGTTTTGCTGTTAGAAAAGCTCCCAGATCCTTTGATTGCTCCAGATTCTCTTTGAGAAAAGCCCTCGGGTTGTCTGAGGAGACGATCATGTTGAGGTATTCCTCGGTGAGTGTCACGTGTTGAGTCATCTGGCACCTTTTGCCTGTTATGCGATGTATGCGGGTCTTCATTGAATCACACTTTGCCTTTGCGCGTTTTCTCGATGCAGAAGGGCTGCCCAAGCTTGTAGTTGGCGTGCTTGGGCAGCCCTGTTAGCTGTTTGCCTTAAAGCCGTAGGATTACTGGCAGCTTGACGGCAGGAACCTTTTGTTTGCTATTTGACGGTGAGGGTCTCGGAAAGCACGGGCTCGCTTGCAAACCATTCGCTTATCTCGAGCTCTATGTCGGATTTTCCATCCCAGTCATACATAAGCTTCATAGTCTTGCTTTTACCTGGTTTGATCTTGGTTTGATCCTCGTACCATCCGTCACCGCCTGCATAGGCGCGATCGACTTCTTCGCCATCGACGTAGACCGTGGTGGTGTATTCGGTAAAGAACGCTTGGGAATCATCGGTGTTGTTGGTCCACTCGATGGTGATGACAGCGGTTTTCTTGCCGCTGTAATCCTTGCCTGCCTTGCAGCCCTTGATGACGATTCCAGAATCCTCGTTGCTGTCCTCTTCGTCTTGAGCCGCCTCATCTTGCGCAGTGTCATCAGACTTGTCTTGGGTATCTTCGGCCGTTGCGCTTGCCTGGGTGCTTGACGAGCTGTCGGAGCCGGAGTCGCTCACAGATGCCGCTGCACCGCCGTACATCGCCATGAAAACCACAAGCGATATTGCGCAAAGAACGGTGCCTGCGATAGCGATGCCACGGCCACCCTTGGGCTTTGTGGGGGCAGTTGCAACGATACCGATGATGGCAAAGACCAAGCCTAGGATGGCAAGCGGTGTGGTTACGACGTTAAAGAGCGGAATCCAGCAACTGAGCAAAGCGATGAGTCCCAAAACCAGACCAGCCACGGCCAGACCTGACGTTGACTTTTTTGCAACTGGCTGCTGAGCTGCGCTGGAATGAGCATTGTTCTGTGGCGTTTGCGCGTGCGGTGTTTGTGCTTGAGTCTGCGGCGCCTGCTCGTCTTGAGGTTTTGTCGGTTCGTTTGACATCTTTGATCCCTGCTTTCGTTTATCCCCTTTGAAGCGCGTATTCGCTTCGTTGATTAGAGAGATTAGGGAAACGCATATCGGGATTCATTAGCTGTCAGCTAAGAAACAGCTGAATGTGATGTTTTTTGGTCAGAGAACTCCGCATAAGGCCCAAAACAGCGATAAGGATCAGCACATGTTGCACTGATCCTTATCGGAAATCTTGAGAGCACTATTGCTTGTTATTGGCTCTTAAATGGCGTTGTCTGCAACTTGCGGTTGCATGTGGATTGCACGTTGCCAGTCGATTGCGCCAGTCTAGCTCTGCTTGCTTTGCTCACCTTGATCGTCTGAATCGGGAAAATCGCTGAGGTTGCTTTCAAGCGGCATGGGTGCCTCGAATTCGGCATCTGCCTTATGCTCCTGCACTAGACCCTTGAAGGGGTCTTTGTCGGGGAGAATCGCGTTCATGATGATTCCCACTAACGAACCGATGGCCAAGCCAGAGAGGCTGATAGTGACGCCGCTTACATCAAAGACGATGGCGCCATCGGCGCTTGTGGCGATACCCAAGGAGAGCACCAGGATAAGAGCGGCGACCAAAACGTTTCGGCTTTTGGAAAGGTCGACATGGTTTTCTACTAAGTTGCGGATACCCACAGCAGAGATCATGCCGTAGAGAACCAAGGAGACGCCGCCGATAACGCATGCGGGCATGGCTGCGATCACTGCAGCGAACTTAGGGCAAAACGACAGCAAGATGGCGAATACTGCGGCAATGCGGATAACGCGCGGATCAAAGACCTTGGTTAGCGCCAAGACGCCGGTGTTTTCTCCATAGGTGGTGTTTGCCGGGGCGCCAAACAGGGATGCCAAGATGGTGGCGAGACCGTCGCCGAGCAGCGTCCTGTGCAAGCCGGGGTTGGCGATGTAGTTGCGGTTGGTGGTAGAGCAGATGGCAGTGATATCGCCGATATGCTCGATCATGGTCGCAAACGCCAGGGGCATGATGGTGATGATCGCGGTGATGGCCAGACCGGAGTTGAAGTTGCCTCCCAAGATCCCAAAGACGGTTTGATCCCACTCGATGGGCAATCCGATCCAATCCGCCTGGGCAACGCCGCTAAAGTCGACTTCGCCCAGCACTGCGGCAAAGACGTAGGAGACCACGACGCCGATGAGGATGGGGATGATCTTGATCATGCCGCGCCCCCAGATATTGCAAATGACGATGGCGGCTACGGCGACAACAGCTACAAGCCAGTTAGTCGCGCAGTTGTTGATGGCAGATGCAGCCAAGATCAAGCCGATGCAGATGACGATGGGGCCGGTGACAACCGGTGGGAAGAAACGCATGACGCGCTGCGCTCCAAAGACCTTGAAAAGCGCTGCGAGCACGAGATAGAGCAGTCCTGCGAAGCAGACGCCCAGACATGCGTAGGGTAAAAGCTCGGGTTCGCCATTGGGGGCGATTGCGGCATAGCCGGCGATAAAGGCAAAAGAAGAACCCAAAAAAGCAGGGACAACACCGCGTCCAAGAAGATGGAACAGCAAAGTACCCAGACCTGCCATAAGCAAGGTGGCAGAAACAGGCAGACCGGTGAGCACGGGTACGAGGATGGTTGCGCCAAACATCGCAAACATATGCTGCAGGCCAAAAACGAGCATCTTGGGTTTGCCCAAGGTGGTTGCGTCGTAAATCGCATCGGGCGAGTCTTGTGCACCCATGGTGGGTAGCTCTTGCTTGGTAGCCATTGGTTCCTCTCTGTATTGCAGTGACTGGCGATAGAACGCGCGGGTGCAGCAAGACGCATTGACGTCAAAAACGAACACGCTCCTGCTGCACTCGCATGCGCTCTAGGTGCGTTGCGTTTTACAACGCACCTAGAGGTTACTTGGTGCCAAAGATCCTGTCTCCGGCATCTCCCAAACCCGGAACGATGTAGGCGTCTTCGTTGAGGCCTTCGTCAACTGCGCAGGTGTAGATGTCGACGTTGTCGTCATAGGCGAGCAGTGCCTCGATGCCCTCGGGGGCGGCGACGATGTTGAGGAACTTGATGGTTCCGGTAACGCCTGCCTTGCGCAGATAGCCCACTGCGGCAATAGCGGAGCCGCCGGTGGCAAGCATCGGGTCGAGCAAAAGGACCTCTCGGTTGGCGATATCTGCCGGAAGCTTGTCGTAGTACGGGACCGGCTCCCTCGTCTCCTCGTTGCGGTACATGCCCAGATGCCCCACTCGTGCAACGGGGATGAGGGACTCCACACCGTCGACCATGCCAAGGCCTGCGCGCAAGATGGGTACGATGGCAAGCTTTTTGCCGGCGATCTCTTTTGCGGTGGTCTTGCAGATGGGGGTCTCGATCTCGATATCTGTGAGCTCGAGGTTACGTGTTGCCTCGTATGCCTCAAACATCGCAAGCTCGCTTATGAGCTCTCTAAACTGCTTCGAAGAGGTTGTCGTGCGTCTTAGGATAGACAGCTTGTGTTGAACCATAGGATGGTCGACGAGCTTTACGCGCTCATTGTTCATATCGTTCTCCTCATCGTTGTCGTAAGAGCCTGACCGTATTTGCGCTAAGGCAATATGCGGCAATTCACAATTAGCACACATTCTACGCATTCTCTTAACTCGAGGCGCCCTGTATCGGTGGCTTTTATCTAAGAGGAGGCTAATTCTTTGATGCGATTGCTAAAAGAATGGGCCAAGGGGTGTATGCCCTTGGCCCATGTCTACAAGACGCCTCTTGCCCTTTGGCAGGCGCGATTTATCTGTTTTGCTTAGCCGCGGTTTGAGGAGTAGCGCCCGGGCCTAAAGCCGCTCTTCTTGCCTGCGCTGCTGCCCTTCTTCTTGTAGCCTGCTTTCCTGCCGCGCGTATCGCTGGAGCCGTTGCCGCCCTTGAAGCTGCCGTTGCGGTCTTTGTCGCCGTAGCTTTTCTTACCGTAGCCCTTCTTTGCGGGTTTTTCGCCTTTGGCAAAGCTCGGCTTGCCTCCATGTTTGCTTTGCCCGTGGTAGCTGCCGCCTTCTTTGTGGGAGTCCGCGCGCTTCTCAAAGCTGCCCTTGCGCTTGTCGTCGCGTTTGCCTCTTTTGTCGTCGTCTTTGCGGCTGTAGTTCTTTTTTGCGTTGTTGCCCTTGTAACCGCCGCCATTGCGCTTGCCCTTGAAGCCAGAGGTCTTCTTGCCGTGTTTGGACTTGGGTTTGAATTCGCGTTCGTCGTCGTAGTTGTTGCGCTCGTCGTCAAAGTCTTGCTCGACCTTGTCGCGCTTACTGGGTTTGCCCTTGTAGAAGATCTCAAAGGAACCGGGGCGAGGAGTCTGATCGTTGCCCTTGGAACCCTTGCGCTTCTTCTTTGCCTTCTTGCCCTCGTCTTGTGACAAAGCTTTGGGCTCATCATCGGCATGATGATGCTTGCCCTTCTTGTCTTTGAAGTCTGCGTCCTTGCTTTTCTTGTGATCCTTTTTAGGCTTGCGCTCGTCGTCATGCTTGCGACGGTTCTTCTTGTTGCCGGTGCGGTCATCAAAGCCGGCGCTATCGCGCTTGTCTTTTGCGTCGAGGTTGCCTTCTTTGGCGCTCTTGTCTGCCCTCTCTTTGGCGTGGGCTTCTGCCTCTTTGCGATCAAAGCCCTCGATCTCAAGCTCGGGGAGCTTCATCTTGATAAGCTTTTGGATATCCTTGAGCATGCCCTCGGTTTCTGGGCTGACCAAAGAGACGGCAAAGCCTTTCTCGCCTGCGCGACCCGTGCGGCCGATGCGATGCACGTAGTCTTCTGCCATCATCGGCATGTCAAAGTTAACGACGTAGTCGACGTTGCTTACGTCGATGCCGCGGGCAAGGACATCTGTGGCCACGAGGATGTTAGCGGTTCCTTTGTCAAAGAACTGCAAGGCTTTGCGGCGCTGCGCTTGCGATCTGTCCGAGTGGATGGTCTCGACTTTGAAACCGGCCTTCTTGAGGTTGCGTGCGCAGGTGTCCACGCGGTGCTTGGTGCGGGCAAAGACGATGACGCGCCTGGCGCCGCGGTCGTTCAAGATGGCCTCGAGTGCCTCTTGCTTTGCGCGGTGGTTGATGCGGATGACGTATTGGTCGACGTTGTCGGATGTCTCACCGCGGCGTGCGATCTCTATCTGCACGGGGTCGTTCATGAGGTCTTTTGAGACGCGTTTGACATTGCGGTCGATGGTTGCAGAGAACAAAAGCGTTTGGTGCTCGCCTTCGATCTTGTCAACGATGTTGGTGATGGAAGGCAGAAAGCCCATGTCGACCATGCGGTCTGCCTCGTCGAGAACCAAGATCTTTACCTGGTCGAGATGAGCGGCACCCTGGTTGATGAGATCCTCTAGACGCCCGGGGGTGGCGATGAGGACATCGATGCCGCGGCGTAGGGCATCTCTTTGGGGGTTGTAGGATACGCCGCCTACGAACTTGGCGACCTTGTGCTTGGTGACCTTGGCGATCTTGTCGCAGACCTCGCAGATTTGGTCTGCGAGCTCGCGGGTAGGTGTGACAATGAGCATGTAGGGACCACAGCCCTTTTGGCAATGGGGCAGATTGTTCATGCTGGGCAGGCAGAAGGCGGCCGTCTTGCCGGTGCCGGTTTGTGCGCCAGCGATGATGTCGCGTCCCTCTAGGGCAGCGGGGATGGCCTGCTCTTGGACAGGCGTAGGGTTCTCATATTTGAGTTTTTGGACAGCCTTGAGCATCTCCTCGGACAAGCCGAGGTCTTCGAAAGTCTTTGTCATAAGTTGTTGTACGTCCTTTTTTGAGTCGGGTTCTCTTTCTTTGAGCTGGTCTTTTAGCAATAGCACTTGGTTTCATACGAATCGGGATCTCTCTGCTTGCGGCCAAGCGCGGTGTGGTGTTTCCCAACCGCCTGGCAGCATCCTCAAATGCGTTTTTGCTAGACCCGGCAGGACCTACGCGCTGTCAAGCGCTGCCTACCGCGAGCTCCCGGACGTCTTACTATGGCATTTGCTATAGAAAAGCAATCATCTAATCATATCGCAATAAAGCCATGATGATAAGAGCCAGTTTTATCCTCTGGTTCAAGGAAGCCTCTCGGCGGAGTTGAGCTATTAAAGCTCTCTTACACTCTTACCCAAGTCCTCCCCTGCTTGCGCCCCTCGTTTACCCAAGAAAGCGCGCAAGAACCTCTTCGAGTTTGGCGACATCTACGGGTTTGGACAGATGTGCCATCATTCCCGCTGCGATCGAGCGCTTCTCGTCTTCGTCAAACGCGTTGGCGCTCATCGCTATGATGGCGATGTCTGCTGCATCTTGGCGTGGCAGCGCCCGTATTGCTTTAGCGGCTTCCAGTCCGTTCATAACGGGCATCATGATGTCCATCAAGATCATGTCGTAGGTGCCTGGCGCTGCCGCCTCAAAGGCCATGAGCGCTTCTTGACCGTTATTTGCGATGTCGCAGGTAATCCCGTAATCCTGCAAGATCGCGCAGGCGATCTCTTGATTGAGCTCGTTGTCTTCTACGACCAAGACGTGCTTGCCCGCAAAGTTGGCATGCTGCGCGCTTGGCGCGTCTGCTATCTTGGCGCTGGTGCTTACGGGAAAGGCGACGGCAAAGCTAAAACGACTCCCCTTGCCTGGGGTGCTTTCAAGCTCTATGGCAGAGCCCATGAGCTGCACGATGCGGCTGCTGATAGCCAGCCCCAGACCTGTCCCTTGAGTGGCTTCTATGCCGCTGCGCGCTTGCTCAAAGCTCCTAAAGATGCGCGTGCGGTCTTGTTCGGCAACTCCCGGTCCGTTGTCGATGACTTCAAACAGCAGGACGCTGGCTTTGCTGCTTTGTGCGGTTTCGGTAACGCGCAGTGTTATCTGACCGCCTTCTTGTGTGAACTTGACGGCATTGCCTATTAGGTTGACGAGTACTTGGTTGAGCCTGAGCCCGTCGCCTTCAAAACAGCTATTGGCGAGTACTATGTCTAATCTGAAGCTTTGGGACTTCTCTTTGAGCTTGGGATCAAAGATAACCTGCAGGTTGTCTATCATCTGCTTGAGATCGAAGCTTTGTATGTTGAGCTGCATCTTGCCGCTTTCGATCTTGCTCATGTCCAAGATGTCGTTGATGAGACCTAACAGGTAGTTGGATGACATCTGCACCTTCTTGAGGCACTCTATGCGCCTTTGCTCGTCTTGATCTTCTTTGAGCGCAATCTGCGTCATGCCTATGATGCCGTTCATAGGCGTGCGGATCTCATGCGACATGCGTGCGAGAAAATCGGATTTGGCCTGAGCGGCAGCGTCATGGGCCTCGAGGTTGATCCTGTTTTGCACGATACTGCAAAGCTCGCTGATCTTTGCGCTGTTGCTTGCAGCTGTGTGGTTGATGTCTTTGCCGGTGATCACGATGGAACCGCAGTAGGCGCCTTTGTCGGTCATGTGGTAGGCAAAGCCCTCTTTTCCCTTGGCTATGAACCCAAGCATCTGCCCCTCTTGCTCTAGCTTGCCCAAAAGCTTGAAGGGTTTGGTTGCTGCCTGGTTTTGGAAAAGCGAGGCTTCGGCAGCAGGGATGCTCCAGTTGTCCGGCATCTTGTCTTTGTCATGGCGGCTTGTGTGCGAGTACGTCAAAAAGGCTTTATCGGTATCTTGTTTGAAATGCGTTATAAACGCCTCTTCAAACGGCATGGCCTCGCTAAGGCGCAAAACGAGGATATCCAGGACGGTGTCTATCGTTCCCGTCCTGTCCAAAAGGTTCAAGGTAAAGCTTGTGAGGTCCATATCGCGGGTACTCATATGCGAGCTGGACTCTGTAAGGGCTTTCAACGTGCTAAGGGATGACAGCTCATCGGTATAGGCGCACGAGATTTTTTGCATGCTCTTTGCCTGCGTCAGGGCTTTTTGGGTATGGGTGATGAGCTCTCGCGCGTTTGAGCCTGTACGTTTTTGTGCAAGACCGCAGGTAAAGCCCAAGAGCAGCTTGTCGTTTGAGATAAGCTGCTCAAATTTTGCATGCAGGCTGTCTAAGCGATCGGCTGCGACGCTGCAGCTCAGGTTGGGGACCCAGACCAGAAGCAAGTCGCCTCCTGCTCTCACGAAGACGGCATCGTCGTCATCGTAGGAGCTGCTCGTGTCGATAATCATGGAGGCAAGCTCTTCAAGTAAGAAATCGGCTAGCGTTATGCCGTAGCGCTCGTTGAGCGTTGCAAAGTTGTCTACGTCGATGAGCATGAGCGTTCCGTCTTGGCTTTCTTGCACGGCTGTGTCGAGCTCATCTAATCCATAAGATAGTTTCAAGAACTTGGTGACGGGGTCGAGCCTTCGACGTTTTTCCATCTCCAGCTCGAGGTCTTTGCGTTGCTGGATGTTTCTGATGCTGCCGACCACTACGGATGCTGCTGTTGCCTCTTTAGCTGTTGGCCTTACGGTGACCTGATAGTGCTGATACGGCAAAGAGGGAGATCTTCTGATGCGCATCTCCAGCTCAAAGGGAGCATCCGCAGTATCTGCTGCTTCGATAAACGCCTTGAGGTCAACTGGGTTGATAAAACGGGAGATAGGGGCATCTTGGCTTGCGATGTCGTGGATACCGTCGATGCCGATGACGCTGTTGACTATCTCGATGGTCTTGTCTTCTTTGCGGTAGGTGTAAAAGAGGTCTGTGGAGCTTTTAACCGCAACGCGATAACGTTCTTTTTCCTCTGCGAGCTTGTTTGCTGCATCTTCTTGACCTTGCGCTAGTTCCAAGACGACGTCGTGGATCTCGTTGATCTCGCTGATGTTGGCAGGTTTGAAGGCTTTGATGGAGTCTATGCCCCCTGCGATGCTTGATACGAGGCGCCTGATGGGGTTTTCTATGACATGCGTCAAGATGACGAGCATAGACAGGGTAAAGAGCAAGCAGATGAGGATGGCCAAAAGCACCTTTGCATAGACTGTCTGCCCTGGGCCGTAGACAGAGGTGCTGGTGACAAAGCCTATGACCTCCCATTGGGTGTTTGCATAAGGCGTGTTGGAGCTGAAGATATCCAGATCGCTGGTTATCGCGCAGATTTGTTGATCGGTGGTTTTATCTGCATTCGCGCGCTTGAGCACGCCGTCAAAGCTTGACAGCTTGCATTGTTCGTTTTGGAAAATCTTGCTTGCAAGCTCTCCTGTGCAGGTAACGATCTTGCAGGTGTCGTCGTCTTGATGGATAGCCAAGGCCATCGCCGTTGACTGGTCCTTGCCCAGCTCTTGAGCGGGCAGGTAGTTTTGAAGGAGGCCTAGCGTGATCTCTGTGCCCATTACCGCATAAACCTTGCCGTCGCATACGAGCGGTAGCGAGTAGCTTATCGTCTGCATCGAGCTGTCTGCAGAGCCTGCTATTCCCTCAAGCTCTCCCCAATACCCCAATAAAGAGGCTTTGGTCGGGTTGTCTTGCGCCGCAATGTAGGGCTCGTAGAAGAAGCTGTCGCAGGCACGCTCTCCTTGACCTTTCAAGTTGAACTTTGTCGTCCAGGTATTGGAGATGGCTATCTGCTCGTCTTGGGCAAGCTTTTTTGCACCGCGCTCAAAAAGAAAGCTCGAGCTTGCGTTCTCGCGCGGTTGCGGATCGTTGTCGCGGATATAGAAGCCGTTGTACGAAGCTGCAGCCGCGATTGGCTTGTCGTTGGCCATAACCAAGAACACGCCCGAGCAGCTGTTGCTTTTGAGCGAGGTGATGGCAAGCGGAAACATCCCATGCAAGAATTCCTCTTGTGCTGCATCATCTGCCAAGAACTCGTCGATAGCGATCTTTTTGTCTTTTAAGAAATACTCGAGAGAGGCATCGGCGCTATCTGCCTGATCGGTGATGGCGGCCCATTGGTCGAGCATGGCGTTCTCGAGTACGATGCGGCGGTTTTCAATGATGCTCGCATCTTGTTTTATGGTGTTATGCGCCATCGTCTCTTTGACTTGGTTTATCTCAAGCGTGATATAAGGCAGGAATGCCTGCAAGAGCGCAGCGATGACGAGCGGCACTAGAATAAACAAGAAGAGGGTCGGTTTTTTCTTTGCAATGGCCATGTGCTTGCCTCGCTCGTGACTTACCAGCGCAGTTTATTGGGCATCAAGGGTGTCTTGCAGCTCTTTGACGAGGTTGTCGTACCACTTGTCAAACGACTTGTCGCTGGTGTAGTTTGCGATGACTTTCTCTTTTTTGCTGCCCTTGGCAATCTTTTTGTCGATAGCCTCTTTATCTGCTGCGGCGGTTTGAGCAAGGCTTGCGTCTAGCACGTCGCGTAATGCAGTGGCGTTGTCAAAGCTGGGATACGAGTAGAAGCTTGTGGAATCGAAGTTTTCCATAAAGGCCTTGAGCGTGTCGTAAACCGTCTCGTTTATCTCGATGTTGTTTTCCTTGATGGCTGCATCTAGCGCCTCGACGCTGTTGGCGTCCTTATGCACGGGAAGATAGCCTGCTTGAGCTACAAAGCGCAGGTTTGCATCCGGTTGCGTGAACCACTTGATAAAGATGCTTGCGGCGTATTGGGTGAGCTCATCGGATTTCGTGACGGCCATACCCGCCCCTTGCTGTATGACAACGTTGCTGCCGCCTGCCATGATCGGCACCGCGGCAACGACGGCGCTCGTCTTTTTAGCCCTCTTGTTTGCCTCTTGGATTTGAGTAGGAAAATAGCTGGCAGATGCTGTGGAACCCGTATAGGCAACGACGTCTCCAGTTTTGACGTCGTCGGATCTGAACTTTCCCTTTGCCGTGAAGTAGCCGTTTACATAGGGAACATAGAAGTTTTCCCAGACGCGGCGGTAAGTCTCTTTGTCTGTGTTGAGGGTGGCGCTGTTGCCCTTGACGCTTACAAGAGGGCTGCCAAGTTGGGCAAAGCTTGCCAAGAAGTAGTTGGCCAGGGAGTCTCTGCCGTAAAAGGATTTGCCATCGCCTTTGATATTTGGGGTGAGGCTGTCGGTGTACTCATAGTACTTTTGGGCGACTTCGGTTAAACCCTCGATGGTGGACAGTTGCTCAAGCTCCACATCGCATGCTTTGGAGAACTTGTCCCAGTCGCGTTTTGAGAGCATGAATGCCTCGGATGATTTTGCAACGGGAAAAACATAGAGGTTGTCGTCAGACGATATGTAGCCGTCTTGGATATAGGCATCCACATACTGAGACAACTCGTCGCCGGAGAAATAATCGGCGATGTTAGCAAGCTCTGTGTGCTTGAGGACTTCTGCCGCAACGTCGTTGTAGGTTGAGAAGATATCGGGCAGCTCTTGCGCGCCTACAGCTTTGTCTGCAGCGTCGATCACATCTTTTTGAAGGTCGGCGATAGAGCCGTGCGATGTCGCCTCGACGACAATGCCCGACTCCGCGCCGACGGTTTGGTTGAACTCTTCGACCAAGGAGTCGAAAGCATCTTGCTGCGGGCCGTTGTAGTAATGCCACAGCGTGATTGTCGTGGGGTTTTGAGGATCGAGCTTGACCACTTGAGCGCTGCCCGTTGCATTGTCGTCAACGCAGCCTGCAAGTCCAAAGGAGCCGCATGCGGCAAGGCAAGCTGCCAAAACGGTAGATACGATTCGTTTCATAGAGTTGGCCTCTGCTTTTGCAGCGAGCTCTCATGCAAAGCCCGCGTGAGTAAAACAAGGATAGATTCTACGTCATTGCTTCATGTTGTGGAGCATGTGTGCCATAAGCGTTGCGTGGGATGTCGCAGGCGTTGAGTTTGAAATATCCCCTTGGGTATAATGCATTCTTAAATGACGTAACTCACACAATGGCTGGAGGCGATCTGCGTGGCTGGCGGCAAGGTGACAGAAGCGCAAAAGCGCGCAAAAGACAACTACAACAAGCGCAAGGGCAGAAAGCAGCGCATTGTCGAGTTCTACGAGACAGAGCATGCCGATATACTCGCCTACCTTGACTCGCAGCCAAACAAATCGGGCTACATCAGGCAGCTCATCCGTCAAGACATGGAGCGTACGGCCGCCTTGCGGCAAGACGAGCAGACCAGCCTCAAGCCCTCCCCTGTTGCAAAGCCTAAACCTGCGCATGTTCCCGATGCCGACGCCGCCTCCTTGTTTAGGTACTCGGGATCTTTCGAGGACGTCTTTGTAGAAGACGACCATTACCTCTACGCAAACGCAGGTCGCTTTGGAAGCGCCACTAGGCACCCTGCAACTCCTTACAGTATCCAAGGGGGTACTCGCCCCTTGGCCGGGCTTAAGCGTCCTGTCACGGTTGCCTATCTTTCTTCTTTGCAAAAGGCGCCATCTGATATCGCGTCGTCGATCATAGAGGCCGAGCATAGCAGGTAGCGGCTTGCAGCAATTGCGCTTTACGCTAAGTGCGGGCTGCATATGGGCGTTGCGTTTGCTGCAGCTGCTGTAAGCGCATGTCTCTATGCTTTTGGCAGCTGTTCAAACAAGAAGAGGAGGCGGGTTTCCCCGTCTCCTCTTCTAGCATCTTGAATGCGGTTTTGCGTTGACGCTACTAGGAAATACCGCTGGCCTTAGAGCCCCTTGGCCTCTTTGGCGGCCTCTACTAAGCCCTTGAAGAGCGGATGGCAGCGCGTTGGGCGGCTTTTGAACTCGGGGTGGCCTTGGCTTGCGATGAAGTAAGGGTGCACATCGCGCGGCAGCTCGACCATCTCGACCAAGCGATCGTTGGGCGACACGCCGCCGATAACCAAGCCGGCGTCGATGAGTTGCTGGCGGAACTTGTTGTTGACCTCGTAACGATGGCGATGGCGCTCGTAGATGACCGGCTCTTGGTAAAGCTCGGCGGCCAGGCTTCCCGGCAAGAGCTTGCAGGGATAGGCGCCCAGGCGCATCGTGCCGCCCATGTCGTCTAGATCGACCTGGTCTGCCATGATGTCGATCACGGGATAGTCCAGGTTGTCGTTGAACTCGGCAGAGCTTGCGCCGGGCATACCCGCCACGTTGCGTGCGTATTCGCATACCGCTGTCTGCAGGCCCAGGCAGATACCCAAGAACGGGACCTTGTTCTCTCGCGCGTACTTTGCAGCCAGGATCTTGCCTTCAAAGGCCCTTAGTCCAAAGCCGCCGGGGACCAAGATGGCATCCATCTCGCCCAAGATCTTGTCGACGTTGAGCTCGTCGAGGTCCTCGCCGCTGATGAGCACCGGGTCGGCGTTGACGCCGGCATGCACGCCTGCATGGCGGACCGCTTCGATGACAGAGAGATAGGCATCGGGAAGATCGGTGTACTTGCCCACGATACCGACCTTGACCTCGCCTTGCGTGCTTGCCGCGCGCTCGAGATAGTGGTTCCAATCGGTGAGGTCGACCTCGCCGGGCTGGATACCCAGCCTCTCGCAGACTTTGGAGTCAAAGCCCTGCTCATGCAGATACGGCGGGATGGAGTAGATGGAGTCTGCATCCTCGCAGGCAAAGACCTCGTCGCAGTTGAGGTCGCAGAACATGGCGATCTTCTCGCGCAGGTGGGTGGAGATGTGATGATCACTTCTGAGGACGAGGAAGTCCGGCTGGATGCCTATCGACTGAAGCTCCTTGACGGAATGCTGGGTGGGTTTGGTCTTGAGCTCGTGTGCGGCTGCGATGTAGGGAACGAGCGTGCAATGTACGAAAGCGACGTTTTGGTAGCCTTGCTCCTTGCGCAACTGGCGTGCGGCCTCCAAGAAAGGCTGGGACTCGATGTCGCCCACGGTGCCGCCTATCTCTGTGATGACGACGTCTGCGCTGGTTTGCTCTGCCAAGCGCTTGATGCGGTCTTTGATGGCGTTGGTGACATGCGGGATGACCTGCACGGTGCCGCCCAGAAAGTCTCCATGACGCTCTTTGTTGAGCAGGCTCATGTAGATGGAGCCCTGGGTGACGTTGGAGTCATGCGTGAGGTTCTCGTCGATAAAGCGCTCGTAGTGGCCCAAGTCGAGGTCGGTTTCGAGACCGTCTTCGGTGACAAAGACCTCTCCGTGCTGGAAGGGGCTCATGGTTCCGGGGTCGATATTGAGATAGGGATCCATCTTCTGCATGGTCACCTTGTAACCACGGCTCTTGAGCAATTGGCCGAGAGAAGCCGCGGTAATGCCCTTGCCAAGGGCGGAGACCACGCCTCCGGTGACGAAGATGTGTTTTGCCATGAAGCACCTGCTTTCCATCGCGCTGACGTACACGTCTCAAGAAAACACCCTTGGGACTTACGGAGCATACTCGCCCAGTGTTTCATCGGTATTTCCAAAGTTGGCAGACGGCGCATCTTTTAGGTGCGGGCATGCCGTCTTGCGTTGCTGCAACGCTGGATGTGGCATGTATGGCGCAAGCGCAAGGTTTGATGATGTTGGCGCGAGTGTGCAGTGACCTCTCTGCTCCTTCTCGTTCTTATAGTAGGTTCGCGTGAGTGACAGCGGTGCCTGTTGTGTCTGTGCGCTGGGAGCGTGGATTCAATCTGCGCCCATCGCAGCGTCTTGTACCAGACGGGTTTTATTTCATCGTTTAGAAACGGTGTAACAAACGCTTCCCACGTTTGAAAAGAACTTGAAACACAGGGCGATTAACTTCTTGGTCATGATCTGATGCGCTGCACTTGCGGCTATAGGACGGTCGTGTTTGCAGCGGATTGAAATGCATCCCTTTGATTTAGGAGGATTTGCGATGAGCAACGTTCCCGAGCTCTACGGTTCTATGGTGTTTAACGAGCATGTGATGCGCGAGCGCCTGCCCAAGGACACCTTCAAGCAGCTGATGAAGACCGTCAAGGAGGGCGCGCCCCTCAACATCGACGTCGCTAACGTCGTGGCTCATGCTATGAAGGAATGGGCCATCGAGCATGGTGCAACCCACTACACCCACTGGTTCCAGCCGCTTTCCGGCATCACCTCCGAGAAGCACGACGGTTTTGTCGACCCTCAGCCAGACGGCCGCGCCATCATGTCCTTCTCTGGCAAGGAGCTGATCCAGGGCGAGCCCGACGCCTCTTCCTTCCCCTCTGGCGGCCTGCGTGCCACCTTCGAGGCTCGCGGCTACACCGCTTGGGATCCCACCAGCTACGCCTTTATCAAAGACGAGGTTTTGTGCATCCCCACCGCGTTTTGCAGCTACACCGGCGAGGCTTTGGACAAGAAGACCCCGCTGCTGCGCTCTATGAAGGCTATCGACGAGCAGGCCAACCGCGTTTTGGCATGCTTTGGCGAGGATAAGCAGCGCGTTGTCACCACTGTTGGTGCCGAGCAGGAGTACTTCCTCATTTCCGAGGAGATGTACGAGAAGCGCCTCGACCTCATCCTCACCGGACGTACTCTCTTTGGCTACTCCCCTTGCAAGGGCCAGGAGATGGAAGAGCACTACTTTGGCGCTATTCGCCCCACCGTCAACGAGTTCATGAAGGAGCTCGACGACGAGCTTTGGAAGCTGGGCGTCTCTGCTAAGACCAAGCACAACGAGGTCGCACCTGCCCAGCATGAGCTCGCCCCCATCTTTGCCGAGGCCAACCGCGGCGTTGACGAGAACCTCCTCACCATGGAGAAGATGCGCCTTCTGGCAAGCCATCATGGCTTGGTCTGTCTGCAGCATGAGAAGCCCTTCGAAGGCATCAACGGCAGCGGCAAGCACAACAACTGGTCTATCTCTGCCGGCAACAAGAACCTGCTCGATCCCGGTGACAACCCCATCGAGAACCTGCGCTTCCTCGTCTTTTTGGCAGGCGTCATCCAAGGCGTTGACGATTATCAGGAGCTCTTGCGCATGTCTGTTGCCTCTGCTGGCAACGATCACCGCTTGGGTGCAAACGAGGCTCCCCCGGCGATCATCTCCATCTTCTTGGGCGACGAGCTGGGCGCTATCGTCGATGCACTGATCGAGGACCACGATTACGAGGGCTCCAAGAAGACCCTGATGGATCTGGGCGTCGATGTCTTGCCCTCCTTCACAAAAGACACCACCGATCGCAACCGCACCTCTCCCTTTGCCTTTACCGGCAACAAGTTCGAGTTCCGCATGCCGGGCTCTGCCATGAACCTCTCTGACGCCAACACCATCTTGAACACGGCGATGGCAAAGAGCCTCAAGGAGTTTGCAGACGCCATGGAAGGCGTGCCTGCGAATAAGTTCGAGGAAGAGGCCCTCAAGTACGTCAAGAAGACGCTGTCTGACCATAAGCGCATCATCTTCAATGGCAACGGCTACAGCGCCGAGTGGGAAGAGGAGGCCGCACGTCGTGGTCTTGCCAACAACAAGACCACCGCAGACGCCCTGCCCTGCTTTGTCGCAGAAAAGAGCATCGAGCTCTTCGAGGAGTTCAACGTCTTGTCCCGCGCCGAGGTCGAAAGCCGCTACGAGGTCGAGCTCGAGAAGTACAACAAGCTCATCAACATCGAATCCCGCACGATGCGTCGCATGGTTCGCCGTTACTACCTGCCCGCTATCTCTGCCTATGCCGCAAAGATCGCCGATCACATCGTGTCTGTGAAGACCGCTATGCCCGACGCCGACGTCACCGCTCAAGAAAACCACCTCAAGCGCATGAACGACGGCTTGGCCAAGCTCCAGACCGCCTTTGACGCCCTGTGCGCCAAGCATCTGGAGATCAACGACATCGAGGATGCTCAAGAGGCCGCCAACGCCAATGCCCATGAGCTCATCCCGCTGATGGAGGCCGTGCGCTACGAGGTCGACCAGCTCGAGATCTTGGTGCCGGACACGGATTGGCCCGTCCCCTCCTACAACTCCATCCTGTTCTACGTTTAAAAAGATTAGGATCATTGGCATAATGGCCGGCAGGGAGCATGTTGCTTCCTGCCGGCTTTACCCCGTTAAGAAACGAGACGCATATGAACCAAACATCCAGCCTGTCTTTTACCAAGATGCACGGTTTGGGCAATGATTACCTCTACGTCTTTGCAGACGAGGTCCCCCAAAACATCGTCGAGCTCTCCGTCAAGTACTCCGATCGCCACTTTGGTGTTGGCAGCGACGGCATCATCTGCATCCTCCCAAGCGATGTGGCCGATTTCCAGATGCGCATCTTCAATGCCGACGGCAGCGAGGCGATGATGTGCGGAAACGGCATCCGCTGCGTTGGCAAGTACGTTCACGACAAGGGCCACACGGACAAAGAGACCATCACCGTGGAGACCAAAAGCGGTATCAAGACCTTGGATTTCACGCTTGACGATGCAGGCCAGGTTGCCTTGGTGAGCGTGGACATGGGCAAGGTCTCTATCGGCGAGCCCATCATCGCGCAAGCTTCTTGCGGCTTCTTCTACGACGAGGTGACCCAGAGCTTTGGCCCGTCTGCACGCGAGGTCGACGAGTTCCCGCTCATTCCCGTCGATATGGGCAATCCCCATGCTGTGATCTTTTGCCAAGACGCCGAGGCCGTCGATATCGAGAAGATTGGCCCGGCCCTTGAGCACAGCGGCGCGTTTCCCGATGGCGTCAACGTCGAGTTTGTCCAAGTCATCGGCAAAAACGAGATCAGGATGCGCGTTTGGGAACGCGGTAGCGGCGTTACCATGGCCTGCGGCACGGGTTCATGCGCAAGCGTTGCGGCGTCTATCTGGGCCCACAAGTGCACTCGCGCAAGCGATGTCACCGTTCATCTGGACGGCGGCGACCTCATCGTGAGCGTCGACTACGACAACAACGTCAAGATGGCGGGTCCCGCTGCGTTTGTGTGCGATGGCGTGACAATCGGTTAAAATCAGCTCTCTGTTTCGCCGGCGACAAGCTTGGCGATATGGGGTATCAGGCATTGCAGGACATGGCCGTCGGTTTTGACTGCGCGGCGCATCGAGCAACCAAGAAGGAAAACGAGGATATGATCAACAGCAACTATCAAAAGCTCAAGGCTTCGTACTTGTTTAGGACCATCGACAGCAAGGTTGCGGATTTCAACGCCGCGCATCCCGACGAGACGCTGCTCAAGCTGGGCATCGGAGACGTCACCTTGCCCCTTTGCAAGGCGGTTATCGACGCTATGCATGCTGCTGTGGATGATCAGGCCAGCAAGGAGACCTTCAACGGCTACCTGCCCGAGGTCGGCTGCGACTTCTTTCGCGAGGCGGTGGCTGCCCGCTATGCAAAGCGCAATGTGACACTCGAGCACGGCGAGATATTTGTCTCTAGCGGCGCTAGCGACGACTTGGGCGACATCCTCGACATCTTCGAGCCGGGTATCACCGCGCTCGTCATCGAGCCGGCATATCCCGCTTATGTTGACGCAAACGTCATGGCCGGAAACAAGATCGTGCATCTGCCTTCTAGCGCAGATGACGACTTTGCCCCCTTGCCTGATTACTCCATCGATGCCGATATCGTCTACCTGTGCTCTCCCAACAACCCCACCGGTGCCGTTTATTCCAAGGAGAAGCTTGCAGCGTGGGTTGACTGGGCAAACAAGAAGCAGGCTGTGATCATCTTTGACGCAGCTTACGAGGCCTTCATCTCCGATGAGTCGATCCCCCACAGCATCTACGAGGTCGAAGGAGCCGAGACCTGCGCCGTCGAGATCTGCTCGCTTTCCAAAACCGCCGGTTTTACCGGTACGCGCTGCGGTTACACCATCGTTCCCAATGCGCTTGAGCGCGACGGCCAGTCTGTCAACGCCATGTGGGTGCGTGCAAGGACCACCAAGACCAACGGCATCTCCTATATCCTGCAGCGTGCGGGTGCCGCTGCCCTGTCTGACGAGGGTATGGAGCAGTGCATGCAAAACATCGCCGTCTACAAGGGCAACGCCAAGGTCTTGACCGATGCGCTTGATGAGGCTGGCATCTGGTACTGCGGCGGCCATAACGCCCCGTATGTTTGGATGCGCTGCCCGGGCAACCTCACGAGCTGGGAGTTCTTTGACAAGCTGCTCGATGAGGCCCATGTCGTCGGCACGCCCGGCAGCGGTTTTGGCGCTTGCGGCGAGGGTTACTTCCGCTTGACGAGTTTCAACACCCCCGAGGTAACGCGTGAGGCAGCGACAAGGCTCAAGAAGCTTTGCTTGGAGCTTGGCGCCTAATTTATTGCGTTTTAGATGTGCGAAGGCGTTTTTGCGAGCGCCTTCGCGCTTTTTTGTGTTGAAATGGGGACGCATGCCCAAAAGGGCATGGCGTCCTAATCGTTTTCAAGGAGGGAATCTTCCTATATGAGCACGCTTCATGAGGAATGCGGCGTCTTCGGCATCTACTCCCCCGTCGAAGGTCCCATCGCCTACCAGGTCAACGCCGGTTTGTGCGCGCTTCAGCATCGTGGCCAGGAAGGCTGCGGAATCGTCGTCAACAAAGGCGGCTTGTTTACCTCGCATAAGGGCATAGGCCTTTTGAGCGAGGTCTTTGACGACAAGGTCTTGGATCGACTGGGTGAGGGCTCCATCGCCGTGGGCCATGTGCGCTACGGAACCACGGGCGCAAACCAGGTAGCCAACGTGCAGCCTATGGTGGTCAACCACCACAAGGGCCATATGGCCCTTGCCCACAACGGCAACCTCACCAATGCCGGCCCGCTGCGCGAGGCTCTCGAGTTGGAGGGTTCGATCTTTCAGAGCACCTCTGACACCGAGGTCATCTGCCACATCATCACCAAGGAGCGCCTCAAGGTCCACTCTATAGAGGATGCCTGCGCAAATGCCATGGACAAACTCGAGGGCGCTTACTCGCTCGTCATCGTGTCGCCTTCAAAGCTCGTGGCCCTCAGGGACAAAAACGGCTTCAGGCCGCTTTGCTACGGCGTTTTGCCCAATGGAGGCTACGTGGTTTCATCCGAGACCTGCGGTCTTGACGTTGTGGGCGCCAAGTTCGTGCGCGAGATCGAACCCGGCGAGATCATGATCTTTGACAAGAACGGTTGCCGCAACGTCACCACGCACTGCAACAAGCGCCCACGCAGCTTCTGCGTCTTCGAGGCCGTCTACTTTGCCCGTCCGGACTCGGTGATGGACGGCCATACCGTTCACAGCGGTCGTCTTCGCGCCGGTGCGCTTTTGGCTAAAGAGCATCCCGCCGATGCAGATATCGTCATCGGCGTGCCGGATTCCGGCCTGGATGCGGCCTTGGGTTATGCGCGCGAGTCCGGTATCCCCTACGAGATCGGCTTCATCAAGAACAAGTACATCGCCCGTACGTTTATCGCCCCGGGGCAAGCCAACCGCGAGCAAAAGGTGCGCCTCAAGCTCAACCCAGTTGTCGACGCGGTGCGCGGCAAGCGAGTCGTCTTGATCGACGACTCCATCGTGCGTGGTACCACAAGCAAGTACATCGTCGCCATGCTTCGCGAAGCCGGTGCCGCAGAGATCCACATGCGCATATCGGCTCCGCCGTTTTTGAACCCCTGCTACTACGGCACCGACATCGATTCCAGGGACAACCTCATCGCCTGCCAGCGCAGCGTAAAAGAGATCGCAGACTACATCGGCGCCGACAGCCTTGGCTATCTGAGCGTGGAGGGCGTCAAGACGCTTTTGGGTAATCAGCCGCATCTGGGTTATTGCACCGCTTGCTTTGATGGCAACTATGCTGTCGAGCCTCCTGCGGAAGGCTCCAAAAACCGCTTTGAATCGAGCATAGCCATCTAGGATCTGTCTTAAGAGAACGTGGTTTTGTTAAGGGCGAGGACATCTGTTCTCGCCCTTGCTTATTTGCATCTGCGCAGCTGTTAATCAACTCGTAACGTTGCCCATGGTTTGTTAACGCTGCCTTAACTCACGCTAAAACCGCGTGTCATAGACTGACTTTTACTTTGAGAGTAGGAGAACCAAGTCTATGGCTATTACAACATCATCCCAAACGCTTTACGACGCGCGTTTTGAACATGACTCCTGCGGTATCGGCGGAGTCGTCAACATCAAGGGCAATCGCAGCCATGCCACGGTTGCCGATGCCCTAAGCATCGTAGAGAAACTCGAGCATCGTGCCGGCAAAGACGCTGCTGGCGAAACAGGCGACGGCGTGGGCATCATATTGCAAGTTCCCACAGATTTCCTCAACGCCGCTGCTGTAGAAGAAGGGCTCGTTGCCGCCGCGCAAGACGGCAAGCCCGCCTTGGCAGCCGACGGCGACCTTGGCGTGGGTATGTTCTTCTTCCCGCAAGACCGCGTCAAGCGCATGCAGCTCATGCATGACCTCGAAGTCGTTTTGGACAAGCGGGGCATCGAGCTTCTGACATGGCGCGAGGTTCCCGTCTGCCCCGAGACCCTGGGCAAGAAGGCATTTGACTGCATGCCTGCTATCTGGCAGGCGCTCGTCAAGCGCCCCTCGGACGTCAAGGCGGGATTGGACTTTGACCGCTTGCTCTATCTTGTGCGCCGAGAGTTCGAGCAGTCTGCGCAAGAGTCCTACGTTGCGTCTTTTTCCAGCAGAACCATCGTCTACAAGGGCATGTTCTTGGTTCAGCAGCTGCGCAAGTTCTACCGCGACCTGCAAGATGAGCGTTGCGTGAGTGCCATCGCGCTTGTCCATTCTCGTTTCTCCACCAACACCAACCCCAGCTGGCAGCGCGCACATCCCAACCGCGTCTTGCTGCACAACGGAGAGATCAACACCATCCGCGGCAACTTGGACCGCATGAATGCTCGCGAAGAGACCATGAGCACCAACGCCTTTGGCAACGACATGGGCTGCGTCATGCCCGTTGTCAATGCCGATGGCTCTGACTCGGCGATGCTGGACAACACCCTTGAGTTCTTGATGTTCTCTGGCATCGAGCTGCCCAAGGCCGTCATGATGCTCGTGCCCGAGCCGTGGAGCAAGAACACCAACATCTCCATGAGCCGACGCGACATGTACCACTACTACGCCACCATGATGGAGCCGTGGGATGGTCCTGCAGCGTTGCTCTTTACCGATGGCGAGGTCATGGGCGCTGCCTTGGACCGCAACGGTTTGCGTCCTGCGCGCTACTACGTCACAGACGACGACAGGCTCATCCTCTCCAGCGAGGTGGGCGTCTTGGACATCCCCGAGGAGCACATCGTCAAGAAGTCGCGCTTGGAGCCGGGCCGCATGCTCGTTGTGGATACCGTTGCCGGCGTTCTTAAAAGCGATGACGACGTCAAAGAGACCTATGCCGCCGAGCATCCTTATGGCGAGTGGCTTGACTGCCATCTGGTCAAGCTCGACAGCTTGGCCGCCCCCAAGAAGGCAGCAGAATACTATGATGACGAGGAGCTGCGTCGCCTGCGCAAGGCTTTTGGCTACTCCTACGAAGACCTCTACGACGTGATCTTGCCGATGGCCAAAAACGGCGTCGAGCCTACTGCCGCCATGGGCGTTGATACGCCTCTGGCCGTGCTCGATGCGGGCAATCGCTCTTTGTTCGACTACTTCAAGCAGATGTTTGCCCAGGTGACCAACCCTCCCATCGACTCCATCCGCGAGGAGATCGTCACCGATACCACCGTCTATATGGGAAGCGACGGCAACCTGCTCGAGGATAGGGCCGACAACTGCCATCTTTTGCAGGTCGACTCCCCCATCCTTACCGAAGTCGAGCTCAACAAGATCAAGGCGCTGGATATGCCCGACCTCAAGTCCGAGGTTATCAGCCTGCTCTACTACAAGAACACCCCGCTTGACACTGTTTTGGACAGGTTGTTCCTCAACATCGAGAAGGCCTATCACAACGGCGCCAACATCATCGTCTTGTCTGACCGCGGCGTGGACGCCAACCATCTGGCCATTCCCTCACTGCTTGCCGTGTCTGCTGTCGAGCAGTATCTCGTGCGTACCAAGAAGCGCACGGCTGTCTCTGTCGTGCTTGAGAGCGCAGAGCCGGTAAGCGTCCACCATTTTGCCTGCCTTTTGGGCTATGGCGCACGCGCTGTGTGCCCCTACCTGGCGCATCAGTGCATCAGGTCTCTTGTCTGGGACGGCACCCTGGAGCTTGACCGCTATGTTGCCGTCAAGGCCTACAACGACGCCGTCTTGCACGGCGTAGTCAAGATCTCTGCCAAGATGGGTATCTCGGCTCTGCAGTCTTACCAGAGCTCTCAGATCTTCGAGATCTTGGGTCTGTCCCAAGATGTCGTCAAAAACTACTTCTCCAACACGGTGAGCCGTATCGGCGGCATCGGACTTACGCAGATTGCCGATATGGTGGCACGTCGCCATCAATCTGCCTTCGACCCCATGGGCCTAGACGAGGACCTCTCTTTGCCCAGCTTGGGATGCCACAAGATGTCGAGCGCTCCCGGTGCGCTCAAGCACATGATCAACCCTTGCACGATCTTGCTTTTGCAAAAGGCGGCTCGTGAGGGCGACTACGATAGCTTCAAGGAGTATTCGGCTCAGTTCGACAAGAGTGCTGCTCCCTTCAATCTGCGCGGACTCATGCGCTTTGAGGCAGGGGATGTGCAACCTATCCCTCTTGATGAGGTCGAGCCGGCAGAAGAGATCGTAAAGCGCTTTAAGACGGGCGCTATGAGCTACGGCTCTATCTCGCAAGAAGCCCATGAGTGCCTGGCGGTTGCAATGAACCGCTTGGGCGGCAAGAGCAACTCCGGTGAGGGCGGCGAGACCCCCGAGCGCCTCGGCACCGAGCGCGGCAGCGCCATCAAGCAGGTTGCAAGCGGCCGCTTTGGCGTTACGAGCGAGTACCTGGTGAGCGCCAAGGAGATACAGATCAAGATGGCTCAGGGCGCAAAGCCCGGCGAGGGCGGCCATCTGCCCGGTGGCAAGGTGTGGCCTTGGATTGCCAAGACACGCTACTCAACCCCGGGTGTCAGCCTTATCTCTCCCCCGCCCCACCATGACATCTACTCCATCGAGGATCTGGCAGAGCTCATCTACGACCTTAAGAACGCCAACAAGAACGCCACCATCGCTGTCAAGCTCGTAAGCGAGGCTGGCGTGGGCACTATCGCTGCCGGTGTCGCCAAGGCAGGTGCAGAAACCGTTCTCGTCTCCGGCTACGACGGAGGCACGGGAGCTGCTCCCCGTAGCTCCATCAGCGGCGCAGGCCTGCCCTGGGAGCTTGGTGTTGCCGAAGTCCATCAGACGCTCATCCAAAACGGCTTGCGTTCGCATGTGCGCATCGAGGCCGATGGCAAGCTTATGACCGGCCGCGATGTTGCTATAGCGGCAGCATTGGGCGCCGAGGAGTTTGGTTTTGCCACTGCCCCGCTCATCGCCATGGGCTGCGATATGATGCGCGTTTGCAACTTGGATACCTGCCCGGTTGGCATCGCCACCCAAAACCCGCGCCTGCGCAAGAACTTTGCGGGCAAGCCCGAGCATGTTATGAACTTCATGCTCTTCATCGCGCAGGAGCTCCGCGAGATCTTGGCTTCTTTGGGTCTGCGCAGCGTAGACGAGCTTGTCGGCCGAAGCGATCTTTTGGTCAGGGATGCCAAGGAAGACTGCGGCAATACGTCGTCGGTTGACATCAGCCGCATCCTTGCCACCTGCGGTGATGAAAACGTTCTCTACAATCCAGCCGATACATACGATTTCAAGCTCGATACAACGCTTGACGCCAAGTGCCTGCTGCCCATCTTGGACAAGAAGGGCAAGCGCAAGTCCTGCTATGAGTTTGAGATCTCAAGCACCGATAGAGCCTGCGGCACGCTTTTTGGTGCCGAGCTCACGCGACGCTTCAAAGACGAGCTTGCCGATGACAGCTTCCACTTTAAGCTCACTGGCGGAGCCGGCCAATCCTTTGGTGCTTTTATTCCCAAGGGTCTCACCTTGGAGCTCGAAGGCGACAGCAACGACTACTTTGGCAAGGGTTTGTCTGGCGGCAAACTCGTGGCTTACCCCAACCGCCAAAGCAAGCTGGTCTCCCAAGACAACGTCATCATCGGCAACGTGGCCCTTTACGGAGCTACAAGCGGCAAGGCCTTTATCTGCGGCCGCGCCGGCGAGCGCTTCTGCGTGCGCAACTCCGGTGCCATGGCGGTTGTAGAAGGCGTCGGCGACCATGGCTGCGAGTATATGACCGGCGGTGTTGTGGCTATCTTGGGTACAACCGGCAGGAACTTTGCCGCTGGCATGAGCGGTGGCGTCGCCTACGTCTTTGACGCGGCACACGACCTCTACCTGCGCACCAACAAGGAGCTTGTCTCCATCGAGGAGCTTGCTGCAACCGAGGATATCGAGCTTTTGAAGTCGATGATCGCCGAGCATGCTCAACTTACGGGTTCTGCATTGGCACAGCAGATGCTCGACAGCTTTGACGAGCGCGTCAAGGACTTCAAGAAGGTCATCCCACATGCCTACCGCAAGATGACTACTTTGATCAACGACAACATCCGCCAGGGTATGGACCCAGAGGCTGCGGCCACCAAGGCGTTTTTAGAGAGGGGCGAATAGCAATGGGTAACCCCAGGGGCTTTTTGGATTACGAGCGCTGCGCCGATGCGCTCGAAAACCCTGCCGATCGCATTGCCGGCTACGATTACTTTCATGGCTGCCTTCCTGTTGCAGACAGGATCAAGCAGGCTTCGCGCTGCATGAACTGCGGTGTTCCGTTTTGCCAGGCTGGAATCAACGTGCAAGGCCGTACGCTCGGATGCCCCCTGCATAACCTGATCCCGGAGTTCAACGACCAGCTTTGCGGCGGCAACTTGGCAGAGGCGCTTAAACGCCTGCTTGCAACCAATGTCTTGCCCGAGTTCACGGGCTATGTTTGTCCCGCGCTTTGCGAGAAGGCCTGTGCCTGCGGCAAGGTTGGCGGAGCTGTTTGCGTCAATGACAACGAGCGTTACATCATCGATGCTGCCTTCGAAGCCGGGCTCATGGATCCCAAGCCACCCCATCGTCGCAGCGGCATGCGCGTTGCCGTTGTGGGTAGCGGGCCTGCCGGTCTTACGGCTGCGCTTTTGCTCAACCAGCGCGGCCATGCTGTCACGGTCTACGAGAAGAACAACACGCCCGGTGGCTTGCTTGTCTACGGCATTCCCAACATGAAGCTCCCCAAAGAGGTCGTCGCACGCCGTGTGGTCCTTATGGAGGCCGAGGGGGTTCAGTTCGAGTGCGGTGTCAACGTCGGTGTCGACTTGAGCGTAGACGAGCTTTGCCAAGCATACGATGCGGTTGTCATTGCGACAGGCGCGCTCGAGCCGCGCAAGGTTGCTTTTGAAGGCAACGCAAAGGGCGTTTGCTTTGCGCTTGACTACTTGGGTGCCGTTGCGGCAAGCCAACTTGGTGAGGCTGATTTAGACGAGGTCTTCGACGCGCATGACAAGACTATCGCCATCGTCGGTGCCGGCGACTCTGCCAACGACTGCATCGCCACGGCGATAAGGCAGGGTGCCGCAGCTGTTGTCCAGCTGATTCGCAGGCCTGCAGGTGACTACGCACCTATGACCGATTACGCTCACGAGGAGGCACGAGCGGTTTTTGCCGATGACATCCGCCGTTTCTCCACTAAGGTGGCTGCCGTCAAGGCAGATGAGTCTGGTGCGCTGTCCGAGCTTGTTTTGAACACCGACGACGGGCAAGTGACGATTGCGGCCGATATGCTTGTAATCGCCTCTGGCTTTAGCGGTCGCGAGGCTTATGTTTTGGAAGGTTGCGATCTTGCCGAGCAAGACGGCTTGTTCTTGGCCGGCGATGCTCATCTTGATGCCTCGACGCTGGTGGTCAAGGCAATGGCCGACGCGCGTGAGGCTGCTCGCAAGGTCGATACGTATCTGATGGGCTACACCAACATCAGGTAACAGCGATTATTCACGATAGGTTTGTCTGTAGGGGCACCGATGCAAAGCTGAAGGGTATGGGCATGTATTGCCCATACCCCTTTTCTTGTGTTTGGGGTGATGCGAGCTGAGTTGGACCTATTGACTGCTGCTCAAGTCGCAACAGCAAAACAGGCGGATACGCGCTATGCATACCCGCCTGTTGGTTGAGACGCTTTATCAGGCCTGCGCCTTGCTTTGCGCTTACAGATGCGCGGCGACCAAGTCGCCCATCTTGGAACAGCCGACGATCTTGTCTGCCGGCGTGGTCTCATCCTTGATGTCGCCGGTGCGCCAACCCTCGTCGAGCACCGCGGTGATGGCGCAGGTGATATCTGCGGCAGCTTGAGTCATGCCAAAGGCGTACTGCAGCATCATGCCGGCAGATAGGATCTGCGCCAGAGGGTTTGCGATTCCTTGGCCTGCGATGTCTGGTGCAGACCCGTGGCTCGGCTCGAAGAGCGACACGCCATCGCCCAAAGAAGCGCTTGCCAGCATGCCCAAAGAGCCGGTGATCTGCGCTGCCTCGTCAGAGAGGATGTCGCCAAACATGTTCTCGGTCACCACGACGTCAAATTGGCGCGGGTTGTTGACGAGCTGCATAGCGGCGTTGTCGACGAGCATGTCAAAGAGCTCGACATCGGGGTATTCTTCATCGTGGACGCGGTGTACGACCTCACGCCACATGCGCGAGGTATCCAATACGTTGGCCTTGTCGATAGAGTGCACGCGGCTTCTGCGCGTGCGAGCAGCCTCGAAGGCTTGACGAGCGATACGCTCGACCTCGTATTCGGAGTACTCCAAGGTGTCTACGGCGCGTTGACCTGGTTTGCCGTTGGATCCTGCGCCCGGCTCGTCAAAGTAGCGGTGACGCTCGCCAAAGTACAGGCCGCCCGTAAGCTCGCGTACGATGGCGATGTCGACGTCTTCGATGATCTCGGGTTTGAGGGTAGAGGCCCCTGCAAGAGCTGTGAAGATCTGCACGGGGCGCAGGTTGGTGTACAGGCCCAGCTCCTTGCGGATCCTCAAAAGACCTTGCTCGGGGCGCGGCTTGGTGGAATCTGTCGTGTCCCACTTGGGGCCACCTACTGCCGCCAGCATGACGGCGTCGCTGGCGTTTGCAGCCTCAAGCGTTGCCGCAGGCAGCGGGTCACCGCAGGCATCGATGGCGGCGCCACCGATGAGCGCATCGTTGTACTCGAACTTGGTGTCGTATTTTTCACCCAGCTTGTCGAGCACCTTGACGGCCTCCGCGATGATCTCTGGTCCTATGCCGTCGCCCGCAAGCAGGCAGATCTTGTAGCTCTGCATTTACTTTGCCTCCTGCATCTTCTTCTTGGTGCGCTCGATGAGGCCACCGCACTCGATGATCTCTTGGATAAAGGGCGGGAAGGGCTGGGCGGTAAAAGTCTCTCCGGTAGTGACGTTGGTGATGGTGCCGGTGTTGGCATCCACCGCAACCTCGTCTCCGGCTTTGATGCCGTCTACAGCGGCGGGGCATTCCATGATGGGCAGGCCGATGTTGATGGAGTTGCGGTAGAAGATGCGCGCAAAGCTCTTGGCGATAACGCAGCTCACGCCGCAGGCTTTGATGGAGATGGGAGCATGCTCGCGCGACGAGCCGCAGCCAAAGTTCTCCTCGGCCACCAGGATGTCGCCGGGCTGAACCTTGTTGACAAACTGCGCATCCAGGTCCTCCAGGCAATGCTTGGCAAGCTCTGTGGGATCGGTTGTGGTGAGATGACGTGCGGGGATGATAACGTCCGTGTCGATGTCACGGCCGTAGCGGTGTGCTTTGCCCTCGAATTTCATCTGTGGTGTCTCCTAACTTAGTCGAGGTCTTGCGGCAAGGCGATATGGCCCGCAACTGCAGACGCGGCGGCAACGGCGGGGTTGGAAAGGACAACCTCGCTGGTGGGGTCTCCCATGCGGCCGACAAAGTTGCGGTTGGTGGTTGCGATGGCGCGCTCGCCTGCTGCAAGGCAACCCATGTGTCCGCCAAGGCACGGGCCGCAGGTGGGTGCGCTTATGGCGCATTGGGCATCCAAGAAGATCTGGGACAAGCCCTCCTCGTTGCACATGCGCACGACTTCTTGCGTTGCGGGGATGATGATGCAGCGAACGTTGGGATGGACTTTGCGGCCCTTGAGTACGGCTGCGGCTTGGCGCATGTCCTCGATGCGACCGTTGGTGCAAGAGCCGATGACTACCTGGTCGATCGCGATGTCGCGGCACTCGGATGCGGGCTTCGTGTTAGAGGGCAGGCTCGGCAGCGCAACGGTGGGCTGGATGTCTGCGGCATCGATGTTGATGACCTGCGCGTAAGAGGCGTCTGGATCGGAGTGGTACTCGACCCACTCGCGCTCGGCGCGGTCTTTGACATAAGCGCGCGTGACGTCGTCAACTTCGATGATGCCTGCCTTGCCGCCGGCTTCGATGGCCATGTTGGAGATGGTCAGGCGGCCTTCCATAGACAGCTCGCGGATAGCAGAGCCGGTGAATTCCATGGCCTTGTAGAGAGCGCCGTCAACACCGATCTTGCCGATGATGTAGAGGATGATGTCCTTGCCGGTTACACCCTCGTTGAGCTTGCCGTCGATGACGAACTTGATGGATTCGGGCACCTTGAACCATGCGCGGCCCGTTGCCAAGCCCACGCCCGCATCGGTGGAACCAACGCCAGTAGAAAAGCAGCCCAGGGCACCGTAGGTGCAGGTATGGGAGTCTGCGCCGATGATGAGGTCTCCAGGTACGCAAACGCCTTGCTCGGGCAGCAATGCGTGCTCGACGCCCACGCGGCCGACTTCCCAGTAGTGCGTGATGCCCTGCTCGCGAACAAACTTGCGCACGCGGTTAGAGAGCTCTGCAGACTTGATGTCTTTGTTGGGAGTGTAGTGATCTGGGACCATGACGACCTTGTTCACGTCCCAAACGCGATCGGTGATCTTTTTGCATTCGTCGATGGCGATAGGTGCGGTGACGTCGTTGGAGAGCACGAGGTCAAGGTCGCATTCGATGAGCTGGCCGGGAACAACCTCATCCAAGCCGGCGTGCGCGGCAAGAATCTTTTCGGCGATGTTCATAGGGCGTGCCATAGGGCACCTCCTTTTGGATAGTTATCAGGCAATACAGAAGCTTTGCCATCACTTGACGGCAAAGCGCCGCCCAGCCTCAAGTTCTCAAAGCCGAGCGGCAGCTTGTGGCGTATTTATGCTTGCTTTTGCAGCATGCGGTTGAGGGCGTTGACGTAGGCTTTGGCGCTCGAGACCGTGATGTCGCACTCGCTTCCGCGACCAGAGAAGACCTGTCCGTCTTTAGCGGTGATGCGCATGGTGACCTCGCCCAAGGCGTCGATGCCACGAGTGACGGATTGGACGGAGAACTCGGTGAGGTCGCAGTCTGCCTGGATGATCTTGTCGATTGCCTTGCACAGCGCATCGATGGGTCCAGTGCCAAAGTCGCAGGCAGTGCGCTCGTTGCCGTAAGGGTCGAGCAAGGTGACGGTTGCCGTGGGTGTAAGCGGCTGGCCGCAGCTGATCTGTGTGGACTTGAGGCGGTAGAGTGCATCGGATTCACGCTCGTGCTCGCCCATCAAAGAGTGCAGGTCCTCGTCCATGACCTCCTTTTTGCGGTCGGCCAGATCCAAGAAAGCCTTGTGGATTTTCTCAAACGCCTCTCCGTCTTCGATCTCGTAGCCCAACTGCTCTAGGCGATGGCGCAAGGCGGCATGCCCGCTGCGTGCTGTGAGCACGATGCTGGAGCCGGCGGCACCTACCAAGGCCGGATCGATGATCTCGTAGGTGGAGCGCTCTTTGATGACGCCGTCTTGGTGGATGCCGGAGCTGTGCGCAAATGCGTTGGCGCCGACGATGGCCTTGTTTGCCTGCACGGGCAGGCCGGTGATCGAGCTCACCAAGCGGCTTGCCTGCAAGAACTCTGACGGGTTGATATCCGTGTGGCAGCCAAGCTCTTCCTCATGCATCTTGATGGCCATGACGATTTCTTCCATCGCCGTGTTTCCAGCGCGCTCGCCCAGGCCGTTGATGGTGCACTCGACCTGCGTTGCGCCGTTGCGTACACCTTCGAGTGCCAGCGCGGTAGCACAGCCCAAATCGTTGTGGCAGTGAACAGAGATAGTGGCGTTCTCGATGCCCTTGACGTGGTCGCACAGGTACTTGATGCGCTCGCCAAAGTGCCAGGGCATGTTGAAACCGGTGGTGTCGGGGATGTTGACGACGGTTGCGCCAGCGGCGATGACAGCCTCGATCATCTTAGCCAAATCCTCAAAAGATGCACGACCTGCGTCTTCTGCGTAGAACTCGACGTCTTCGACGTATTTGCGGGCATGCTTGACGGCATGAACACCGCGATCGATCGCCTCATCCAGGCTCATGCCGCGAAACTTGTACTTGAGATGCTCGGGGCTTACGCCGATGCCGGTGTGGATACGAGGACGAGGGCAGTTTTTGAGGGCGTCTGCGCAGACGTCGATGTCCTTTTCTACTGCGCGAGTCAAGCCGCAGACAACGGCCTTGTCGCCCACAACCTCGGCGATCTGCTCGACGGATTTGAAATCGCCCGGAGAGCTGATGGGAAAGCCTGCCTCGATAACATCGACACCTAGCCTGAGCAGCTGACGGGTGACCGTGAGCTTCTCTTGGGTGTTCATGGACGCGCCGGGGCTTTGCTCGCCGTCGCGCAACGTGGTGTCGAAGATCTGGATCTTGCGAGACATGTGCGTTCCTTTCTTTTTTGTTGAGTGCGCTTGTTTGCGTATCAAATAGGACAAGTATGTAGTTTACCTGCAGCGCAGTGATTGCTTGATGGCGTTTTGCTATATGATATGACTTAAAAGACATAGAGCATTTACGAGGTGGATTGCCGTTGAGCAGGGCGGATATCGTCAAGAAAACACAGGATTTGAGCTATCTGAGCTTTGATGAGCTGCAGGTACCAAGTGGGCTTTTGGGTTCTTGTGCCAAAGCGCGCGAGGGCCGTGGCTCTTTAGCGGTTTTTTACAAGAAGGCCCCTGCAAGGGGCAGTGCAGCTGGAGACCAAGGTATTTTTGCTCAATTGCTCCAAGCGCGTCTGATGGATGCGCTTGGCATCGAGCATGTTCCTTTCAAGCTCGTCTACGCATGTTTAAATCCAGGCACCGACCCTGTTTGGGTAGTCAAATCCAAGAGCTACCGGCAAAACGGAGAACGCGCTATAGCACTCCCCTATTACTGGGAACTCGTTAGCAACGGCAACACATCGCCTCTTGGAATGTGCGTTGACGAGGGTTGGGACATGCAAATTGCCTGGTGTTTTCTCATCGATTACCTATGCGCTGTCAGAAACCGTGATGAGACGTGCTTTGAGGTGCTGTCAGATGCCAACCAAGCGTTGCGCCTTTCTCCTATACAACCCCGTGGGTTTAGCTTTGCAAACGCCTTTGTTCATGACATGTGGCGCCGCGATGCGCTTGCAGATCTGGGGACAAGCAACTATCTGGGATCGGCGTCTTTGGAAGAAAACCTTGGCTTTGCCATAGAGCGTCTTGGTTTTATCGCCATGCCTGCTCATTTGGAAAAACAGCTATTTGTTGGTTTGGAAGAGGTGGTCTCCAGTCGTTTCTTGCAGGCAAGTTGGCATATCGTCAAAACAAGATGGGGGCATTATGAGAGCCTTTGCCGTATTTAACCCGCTTGTCACGAGTCGCAAAGCCTGCGCCTGGGTGCTCATCGAGCCTGCAAACGACAGTTGTTTTATCGAGATTGCAGATGATGCTTCTGCAGATCAGCTTCCGTTGATGTTGGCTCTTTTGATGCAGCGGGGCTTGAGGCGGGTTGATGGCTATTGGGCATGGCGCTGGGTTGCTAGCCGCATTGTGCCCAAACAGCGTGACAATCTGGAAGAGGTCTTGGCTGCTTGCAGGTTAGATGAGCGTTATGCTCCGGCGCTTTTGGCCAAAAGCCAGGGGCGTAGCTCGCAAGACGACTTCTTGGTGGTTGAGGTTGATGCTCAAGATTATGCAAACTGCAATCTCGAGCACAAACTCGATACTCCCCTTGCGTTTGGGACGCTGCTTTCGCGCGCTCGCCGCGCTGCAGACCTCACTCAGTCTGAACTTGCCGAGGCAAGCGGTGTCCAGCAGGCGGTTATAAGCCGCATAGAAGCGGGCAAGGGTAATCCTACCCTTGCCACGATGGAGACATTGGCTGCCGCATGCGGCAGAACGCTCAGCCTGAGTTTGGATTAGGCTTCTGCGCCTTCTTTTTTGTCCTCTGCGTTTATCGCATCGTTTGCGGCGATGCTTGCCTGTGCGGTGGCTTCCTCAAAGCGCTCGTCGGCTGCGATGGCATCCAAGTTTGCCATCACAACGTCTTCGACTTCATAGGCAACAGGCCTCAAATCGCCTTCTTGCGAGAAAAGCGTCCTCATGTAGCCCTTGCAGGTATCGCAAGTAGCGATGCGATGCGCATCGTCACCCTCTACGTTGTAGTAATGGAGCTTGTTGGGGTTTTGCTCGCCGCAGTGTGCGCATTTGATGCGGTCGAACTCCCAATCCGCACCGCACTGAGAGCACACGAGCGCACGCCCGCGTCCTTGGCTCGAGGTCTTTGCTCCTACATGGGAGATAGACGGTTCGCTGCCGCAGCAGGGGCAGTGCATCGGTTTGGGATCCTCAAAGACACGCAGCTCTTTTAGGGCTTTGCTTACCTTTGCAGCTGGCTTGTCCAACTGGCATCTAAGAGCAAGGGACAAGATGTCCATGGCTATTGCGCTGTCAAGCGCGTTTTCGCCTTTGTCTACGAGCGCCTGTGCAAAGGCTACGACAAACGCCTCGGGCTTGCTTCCTGCCAGACCCATGTCCAAAGATGCCAGTTCTTCTTTCCAATCGAGGGAGTTGAGGAGTTTTTTGGCACTGTCTTTGAGTGTTGCCTGCTCGCTCATGATCTGAGCGATCTTTTGGGCATCATCTGCCAGGTTGTCTGGGTTTATGCAGACGGGATGCACCTCGAATACGGGTTTTGAGCTGGCGATGCACTCTTTAAGCACATCGCTGCCGGGAACCTGGTAGCCTTCATCGTATGCCTCGATTGACTGGGCTTGCGCCTCCCAGATCTGCTTGAAAAAGAGGAGGCGCAGCTTGTCGTTTTGGGGCAGGTTCTCATATGAGTTGCATGCGGCGCCGATCAGCTTGATGTTCATTGGTTATGGCTCCTTGTCGTAAGCGTTTTAACGCGGTTATGGTAAGCGCTTTTGTCTTGGTATCTCAAAGACGCTGGCAAAACGTCATATGTGCGACAGCCTTGGTTGGTGAGGTATCTAAAACCAGCCAAGGCTGTCGGCTCTGCGCGTTTAGATGTTGCGTTTGCTGGCATCAAACGCAACAAGCCATCTGCGCTGCTTTATCGCCTGTTGTTGTGGTGTGGTTGTACATGTCGCCGCACAAGCCGATGTCCGTGCCGCTTCGGATGGGCCTGTGTTGCCTCCCGCTTTTCTTCGCCAGCCAAGATAGGATTGACGACGCATAAATCCCGACGGCGATGCTTGGATTTTTTTGGAGTGGATTATCTTCAAACTTGGATAGTCCGCTCTCGTAACAATGAAAGCCGCTCACGACTAGTAGTTCGTGTAATGAATTATCTATAGTCGACATAACCTAATGAAAAAGTCCCTCGAGCCTGTCGGTCTGAGGGACTTTGCTGGGGCAAATTTGCGATCTGGTAAGCTTGCAGCGTACGCGCTCCTAGCAAGCCATGAAGGGACGGATGCTTACCTGCTCTTTGACTTTGCGATCTCTAGCGCGCGGCTGAGCAGGCGCACGACTATTCCGTCTTCTTTCTTCTTTTGGGGCCGTTCTATTACAACGGGCTTAACCTCGATAACTTGCGCCTTTTGTTTTGGCGGCATATTTGATTTGTCTTGCTTGACATCGGGCACGTTTGCCGCAGGGATGGCAACCTTGTTGGCTCGCGCGGATTCTCTGACATGGTCTGCAGCGCGGGTCTTGATGCGTGCTTGCTCCATCAGATACTCCTGCGAGTCAAAGCGCTCTGTGCCTAAAGCTCCCAACGGCGTGTAGGTGCCATCGGCTTTGAGCTCTCGGAGCTTGGCTGTGTCACGCAGGCAGGTGTCTATGTAATCCATGACCTGATCGCGCAGATGCTCGCTGAGAACGGGCCAGGCTATCTCTACGCGCTTGCTCATGTTACGCGTCATGAGATCGGCACTTGCCAAGAAGAGCTTCATATCGTCATGCGGGCCAAAGCCGTAGATGCGGCTATGCTCTAGCAGACGGCCAACGATAGAGACGATCCTTACGTTGTCGGTATAACCAGGTACGCCTGGCAGAAGACAGGATATGCCTCTGACGAGCATGATCGTCTTAACGCCCGCCTGGGATGCCTCGGCGATTTTGTTGATGATGTCTTTGTCCGTTACAGAGTTGGTCTTGAAGAACAAACCGCATGGTTTTCCAGCGTGTGCGAGCGCGATCTGCTCGTCTATGCCCTTGATGATGTTCTGCTTTACCTGCAATGGGGCGACCCAAAGGATGTTGTAGTCATCCGATGCGTTCTCAAGCGCCATGTTTCTAAAGAACATCACCGCATCGCGACCCACCAAGGGGTCCGAGGTCACAACCGAGAGGTCTGTGTAGAGCTTGGCTGTCTTCTCGTTGTAGTTGCCGGTGCCAAGCTGTGTTATATGGCGCAAGCCCTCGTTTGTCTGCAAGGTGATGCAGCAAATCTTGCTGTGCACCTTGAAGTCGTGGAAGCCGTAGATGACGTTGCAACCTGCCTGCTCGAACCTTTGCGACCATTCTATGTTGTTGTTCTCGTCAAAGCGCGCTCTCAACTCAAACAAGGCCGTGACTTCTTTTCCTGCCTCGGATGCGTCGATCAGGGCCTCGGCTAGATGCGACTGGTTGGCAAGCCTGTACAAGGTGATCTTGATGGATACAACGCGCGGGTCATGCGCTGCTTCTTTGAGGAGGGCCACAAACGGATCCATGCTTTGGTACGGATACGACAACATGAAGTCTTTGGCCAATGCGGTGTCGATCATGGAGGCGTTGCGCTCGAGGAAACTGGGCCACTGGGGCGTGAAGGGCGGGTAGACCAATCCTTCTTTCTCGGCGTTTGGCACAAGGGATTCCAAACCCCACGTGTAGCTTAGATCCAAGGGCACCTGCGTTACAAAGACTTGAGATTTCTTGAGTCCCAAAGGTTTGAGCAGCATGGGCATCAAAGCGCTGCTCAGCTCGCGCTCGCATTCGAGGCGCACTGGTGCCAGTCTCGAGCGTTTCTTGAGGATACGCTTCATGTGCTCGCGGTAGTCGTCATCGTACTCGTCGGTCGATTCGATCACATCGATATCGGCATTGCGTGTGACGCAGATGATGTTGGTGTGCTTGACGCTGTACATATAGAACACCTCGCTTGCAAGCATCTCTATGACGTGCTCAAGCAAGATGTAGCTTGTGCCTTTGCCGGGCAGCTTTATGACGCGTTTACATTGACGCGGTAGTGGGATAAGCCCCAGCATCGCGCCTTGGGCACCCATATTGAGCGCCTCGTCCTTGTTGCGCAAAGCGGCATTTTTCTTATCGGCCTTCTTGCCCTTTTGTTTGTCTTGGCTGGTGATGGTGTCTGTTGGCGCATGCTCGTCAAGGCGCACGATTATGTAGAGTGCTCCGTTTTCCAAATGCGGGAAGGGATGGCGCGAGTTGATGATCTGCGGTGAGAGAAACGGCAGGATGGAGGCCTGTGCGTAGTCTTGTAGATAGGTTTTTTGCTGCTCGCTTAGATCTTGCGGACGCAGGTGTATGACACCTCGTTTCTCAAGCAACCTGCGCGTGGTCTCGAAGGTGTTCTCGTAAAGAGGGTATATCTCATGGCAGCGCTTGTAGATGGCCTTGAGCTGCTCGGCGGGCGTCATCTTGGATTTATAGTCGATGATGGGTTTTTTGACCAATGAGAGGTCTGTCAAGCTGCCCACACGCACCATGAAGAACTCTTGCAGATTGCTCCAAAAGATTGAGACAAAGTTGAGGCGCTGGAGCAGCGGGACCGATTCATCGGCACCTTGGTCCAATACACGCAAGTTGAAATCGAGCCAAGAGAGCTCTCTGTTTTGCATGTAGGGAATCGCCGGTTCTCGTTTCTCTATCGTGCTTTTGCTTGTTTTGTCGCTTGTCATTGCTCATCCCCTTTATCAAAGCAGCTTTGATAGGCCGCATTCTTAATTCCATGCATTGCGCAGCTGTGCGTTTTGCCAGTCTGTGAGTTTATGTGTTGCTTATCTACATAGCATTCGCTCTATGAGATATCCCTCTCTTACTCCCCTCTTGCAAAGCTCTATGGTGCTGGCTCCAAGCATTCTCATAAGCTCGCTTAGGATGACGCAGCCTGGACCAACCGTATGAAGACGTTCTGGTACCGCACGACTTGCCAAATGAGAGAAGAGTGCGGGGTCTTTTTGCAAAATGCCTAGCAAATGATCTATATGCTCCAAAGTAAGAAGCTTTGGACGTTGATCCAGATCTTGCGCTGCGGCATAGAGCTTTGCAGCGGCGCGTGCGCTACCTCCCACGGCATAAAGCTTTGGATGCTTGAAATCTGCAAAATTCTCAACCTGTGCGGCCAGCTTGGAAAAAGACCTGGCGATAAGCTGCGCTTCCGGCTGCTGTGGAATCACATAGCGCACATACTGGGCGTAAGACGACAGGGAGCCTTGAGGTATAGACGTGTTGTGCACGTCTTTTCCGTCTTTGATTTTGACGAGCTCGCACGAGCCGCCCCCCAGGTCGATCATCACGCCGGTGTCTATGAGTTTATCGCAGCTGGCACCAACAAAGCTCAAATGCGCTTCGTCTTGGGCGGACAACAGGTTGATGCGCCGACCAATTGTGCTTTCTATGACTGCTAAAGCAGTTGATGAGTTGGTGCAATTTCTGAGCACTGCTGTGGCAAAGATGTCGATGCGCTTGCAATTAAAATATCGAGCGCGTTTGAGATGGCCCTTGAGCACATCGATTGCCTTGACGATGCCTGCTCCAGAAAACTCCCCGTCTTTGATGTATGCAGAAAGGCCGGCCATGACTTTGTCGTTCATAACGCTTCTTATGATTTTGCCTGTAACGGGCCTTGACCCGTCCCAGTCTTCTTGAACATCAAAGACGACAAGGCGGACCGTGTTAGAGCCAAGATCGATGACACCGTAGTTTGACATTGAGATAGTTCCTAACATCTTGTTGTTTGCAGGCGTCTATCCTAGGTCTAAACGATACTCCAATTCATGCTTTATATACAGGCTTTGCAAAGACTTTGCACTCTTTCATCAGAATCCGATATTAGCTGCATGTTGATGGCGTTTGTCTGATTGACGCTGCTTGCATCCGGGCATCTTGGTGCAGTTTGGTTTTTCATGCCTGACAAAGAGCGGAAATTGAACATATCTGATTATAGAGTGGTCTTGATATGGTCATGTATTTTATATCTGTTTTGGATATTTTCGTAGGGTCATCTACCTTTTAAACTCCTGATACCCGCTAGGTAGATAGGAAATAAAGGAGTAATTGATGACTGCTTCCAACGATCGTGTAACTCTTAACCGCCAGCTCGCCCAGATGCTCGTGGGCGGTGTGATCATGGACGTAACCACCCCCGAGCAGGCACGAATAGCAGAATCAGCCGGTGCGTGCGCCGTCATGGCTCTTGAGCGCATCCCAGCCGATATCCGTGCTGCCGGTGGCGTGTCACGCATGAGCGATCCCAAGATGATCAAGGGTATCCAAGAGGCAGTTTCTATTCCCGTTATGGCAAAAGTGCGCATCGGCCATTTTGTCGAGGCTCAGATCTTACAGGCTATAGAGATTGACTATATCGACGAGTCCGAGGTACTTACCCCTGCTGACGATACGTTTCATATCGATAAAAGCGCTTTTGAAGTGCCGTTTGTTTGCGGAGCAAGAGATTTGGGTGAGGCGCTTAGGCGAATCTCCGAGGGTGCGACGATGATTCGCACCAAAGGAGAGCCGGGTACCGGCGATGTTGTTCAGGCAGTGCGCCATATGCGCCTTATTAACCAGCAGATTGCCAAGGTTGTGTCTATGCGCAAAGACGAGCTTTTCGAAGAGGCAAAGCGTCTGGGTGTCAGTGTGTCTTTGCTTGAGCAGGTTCATGACAACGGACGCCTGCCAGTGGTCAATTTTGCTGCCGGTGGCGTCGCAACACCAGCAGATGCGGCTCTTATGATGCAGCTGGGTGCGCAAGGCGTCTTTGTAGGTAGCGGCATTTTCAAAAGCGGTAATCCTCAAAAACGTGCCGAGGCGATCGTCAAAGCTGTTGCAAACTACACCGATGCCAAGCTCATCGCCGAGCTCTCGGAAGATCTTGGCGAGGCCATGGTGGGCATCAACGCCGATGAGATTCAGATCATCATGGAAGAGCGTGGTCGCTAATGGTAAAGCCACGTGTTGGCATAGTTGCTGTTCAGGGCGCTTTTGCACAGCATGCAGACGTGGTTGCGCGTTTGGGTGCAGAGGTAATAGAACTGCGCCAAGCAAGCGATCTTGACTTGCCTTTTGACAAGCTGGTACTTCCTGGTGGCGAGAGCACGGCGCAGGGACGTATCATGCGTGATTTGGGCATGCTTGACCCTTTGCGAGACAAGATTGCAAAAGGCATGCCCGTTTTGGGGACTTGCGCTGGTTTGATCTTGCTTGCAAATCGTATCGATTCCTGCAATGGAGACGGTAGCGTTGTGGACGAGCAACACAACTCGACTTGGTTTGCCACCTTGGACGTCACGGTACGACGAAACGCCTATGGCAGGCAGCTTGGCAGCTTTAAGGCAACGGCTGATTTTGCTGGACTGGGTCAGATTCCCATGACCTTTATCCGAGCGCCTTTTGTTACGAACGTCGGTTTTAAAGCGCGTGAGCTTGCGCGCGTCAACGGCAACGTTGTCGCTGTTCAACAAGATAACCAGATAGGCTTGTCGTTTCATCCAGAGCTTGATGAATCATTGGCTATCCACGAGCTGTTCTTGGGAGTGTAGGCAAAGTTCATAAGCTTAGAGGTGGGCTACGGCTGCAGATGTTTCTGGGTGTGCCTTATACTCTTGCGGGTATATAGGATTGCCAGCGAGGTGTGCATGCTCAATATCGGAATAGATATCGGTTCCAAGACTATCAAGGCCGTCGTTTTGCAAGGGGATCTGCAGCAAGACGGCGGCCTTTCTATATGCAACAAAAACCTGTTTGCTGCATATAGACCTCATGATTCCAATGTCGCCGCATCGCTTGAGAGCCTGCTCAAAGAGCTTGAGGATGAGTTTGGGGCAAGCGCGCCTTGCAGGCTGACATTTACCGGATCTGGATCTATGGGCTTGTCCAAGCGGGCTCGGCTTGATTATGTGCAAGAGGTGCGTGCACTCAGGCTTGGAGCCGCGCATTTGCGATTAGATGCCGATGCTGCTTTGGAGATGGGCGGCGAGGATTCAAAGGCCGTTTACTTTGGTGCAGCCCCTTGCCAACGCATGAATACGAGTTGCGCAGGTGGTACCGGTTCTTTTCTAGAGGATGCGGCAGCTTTGCTGGGTGTTGACATGGCTGTGCTCGATGGGCTCGCAGGCAAAGGCGAAGCGCTCTATCCTATTGCATCGCGCTGTGCAGTATTTGCCCTTCGAGACATCAAGCCGCTTATCAACTCTGATGCAAAGCAGGAGGATATAGCGGCAAGCGTCTATGCTTCTGTCGTCGATCAAACGCTGGCAACGCTTTGTACCGGCAGAAAGCTTGAAGGGCGCGTGCTGTTTTTGGGCGGACCTTTTAAGCACCTGCCCAATCTCGTGAACGCTTTTGCGCAGGCACTGCGCCTTGACAAGGACTGCGAGCTTGTTCCATCTCAAGCAGAGCTTGTCTGCGCTTATGGTGCAGCCGCCGCATCTGCTTCTTGCAAAGTCACGACTTTGGGACAGGTTACCAAAGACGTCTTGAGCGTTGATAGGGTTGGCGATAAACCCATGCGCACTCTTCCAAAGCTCGCAGCCATCGATGCGGATGCGGATTGTCATATGAGAGAGACTTCTTTCAAAGAGGCGCAATATCCGCTCTTTGTTGGTTTCGACCTCGGTTCGAGTTCCGCTAAGTTTGCTGTGTTAGATTCGCTGGGCAGACTCGTTTTCGCAAAATACGAGCTTTCCCCATCGCATCCTTCTCTTTGTGCCAAGAATTTTTGGGATGAGTTTGAAGACAGACTTTCTTCATTTGGAAAAACCGTCTGCAGCGATGTTGCGCACGTCGCTTCGTGTGGCTATGGAGAATCTCAGGTCTCTGTGTTTTGCCGTGATTTTGACGTTATGGCAGAGACGGCCGCTCACTTGCGCTCTGCTGTCGAGCTATGTCCTGATGCGAGCTTCGTATTGGATATTGGCGGACAGGACATGAAAGCCATGTGGGTTCAAGACGGCCAGCTGAAGGATGTCGCCGTCAACGAGTCTTGCTCAAGCGGCTGCGGAGCCTTTGTGAGCAGCGCCGCTGCTGCACTCAACGTTAGCTTGGAAGATTTTGACAAACTAGCTTTCACCTCCAAAGCGCCTGTCGATTTAGGGACGCGTTGTACTGTCTTCATGCGTTCGCGCATACGTCAAGCACAAGAACGCGGGGCTGGCGCTGAGGATATCGCCGCAGGTGCAGCTCATGCCATTGCCCAAAATGCCCTGGTCAGACTGCTGGGTCCCAAGCGCATGCAGACGGTTGGCGATGTGGTTGTAGTGCAAGGCGGTGCTTTTGAGAGTGATGCCGTTCTGTCTGCTTTCCAAATGCAACTGGGAAAGCGAGTGATGCGTCCTACCACGTCTTGCCTTATGGGGGCAATCGGATGTGCGCTGCTTGCCAGAGATGCCTACGCACAACGTCAGTCTTTAGCTGGAACATCTTTGTTTGACGTTAGTGATTCAACAGAAACAGTTCCAAATACCGCTGCCTTGCAGCAACAGCTTTTATCGGCATATCGGGGAGTTACCGGTAGGGGCAAGCGCGCTCAGGTAAAGATCGGCATTGTCAGTGCTCTCAACGATTACGAATCCCTCCCCTTTTGGCATGCTTGCTTGTCTGATCTCGGATTCAGCATCGTCGTGCCCCAAGACTGCACAGAGCGCATCTCAAGGGCAGACGTTGCGCAGTCGCTGGTAAGCGACACCGTCTGTCTGCCGGCACAGCTTGCGCATAAGCGGTTGCTTCAGGTTGCGGCAGCTGGTGCGACGTGTGCCTGGTGTCCCAGTAGCGATGAAGCAGGCATGTGCGCTGTTACGCGCGAATACCAAGAGGTGCTGCCTCGCGCTATGTCTGGCGTTATCGATATCCCCGTGCTTGTTCCAAAACTCGGCAATTACTCTCCTAGAGCAATGGACAGGCGTCTTTTGCACGCAGAATCGTTGAGGTCGTGCCTTGAGGATATTCTGCCGTTAAATGACACGCTTGAAACCAAGGAGCTGGAAGACGCAGTGCGCGCGGGGCAACAGGCCTACCGTAGTTTTGTAGAGCAAATGGAGGATGCGGCGTCAAAGGCCCTTGACTGGGTTCATCGCCATCCAAACAGGCACGGCATCGTGTTGTCCGGTCGTTCTTATCATATCGATGCGGAGCTTTTGGGCGGCATAGACCGCGTTTTTCAATCCGAGGGGTTTACCGTGCTTGCACCTTTGGGTGTAAGCAAGATAGCAAGAAAGGCAAGGGCTCCGTTTTTGGATCATACCGTTGACAGGAATCGAACCTGGACCCCGGCAAAGCGCGTTCTGGGCTTTGCCGCTATGTCTGTTTTGGATCCACAGCTCGATACCGTCTTCTTGCAGAGCTTTGGTTGCGGCATGGATGCGATTAGCCATGTTGACGCGCGCCGCATGCTCGAGAAGAACAACCGTCCCTTCACCTTGTTTAAGATCGACACCAAAAGCGATGAACGTCACGTACGCATCAGAGTCCGAGCTTTGGCCGATGCGATTAAAAACAGGCGTGCAGCCGAGCTAGATGGTGCTCTCATGCAGCAAGAGATCAAATCGGATGTTAGCGAGCAGTCCGACGCCTCTGCCGTCGGACTGCGTCACCCGTTACCGCGGCTTTCAATCGAGCTTGCTCCTCTGCCCAGCGCAAATCAAGAAGTCGTCCCCTTTTTGGGTTTAAGCGATGCCGACGTTAAGTATGCTTTGCGGTATCTTCCAAGCGATGTGTGTTCCACTGTTTCCTTGCTTGCCGCTTACGGCATACGCGTTGCAACTGCCAACCCAAAAGCAAGAATTGAAATTCCTTTGCCATGCGAAGGCTGTGTCTTAGAGTCGGTTCAGCATTTTATTACCCTATCCGGAAGCGACTGCCTCGTTGAATGGGTGAGCAATTGGCCAGAAAAGGAACCGCACTTTGCCCCCACGGTTTTCGGGGATGCAAATGGACAACAACGCTCAAGAAGAATCGGCATATGCGGTAATCCTTTGATCTTGTTTGACGAGGTAGCCAATCAAGGCGTTGTCAGGTTCGTTTGCGAGGCTGGGGTGCAACCTGTTTTTGGAGACCTCTATAGCTGGTACAGCGATGTAGCCCATTACATCCCTCAGATTGAAAGCCTGCAAGCAAAGGGTATAAGGCACGTGCTTCTTTTGCAGAGCTTCATGTGTCTTAAAGGACATGTGCACATGCGCGGCGCCCTTGACGAGTTAAAAGAGAGATTTGGGGATATGAGTTTTAGCGTTATTGATTTGGACCTAAGCGCAAGCAACCTCAACATCAAGAACAGAGTGCTTTTATCCCTTGATCAGGCGCTGGACTCTCGTTCATCTGATCACGTGTCGTAAACTGTCAAAATCTGATTCGCCAATCCCAAGGAGACGCATTATGGAGAGAATCGCAAGTTTTTCGGTTGATCACAATCAACTTCTTCCCGGTGTCTACGTGTCTAGAAGCGACAGCGATGTTGCAACTGGTTGCGTGACCACGACTTTTGACCTTCGAATGACTGCGCCTAACCGCGAGCCTGTCATGGACACGGCTGCGGTCCATGCGATAGAGCACCTGGGTGCAACTTTCCTGCGCAACGACTCCCAATGGTCTGACAAGGTCATCTACTTTGGCCCTATGGGATGTCGTACGGGTTTCTATCTTGTTTTGTTTGGCGATTACCAACCTCAAGACATTGCAGATCTCGTCATGCGACTCTTTGTCTTTGCCCGCGATTTTGAGAGGGAGATTCCCGGAGCAAAGCCCGAGGAGTGCGGCAACTACCATGACTCGGATCTTGCGCAAGCCAAGTGGTGGGCTCGCCGATATGTAAGCAATACGCTGCAAAACCTCGATGAGGGCAACACTTCATACCCTGCTTTGCTTGACTAGCGTTTAAGCGTAAGCAAGTTCTAGATGGTTTATAGAAACGGAGACGCAATGGCTGTAGGAATAATCGGTGCCATGGATGTAGAGATCGAGCTTCTTAAGGAGCGCATGACGCAATCCGGTGCCTTGGAGTATGTCTCAAGCGGGTCATTGCAGTTTGCGCATGGATATCTAGTAGACCATGAAGTGTTTCTCGTGCAATGCGGTGTGGGCATGGTAAACGCCGCTGTAGCTACAACCTCATTGACATCCGTCTTTGATGTCGAGGCTGTTATCAACACCGGTGTGGCAGGTTCGCTTGACCCGCGTATCGATATTGGCGATATCGTAGTAGCCACAGACGCTGTCAACCATGTGATGGATGTATGCAACCTGGGTTACAAACCAGGGCAGACTCCCGGTCTTGAGAACGTCGCTTTTGCATGCGATTCCAATTTGGCTGATATTGCATTGTCCTCTGCTGCCTCTTTGGGATATGCAACCCATAGGGGTCGTGTTGCCTCTGGTGATTACTTTGTTAGAAACGAGACAGATAAGAAGCGCATCGCGGAACTGTTTGAAGCATCTTGTTGCGAGATGGAAGGTGCTGCGATAGCGCAGGTTTGTGCAATGGCTGATACGCCGTTTGTCATCTTGCGCGCCATTTCAGACAAAGCCGATGGAACCGATCATATCGATTACCCTCTTTTTGAGAAAAAAGCCGCACGACATTGCGCTGAGCTGACTTGCAACATGCTCTCTAAGCTCTAGCTTTTACTCGAATATCGCGCCAGGACCTTTTTGGCTATTAGAAGGTGCTTGGTATGAGAAAGGTTTTTTAACTAAAAGAGTTTTGCGGCTACCTGTCCGTATTTTTTCAAGGTTCGTTGCCGCCAGGCATTTGTCTTGCAAATGCCTGGCGGCATGTTTTAGAGAGTTTTAGGAGTTGCGATTACTCGCTTCTCTAAGAGCTCACGTGCTCCCACTTGAAGCTGCCTTTCTCAAAACCTGCGCTTACCTTGCTGGTTTTGGTAACGCCTGCCATGTTTACAAGCGAGAACTTGATGATGACTTTGCCGCCGCTCATCCCTACCGATTTCAATTTGAAGCTAGTAGGTATGTAGGCTGCTTTCTTGATAAAGGCCGTAACCTTGCTCACAACTGAATCCTTAGAGTGAACGGCAGCGATTTTGATCGGATAGGTCGTGCTGCCTATTTGGTAGTAAACGAGCACGTTGCTCGTTGCCTTTTCAAAGGTCACTTTCTTTTGATCTGACGACACGCTGTATCCGGCTCCAGTAATAAACATGCCGTCTGTTTGCCCTGGTAGATAAGTTACGTCGTTTGCATTGCGGCAGGACTTAAAGAGAGCAGAGATGTTGTAGGCCTTTTTTGCGTAGATATGATCGCAGTACCGTGCTTTGATGTTGCCTTGCTCAACGTGATATTCAAATATCTTCTTGTAACGCTTGATCTTTTGCGTGGTTTTACCGGTCTTTTTGTTGTAGACGTTTTCTGCCACCTTCCAAGAAGCTTTTACGGTGGCACTTCCAAAACCACGTGCATGAGCAAAGTACTCTCTTGTGCCTGTATATCCTTCTGGTTTTGTGACAGAGCATGAGACCACCGAGTTATCAGATGATTTCACGCTAAGGTTCAAAAGACCATCCGCATAGTCTGATGAGGCCGGTACCCCGCTTAAGGCAACGTACTCCCCCACCTTAAGTTGAGTGCCTGCAAAGGCCTGCGTGGTGTGTATCGCACAAAATCCTGCGAATATCACGATGCATGCAATCGCTAAGAAGAACAATCGCAGCGTTGATGCGACAAACGAGTTAGTGGTCCGGTAAGTACCCATGGCATTCTCCTCTCAAGAAGTCCTGACAGGAAAAGCTTAAAAGGCAAATCTATGCAAGATTCAGACCAAAATCAGACTCAAATCCGGGTTATAGGACGTTTTGGGTTTGCAAAAACCCATGTGCGTGACTCTGCAGTATGCTGGCAGTTTTTACAGACATCGCAACTGCGAAAATCTTATCTCCATACTGTTAGCGCCGATAACGAGCTTAATATTGCTATCTGGTAGATGACTTTGCCTTTGCAAATCGAACAACGCACGCAAGCAAGATGTTCCCTTGGGTAGCGTGTATAGGGTAGTTATCCCATAGGGTTCAGTACATCTTGATGAAGCAACGCTTTCATCTATTTTTTGGTTCTTAATCTTGTTAAAGCTTTTGTATCTTCAGATAAGCAGCACAATGATTAGGTATTATGTGCAGCCGCAGATTAAACGCAGCAAAGTAAGGGGTATTCATGAAAGTGTCGATGCAAAGGGGAAAGCATTTTATCCAAAGACAGCCACAAGCATCAGAAAAGTCGGTAGTGCCGGCAGTTGTAACGCTGGTTTTGTTCTTTGTTCTTACCGCTTGCCTTTACTGTATCGATCCTCGCCCTATCGCTGCAAACTCATCCATGGTTGGAATGGGCTTTATCAACGAGCCGTTTAACCAGCTCACGGGCGTTAACTGGGGTGCTTATACGGCATCGCAGTTGGGTGGCTATCTTTCGATCGCATCCATGTTTGTTTTCTTTTGCATAGGTGTCGTACAGCTCGCAAAAACACGTAGTTTTAAAGGTGTAGATACGGCTATCTATCTATTGGCCGCCGCATATGTCATGATGCTTGTTTTGTATGTGGGTTTTGACAAACTCGCGCTTAACTACCGCCCTGTTCTTGTAGATGGCCAGCTTGAGCCTTCGTACCCTTCCTCGCACAGCTTTTTGGCTGTTGGCGCCCTTGGTTGTGCTGCTGTTTGGGCGCATGCTCGCTTAAGCGGCAAAGTTGTCACTATCATTACGGCGCTGTGCGGCATCCTGGCAG
>CAVAPV010000013.1:0-41733 GCA_963590525.1 Agathobacter rectalis
GATCCTCATGGTCGACAGTATCCAAGCCGGCCTGACGCAACATCAAAGCATCAGGATCATGAAGCACCTCAAAGACCTTGCTCAGCAAAAGGACATGACTGTCTTTGTCGCCTTGCGTGAATATGACATCGCCCGCTATGCGGACGCCATCGTCATTATGTCCGATTCTGCCGAGCGCCAGCGCCAGGCTGTGCTTGCCGAGCACGGCAACAGCGCTTTGTGCCCGATCGCAGGCACTGCCAACTGCGTTGAGCTCGGGCCGCTTTCGGCGGACGGTGTAAGTAGCGTTGAGCAGGAGGCAACCAATGAGTAATCCTTTTGTCGGAATGCGCTCCGCTTTGCTCGAATTCAAGAATTTCAGGGCAAGCGGATGGCTTATGTTCACTATCTGCGCTGTTGCGCTCATCCCGCTGATTTATGCCGGCTTGTTCTTGCTGGCGTTTCTCGATCCCTATGGCAACTTGGTCAACGTACCGGCCGCTGTCGTCAACTTGGACGAAGGCGCCGAGATCGACGGCGAGCAACGCAACATCGGCCAGGAGCTTTGCGATGAGCTTGTAGAGAACAACGAGGACAGGCAGGAAGGCCAAGCTACCGGCTACAACTGGAAGTTTGTCAGCCAAGAAGAGGCGGACAACGGCTTGCGCGATGCAACTTACTATATGGAGCTCATCATCCCTGCCAACTTCTCGCAGACCATCGCCGATGCAGGCAGCGATAATCCGCAGCAGGCCGAGCTCAACGCCTATTTCAACCCGTCGACCAACCTTATCGCCCAGACTGTAGGCTCCTCTATGGTGACCAAGATCAAGGCGGAGCTTGAAGAGAAGATCTCCAACGAGTATTTCGACACCATCTTCGTGTCTTTGTCTGATGCGTCAAGCGATCTTCTCGACGCAGTTGACGGCACCAAAGAGCTCAAAGACGGGCTCAAAGATGCCAAGGACGGTTCTGAAGAGCTTGAAGACGGCCTCAATCAGCTGCATGACGGTTCTTCTACCCTGACAGAGGGTCTTGACACCGCCGCAAGCGGATCTGACACGTTGGCCGACGGCTCCGAGACACTCTCTGACGGCGCAAGTGATCTTTATAAGGGTCTCGTGAGCGCCAAAGACGGTTCTCAGACGATCACCGACAGCCTGGGAACGCTTTCTGACGGCGCAGGTACGGTGAGCTCGGGCGTCAAGCAGGTTGGAGACGCTTTGGCTCAGCTCGCTGCAGCTATCGGCGCCGACAGCAGCTCCGAGACAGGCTCGACCGAGCTTGCAGGCGCTATCAAGAAGGTTGCAGCAGACCTTCAAAACAAAGACCTCGCTTCTGCCGTAAGTGATAGCAAGAAGGTTCAAGCCGTTGCTCCTGCAATCGGCGATGATCTGTGCACCTACGTTGGCGAGCTTGCAAGCGCAGCCGTGACCTATCAAAGCGATGGCGCAGCTGCTCAAAGCGCTGCTGCTGATGCCAAGAGCGTTGGCGCCGAGGCGAGCAAAGCTGCTTCTGCCTTGCAGGAGTCTGTTGCCAAGGTCTCTCAAGGAGACATTAGCGATGTAGCTGGCTTGGCTAAAAACGCCGGTGCGTTCCTGGTTGCTTTCCAAAGCTACAACGAGGCTATGACCAAGGTCACCGACTCTTTGTCGACGCTTCAGACCTCTGCTGCTGCCTACAACACCGCTGCGGGCAAGTGCACCGGCTACCTCACCGGCGTGAACAACACCAGCGAGTACGCCACGAGCACCATCAGCACCCAGCTCAAGAGCGCTATCAATCAGCTCAACGTCGCCGTCAACTTGGGCTCTGGCTCAACGCCTAGCTTGGTATCCGGCGCGCAAAGCGTGGCCGACGGCGCAAGCAAGCTCGAAAGCGGCTCCAAGAGCCTTACCAAGGGCCTCAAGAGCGCTGTGAGCGGCTCTAAGCAGCTAAGCGACGGCGGCGAGACGCTCGCTAACGGCGCAACCAAGCTCTCAGAAGGCATCTATACCGCCGCCGATGGCTCTAAGAAGATCACGGTCAACCTCGCAACGGCAGCTGATGGTGCTTCGTCGCTTGCCGATGGCATGGACGATGCTGTCGATGGCACGCAAGAGCTCTACGACGGTCTCAAAGACGGTCAAGAGGAGATGGCAGACAGCTCCAGCAACGGGGATGCCAAGGCAGACATAATGTCTGCGCCCATCAAGACCAATGGCGACAACGGCACGGGCGAGAGCATCACCACGGTTAGCAACTACGGCACTGGTTTTGCGCCGTACTTCATTGCCTTGGGCATGTGGGTTGGCTGCCTGATGATCACCTTCACGCTGCGCACAATGAACAACAGACTCCTCATGAGCCGTGCAAGCAGCGTTTCTGCCGTCTTGTCCAGCTACGTCCCCATGCTTGCGATTGCTTGGATCCAGATCCTCATCCTGCTTTTTGTCATCCAGCATGGACTCAAGTTCTCTGTCAACTTCCCGGTTGAGTACTATCTCTTTGGCTTGCTGGTTGCCGCCTGCTTTGCTGCCATAGCTCAGTTCTTTAGGGCATCGCTGGGCAGCGCTGGTTTGGTTGTCTTGGTTGTCTTGCTTATGCTGCAGCTTTGCACGGCTGCGGGAACGTTCCCCATCGAAGCCGAGCTACCCATCTTCAACTACCTCAACCCGTTCTTGCCTATGACCTATGTTGTGCAGGGCTTCCGTATGGCGATGTGTGGTCTGTCGAGTGATCTCATGATCCACAGCGCTTGTGTGATCGCGCTGTTTACCGTCGCCTTCTTGTTCTTGTCAACGTTGCTGGCGCGTCATCGCCGCCGTGTGACGATGAACCAGATGTATCCTAAGATCCAGCTGGCGCATTAGTCGCAAGGTTTCGCTGACCTAAGAAGGGCTTCGGGTAAAACCGGAGCCCTTCTTGCGTTTTGCAGGCGGTTTGTTTGATTTGCCGGTCAAACGGCATGGTTTAGCCTGGTGGCAAAACGACGTGCTGCGACGTGGGTTTGCTTCTTTCTGCCTGCGCTTTTCATGCAATGAGAAAGCCGCGGCCTTTGAGGTGACGGCCGCGTCTTGTCAAATTGTTAGCGAGGTTTTTGCTGGAGGGGAGGAAAAGCTACTCCGCTTTTGCCTGAGCGTTGTCGGCGATCTTGGTGAGCAGTTCCAATAGCGTGAGTTTCTCGTCAGAAGTCAGAGGGGAAAGGAGTTCCTCGCTTTGACCGTCGAGGCGAGCGTTTCTCTCTTCGAACTTTGCGCGCCCTTCTGTGGTGAGAAACACCATGGCTGTCTCGCGGCCTTGCTCGTCTGTTTCGTTGAAGAACCCGATGAGGCCGGCAATCTGCATGTCGCACAGAGCCATGTCGCTGGGCCCTGGCATCTGGTCGAGCCTGGACTGTAGCGCTTCTTTGGGCAGCATGCCGTTGTTGCCCAGCTCGTTGAGCACATAGGCGCGTTGAAGCCCTTCGAGCCTTGCGCTTGCTATGCCTGCTGCCTCTGTTCTGCGGTACTCGGGCAGTTGCTGAATACCCAGGTAGCAAACACGCTCGATGTCCTCTACCGTGTAGTTGCGCTTTAGGCCGGCGTCACGCAAGACCGATAGCGCATGTTCGCTTCCGGTCATGGTCAGCAGTTTTACTATCTTGCGGTCTACGGTTGACATAGTGTTCTCCTCGGGGAGCTCGCCGCCTGATATGGCGGCAACGTCTTGGCCTAAAACGGTCTTTACCTTGCTTATGCTACATAAGCCAAGCGGTTTGAGGATGCTTTGTGGGCGCGCTTTCGCCAAAGGGTTGCCTGCGTGTCATCGCTTGATGCGATTTTTGTATCTGTTTGCACCGCAAACGGTACGAAGAGGGCCTAATGCGCAGGATGCGCTATACTTTTTGCTAATTGTGCAAACGTGGTTTTAAACACACATGAAACGTAACACAGGATTAGCTCATATGGATTTTCTCAAAGTCTCAAGCAAGTCTTCACCGGCTTCTGTGGCCGGTGCTATAGCCGGACTTATCAAAGACGGCAACCCGGTGAGGATTCAGTCGATAGGCGCCGGAGCTGTCAACCAGGCTGTTAAGGCTATTGCAATCGCACGCGGCTACCTTATTCCCACCGGTATCGATGTCAGCTGCACGCCTTCTTTTGCAGAGGTCGCCATCAACGGCGAGGTTCGCACTGCCATCAGGTTTGCCGTGGACCCTCACGTGCTCGATTCGTCGACTTTGAGCGCCGATGAGCTCGAAAACGTGATGTCGGGCGTTTATCCTGCCTCTTCTGCTTTCTAGACAAAGGTTTTTGAATGAACTCGAACAATGTATCCCTTGCCGGGATGACTTACTGCCAAAAGATCTTTGGCTGCCAGATGAACGAAAACGATGCAGAGCGAGTGGCCGGCATGCTCGATGCACGCGGTTGCCTGCCCGTCAGCACCGTCGAGGAAGCCGACATCGTGATCTTTTTGACCTGCTGCGTGCGCGAGGCTGCAGATGTTCGCCTCATGGGGCAGGTCGCCAGCCTCAAAAACATCGAGCCTGCGCATGATGTGCCGCGAATCGTCTGCATCGGCGGTTGCATCGGCCAGCGCGACGGCGTCAAGCTGCGCGAGACCTTGCCTCATGTGGACATCGTCTTTGGTACGCATAACCTCTCGCACTTGGTGAGTCTTATCGAGCAGCGTCTTGAGACCGGCAAGCCCGTTGTCGAGACCATAGAAGAAAACGACGGTTTCTCAAGCGACCTTCCTGCTACGCGCGTTAAGTCATGGAGCGCGTGGGTGCCCATCATGACCGGCTGCAACAATTTTTGCACGTATTGCATCGTGCCTTATGTCCGCGGGCGCGAGGCAAGCCGTACCTTGGAAGACATCCAAGCCGAGTTTGCCAAGCTTGCCAGCCAGGGCATCAAAGAGGTTACGTTGCTTGGGCAAAACGTTAACAGCTACGGCCGCGATATCTATGGCAAGCCCCGCTTTGCCGATGTCTTGCGTATAGCCGGCCAAAGCGGGATTCCTCGCGTGCGCTTTGTGACAAGCCACCCCAAAGATCTTTTGGATGAGACTATAGAGACCATGGCTGCTTACCCCAACATCATGCCGCAGCTTCACCTGCCGCTGCAGTCTGGAAGCGACCGTATCCTCAAGGAGATGAACCGCGTTTACGATGTCGCGCGTTATCGCAAGACGGTTGCAAAGCTCAAAGAAGCTATCCCCGACATCGCGTTGTCAACCGATATCATCGTTGGCTTTCCTACAGAGACGCAAGAGGATTTCGAGGCTACCTACGAGCTCGTCAAAGAGGTTGGCTACAGCCAGGTCTTTACCTTCATCTACTCAAAGCGCGAGGGCACGCCGGCTGCAAAGATCGACGACCCAACGCCACGCGAGGTAATACAAGAGCGTTTCGACCGCTTGGTAGAGCTTGTGCAGCAGTCTGCCTTCGAGCAAAACCAAAAAGAGCTCGATCAAGACGTGGTCGTGCTTGTCGAAGGCACCAGCAAACGCGACGAGACCATGTTGTCGGGCAAAAGCCCCAAAAACCAGACCGTGCATGCACCCATCCCTGCCGGCGTCTCTATAGAGGATTTGATCGGCCAGTTTGTCACCGTGCATATCGATCAGGCAAAGACCTGGTATCTGATGGGCAGCGTCGTTGAGTAGCAACTTGGGCGTCATAGCCGTCATGGGCTGCACTGCCAGCGGCAAATCTGCTTTGGCCGATGAGATAGCCTTGCGCCTTGACGGCGAGATCATATCGGCAGACAGCATGCAGGTATATCGCGGCATGGATATCGGCACGGCCAAGACGCCCGCATCTAAGCGCAAAGTCCCTTATCACTGCATCGACATCTGCGACCCGGGGCAACCTTATAGTGCTGCGTTATTCCAGCAAGATAGTCGCGCGGCTATTGCGGATATCCAAAGCCGCGGCAAGGTGCCTGTTATCTGCGGAGGAACCTTCTTCTATGTCAGGGCTTGCCTTAACCAGATGGATTTTGCCGCAGGCGAGCAAGAAGACAATCCCGTCCGCGACAAGTACAACGCACTTGCCGCTAAGCTGGGAGCACAGGGTATCTGGGAGCTTTTGTATGAGCTTGATCCCCAAAGCGCCCAGGTGATCCATCCCAATAACACCGTGAGAGTCGTGCGTGCGCTTGAGATGCACGATGCAGGGGAGAGCTATGCGCAGCGCAAAGCTGCGTTCAAAGGCATAAAGCCTGTTATCTCCAGTATCAAGATATCGATTGAACGCGACACCAAGGTTCTCTACGAGCGTATCAACAAACGTGTAGATCGCATGCGAGACTTGGGGCTTGTAGAAGAGGTCTCGGGCTTGCTTGACAAGGGGTTTCGCCAGGGGCTTACTGCTCAGGCGGCTATCGGCTACAAGGAAATCGTCATGGCGCTTGACGGCCTTATCACGATGGACGAGGCTTTCGAGCAGATCAAGCAGGCTACTCGTCGTTATAGCAAAAGGCAGCGTACTTGGCTGCGCAGCGAGGACGGCCTCATGCGCATTGACGCAGACGGTTTGAGTTGTGCTGAACTTGCGGATGAGGCTCTCAAGATCATCAGCTCGCAACCCCAGTTGCAGGACTAGGCTTGCAATCTATATGATTTGCAGAAAGGTAAGGTGTGGACAATGGCAGTCGGCTTTGGCGGTTCCAAGGGCACGGGGTTTGCATTAGCACTCTTTGCGCTTGCCAGTTTGGCAGGTACGTGTGCAAGCCTTTATGCCATGGTTGTGGCCTATCTGGCCGGATCCAGCGCGCAAGCCTCTATAGACGGCTGCCCTGCGGCAGACCCGATGGCCCTTGCCCGCGCCTCCATGGCCGAGCTCGGGCGCACAGCAGATACGACGGTGCAAGAGGCAGTGATCGACGTCGATGAATCAACGGTAGTCGTTGCCGATGCAGCGCCTAAGCCCGGATGCCTGCATGACGGCGCTGTTGGAGGTGAAGCCTAATGGCATATCAGAAGTTCGAGGTCGCCTCTACAGAGGTTCCTGCAGAGCGAGCCGTTTTGGTGGGAGCCGATCTTGGCGACGAGGAATGGCCCATCGAAGAGTCTATGGCAGAGCTCGAGCGCTTGGTCAACACGGCTGGAGCTTTGGTGGTAGGTCAGCTCACGCAGCGCCTTGACGCTCCCAATGCCCGTACGTTCATAGGACCGGGCAAAGCGGATGAGCTTGCCAACATGGTATCTCGTCTTGAGGCGGACCTCGTCGTATTTGACGACGAGCTCAGTCCCTCTCAGCAGGCAAATCTCGAGAAGCTCGTTGGCAAACCTGTAAAGGTTATCGATCGCACGGCACTCATCTTGGATATCTTCGCGCTGCATGCAACCACCAAAGAAGGCCGACTGCAAGTGCGTCTAGCCCAAAACCAATACCTCTATCCTCGATTGAGGGGAATGTGGAGCCATCTTGCGTCAAATCGCATGGGCGGTGGTGTTGGCAGCCGTTTTGGCGAAGGCGAAAGCCAGCTTGAAGTTGATCGTCGCTTGGTGCGCAAGCGCATAAGCAAGATCCGCAGGGAACTCAAAGACGTCGCTCAAAGCCGCGCTACGCAACGCAAGAGCCGCAAGGACGGCACGGTGTTTCGCATCGCGTTGGCTGGCTATACCAATGCCGGCAAGTCGAGCCTCATGAACCGCCTTACCAATGCGGATGTCTTGTCCTACGACAAGCTCTTTGCCACCTTGGACTCCACGACGCGCAAACTCGAACTCGATGCAGGCCCTTGCGTGACCCTTACAGATACAGTTGGTTTTATCCAGAAGCTCCCCACAAGCCTGGTCGAAAGTTTTCACAGCACGCTTGAGGAGATCTGCGAGGCTGATTTGATCTTGCTCGTAGTCGATACGAGCTCAAACCAACGTGATGAACAGCTTAAGGCCGTACGTGACGTCTTGGGGCAAATCGATGCCGCAAAGATCGAGACCGTCACCGTCTACAACAAGATCGACCTCGTGCAAGAAGGGGAGCTTTCCCATCTGCGCGAACTCGATAGCGATGCCGCTTTTGTGAGCGCGCTTACCGGCGAGGGTGCCGATGCCTTGCTGCAGCGGATCACTGCTGCCGTGCTTGCGCGCGATCCGCAGGTCGAGGTTCTCATCCCCTTTACGCAAGGGCGTTTGGTTCAGCTTGCACATGAGCGCACGCATGTAGAGAAGGAGACGTACGAGGAATCCGGCACACGTATGACGCTGCGTATCCCTGCATCGGTCATGCCCTCGTTTGCTCCTTATACGGTTGGCAAAGACGCTCAGGTCTATGCGCACATAGGCAAAAGCGACGAGGAACTCGATGAATTGGCAGGGGTCTAGAACTCCTTTCATACGGGTTTTGCCCGCTTTCGTGTGTGCGCGAGGGTGAAAAGCTGCTGTATTGATTGAAGCTTGGCGTATGTTTGGGCAGGCCGTTGCCGGCAAACGGCACAGTTACCCCCTTGAAATGCTCAAATTTGTGTTGATTCACCACGTTGAGTGTGAATTTTCCCTGCTTGCGATACAATTTTTGCAGTTTGGCGCTTACAAGCGGGTTATTTGGGGCATAATCCCCTAGGCGCTTTTCCCAAGCGTGTTTTACCAAGAACAGAAGGAGAATCACATGGCACTCCCCACTATGACCGAAGAGCAGCGCGCAGCCGCACTCGAGAAGGCCGCTCAGGCCCGCAAGGCCCGCGCAGAGCTCAAGGCTGATATCAAGGCTGGCAAGATCACCATCAAGGATGTTTTGGACTCCGAGGATGAGATCATCAAGAAGACCAAGGTTACTGCTGTTCTGGGCGCTTTGCCCGGTTACGGTAAGGCCAAGGTTGCTTCTCTGATGGAGGAGTGCAACATCCAGGACAACCGTCGCATCGGCGGCTTGGGCTCAAAGCAGAAGGCTGAGCTTCTGGAGAAGCTCGCTTAAGCCCAAAAGTCTTACGCGTTAGGGGAGGGTGCCTCGATGAGGCGCCCTCTTTTTGTCTGTAGCAAGAATGTTTGCCGATATGAATAATCGGTTTGGAAAAAAGAAATCGCACTGCGGTTGTTTTGTGCGTGTTTGGGCATTACCCTAGACGGGTTATAGACTCAAAAAGGAACCTGTATGCCCCAGCAAAACACAACTGATTTCAAGCGACTTGCAATTCTAACCTTGGCTTTCTCTTTGCTTGCCTGCACCTCTCTGCTCATGAACGTGAGGTTGTTCCCGCTTATCGATGGGGCTCTTCCTTTTTTTAGAGAGAGCTGCGCTGGCATTTATGCTGTGGTTCTCATCGTCATGGGCGTTCTTTGCGCCAAGATGCGCATGGACCGTCTGGGAAAACTCTTCGACATCGCCGCTTTTGTGCTGCCTGTTTTGGCGATGTTTGTCATGGTCACCGGCTTTATCGTTTCTTCTGATCTCATTATGGAGATTGGCGCTTTGCTTTCATGCATGGGACGAGCAGTGATCTTGATGTATGTGGGCGTCTCTTTGTCGATCCTGCCTCATTTTGACATGGTTGTAGCTGTTGCCATCGGTTTCTTGGTGCAAAGAGCAGCCTCTTTGGCTTTTGGCCTGTTATCCGACTTCATGGTCATCTTTCTCTTTGGCTTTATGCCGTTGCTTTCGCTCGCATTGGCTTATACAGCGGGCAAGGAGTTCTTTGCGCAGATCGGCATCGCGCATTCTGCCTCCGAGCTCTCGGTCACAAACCCGTTCTCGTTTGTTCCCTTCAAAAGCCTCTTCATGCTGAGTCTTTTTATGTATCAGCTTGTGTTTGGCTTCTCGGTGCGTCTGGGTGAGGGGATGACTACGGTTGTTTACGAGTCTTGGATCGTTGCGCCTTTGGCTGTCATGGTGGTGCTTGCTGCGCTTAAGACAAAGCATCCCAATGCCGATGACCTCAACGACATCGCCATCCTCGTTGTCATCGTTGCCTTCTTGCTTATCCTGATCGACCCGACCAAAAACATCAGCGTGCCGTCATCGCTCCTCTCTGCCGCCTCGTCGATTTTCAACATCGTTACCTGGGTGGCTTTGCTGGGGCTTGTCCCTCATAACAAGCTCGCAGGTCCTGCTGTAATCGGCTTTGGTCGCGGTGTATGCGCGCTTGGATCCATCGTTGGTGCGCAGGTTGGCATCCTCACCAACGAGCTTATCGAAACCAACCCGTTTCTCGTGTCCTATTTAGCTGCGAGCATGGTGTTTTTGCTCGTTGTCTTTGCGTTTTTGGTGATGAGGCGCTTTAGCTTTGCTGGTACGGCCGACGAGCTTGTTCCTATGACGCTTCCCGCCGAGCAAGATGATGACCAGGCTGCTGTAGAGGCGGCATGCGATACGCCGGTGCCAACAAGTGCAAAACCGGACTCATGCGAGCTCAAACCTAGCGGCGATAAGCCTTCGGGCAAATCGTTTTTGCCTACAACCTCAAAGCGATTGCGCGAAACCGACTACAGCTGCCTTGATGAGCTTTTGTCTCAGGAGAGTTCGCAGAATCCTCAAGAAGCGCCCGATAGTCGCGCTGCGCAAAGCGAAGAGGAAACGCGTCGGGATCTGCGACGCGGCTTTGATGAGCGCTGCTTTGCCCTGGCAGAAAAATACGGCCTCACAGAGCGTGAGAAAGAGGTCTTCTTGCTTTTGGCCCGAGGACGCAATCGCGACTATATCCAAGAGGCTTTGGTGATCTCTAAAAACACTGTCAAGGTTCATGTCAAGCATATCTACCAAAAGATGGACGTGCACTCGCATCAAGAGCTTATAGACATGGTCGTCACAACGCTCTAGCGGGCCGTCTCATACTTATCTCATGACGCCCTAGGCGGGTAATAAAAGGTGCGTTTTTGCTATTTACCTGCGATTTAACCCCTCTTGGGTGATGTGCTACTGGTCGTCTAAAGGGCATACTGCAGGCCATGGACACCGAGTCCATAGGTTTGAAGACGACGGCTTGTCAACTAGCAGGCGAGTCGTCTATCCCACCGCTTCTTCTTGCAGGGTTGCGGATGGGTGCATGGTTTGAGCCGGATGAGTTGCATGTGTCCGACACGGCTTTGCGCATCAGACGTCAGCTTTCTCGAACTCTTGAGTTGGCGTCCTCGTGTGAAAGCAGGTCATGTGCTTTTGAGTCTGGTTGAGGTCATGAGGTTTTGCCAACGGTTCCCCAAGCCGTATTCCCCTGGCAAGACCGAGAAATCTGGGGATTGCGCGTACTCCTTACTTGCGCTGCACCCCAGTAACAAGAAGAGCTGCATCGGTTTTCCTTCCTCTAACCGATGCGGCTCTTTTTGCGTTTATGGATGGTTGCGGGGTTGCAGAGCTCAGGTTTTGCCCAGCTGCAACCTGCTTGCTGCAACACGCTTGTGCTGTCTGCGCTACACTTCTTGCAGTTTTGCCCTCGCAATGCAAGGAGCGTGAGCTTTGAGCCAAAACATCGTTGATATAAACAGCCGCATTCGCACCGGCGATCAAATCGTCAGGGGAACAGCAGCAAACGGCATGATTCGAGCTATCGCCATTTCTGCCAAAGATACCGTCCAAGCGGCACGAGACGCCCATAACACGAGTCCTGTTGTCACCGCGGCGCTGGGACGCCTCATGATGGCGGCTCAGATGATAGGCGTCACCTTCAAAAGCCAAGACGAGTTGCTCACCCTCAAGGTCGACGGCGACGGTCCTGTCGGCGGCCTTACGGTTACGGCAGACAACGCGGGCAATGTCAAGGGTTATGCCAACCATCCCAATGTTTGGATTGACCTCAACAACAAGGGAAAGCTCGATGTAGGCGGTGCTGTGGGCAACGGAACCCTTACCGTTGTGCGCGATATCCCTTTCTTGGAACCTTATGTGAGCCGTGTGAACCTCGTCTCGGGTGAGATCGGTGATGATATCTCCAGTTACTATGCGCAAAGCGAGCAGATTCCCACTGCGGTTGGAGTGGGCGTTTTGGTCGATTCAGATACAAGTGTTAAGTGCGCCGGCGGTTTCTTCATCCAGCTTATGCCTGGCTACGAGCCGCAGCTAATCGACACTTTGGAAGACAATCTCTCAAAACTTGACTCTGTGACAAACATGCTCGATGCGGGCATGACGCCGCAAACGATCCTTGAAAGTGCTCTTGTTGGGCTGGACTATCACACTAACGAGACTTGCCCCGCCTGCTTCAAATGCGACTGCAGCCTCGATAAAGTGAGCTCGACGGTTTTGTCTTTGGGTGCGCAAGAGATCAAGTCTATGATCGATGAGCAAAAACCTCTCGAGGTCTGCTGTCATTTCTGCGCAAAGCGCTATGAGCTTTCGGTGCAGCAGTTGGAGGAGCTTTTGGCTCAGGCGACCCAAGCTGATCCCAAATAGCGTAGATAGGCTTTCTGACATACATCTGTCAGCAACAACTCTTCTTGGAGGAGATTATGGATTACATGCAGGAATACGAGCGCTGGCGTGCATGCGCTCCTGAGTTCAAAGACGAGCTTGACGCTCTTGCTGGCGACCCTGACGCGATTTTGGATGCGTTTAGGTGCGAACTCGCCTTTGGCACGGCTGGATTGCGCGGTGTTATCGGCGCAGGCCCCAACAGGATGAACGTCTACACCGTGGGCAAAGCGACGCAAGGCCTTGCTGATTATCTCAATGCTCATTACGACAACCCCAGCGTGTGCATCTCGCGCGATAGCAGGAATATGGGAGAGGTCTTTGTCGAGACCGTTGCCGGTGTCCTTGCCGCCAACGGCGTACGCGCTTATGTTTACACGCGTCCCGTTCCTACGCCGGCATGCAGCTTTGGCGTGCGCTATCTGGGTTGCAGCGCCGGTGTAAACGTCACGGCTAGCCACAATCCTGCTTGCTATAACGGCTACAAGGTCTATGGTGACGACGGATGCCAGATCGCCTCTGCTGCAGCAGATGCTATCCAAGCATCTATCGACAAGACGGACTTCTTTACCGATATCAAGAAGCTCTCCTTGCAAGAAGCTGTTGCCAGCGGTTTTGTCACGTGGGTGACGCAGGAAACCTACGACGCATTTTTAGATGAGGTGCAACAGCAGTCTCTGCCGGCAGCACCCGATACGCCCCTTACGGTTGTCTACACGCCGCTTAACGGCACTGGTCTGGAATGCGTTACGCGTATTCTGGCCAGAAACGGCATTGACGATGTCGTAGTCGTGCCGCAGCAGGCTGCGTTTGACGGTGATTTCCCAACGTGCCCTTATCCCAACCCAGAGATCAGAGAGGCACTTGAATGCGGCTTGGCCTTGTGCGACAGCGTTGATCCCGATCTGCTTCTTGCAACAGACCCCGATGCCGATCGCGTTGGCATCGCTGTTTCCCACGGTGGCGAGCATGTTCTTTTGAGCGGCAACGAGGTAGGCGCTTTGCTATGCGACTACATTGCCCAAATACGCAGGCAGCGTGGCGAGGACCTGAGCCGTCTCGTTGCTGTGACGACGATCGTCTCTACCTCGCTTGTGGATGCCCTTGCGCAAGACTACGGGTTCCAGCTCCGTCGCACGCTTACCGGCTTCAAGCACATCGGTACCCAGATCGCTCTTCTTGAGCAGGCAGGCTGCGCCGATCGCTTTATGATCGGCTTCGAGGAAAGCTACGGTTACCTTGTGGGCACGCATGTGCGCGACAAGGATGCTGTCGTCGCCAGCATGCTCATCTGCCAGATGGCTCAGTACCATAAATCCTGCGGGCGCGACTTGGTCGACGCGATCAACGACCTTTATGCTCGCTATGGCTACCACAAAAACGTCACCGTCTCTTTGAGCTACCCGGGTGCCAAAGGCGCCGATCGCATGAAAGAGCTCATGCAGGGCCTGCACGGCAACCCGCCTGCGAAAGTTGGGGGCTTTGACGTGTGCGAGGTTGTAGACTATGCCAACTCGGCAGCTATGCCTGTTTGCGGCCCTGTTGGAGACGACGAGCCTCAAAAGCTTTCTTGCGCCGATGTTATCGAGCTCAAGCTCGATGGCACATCTAAGCTCATCGTGCGCCCAAGCGGCACCGAACCCAAGATCAAAGCCTACGTCTTTGCCTGCGGCGCCACTGCGCAGGCAGCTCAAGAGCAAGCCGATATCCTCGTTGAGGCTGCCAAGGAGCTTTTGAGCTAGCTTTCCTGTTTGCCCCTTGCCTTTGTCGCCTATTTTAAATAGCAAAGGCAAGGGGTTTTATGTTGCGATGCGAGTTGCTATTTAGCTGTTTGCTTTGCGCGCTTGGCGATTGGCAGCTGCGGTTGCCCTTATACGTGCTATCCTCCCTCAAGACCTTTTAATTTGGTCCCGTGAGGCCAACAAGGGAAACGAAACCAGGTGAGAGTATTGACCACATTCGCAAACGCGATCTCCTTTGGCGCATCTGCGCCATGCTTTTGTTTCCAGGTATCCCAGATTCAATCCAATAACGACCAAACCCCTTACCGCCGCTTTGGCGGTTTCGTGTATTTGGAGACGTTTGGAAATGTCCGCTACAACAAGGGAAAGGTGATGTTCTAGATGCTTCACAAGGGTAAACCGGCAGTATTGCTGCTCGAAGACGGCACGCTGTTTCGCGGTTTTTGCTGCGGCGCGGAGGGCGAGTCTTTTGGCGAGATCTGCTTCAACACGTCGCTGACAGGCTATCAAGAGGTCGCAAGCGATCCTTCATACGCTGGTCAAATCATCACCATGACCTATCCGCAGATAGGCAACTACGGCGTTAACGCAGAGGATATGCAGTCGCGCGGGTTGTTCTGCCGCGGTTTTGTCGTGCGCGATATGTGCGCTCGTCCCAGCAACTTTCGCTCAACCAAGGCTTTGCCGGATTTCTTTCGCGATAACGGCATCGTAGCCATCGAGGGCGTCGACACGCGCAAGCTCGTGCGCCATGTGCGCGACAACGGCGCTATGAAATCTGTCATCTCCACAAACGTGGATGATCTGGATGCCTTGGCACAGCGCCTGGCGGATTCCCAAAGCATCGTAGGCGTTAATTTTGCCAAAGAGGTGAGCACGGCCAAGCCCTATGTCCTTCCGCCTTTCAACTGCCAAAAGAAGTACAAGGTCGTCGCTTATGACTGCGGTATCAAGACTGGAATCTTGGGTGGTCTTTGCACCAACGGCGCCGAGGTCCATGTCGTGCCGTGGGATACACCCGCGCAAGATGTTTTGGATATGAAACCAGACGGCATCTTTCTCTCCAACGGCCCCGGCGACCCAGAGGCCGTGTCTGAGACGTATACCCAGGTCAAGCAGCTCATCAAAAGCGGCATCCCCATCTTTGGCATCTGCCTCGGCCACCAGATGCTCTCCATTGCCGCAGGCGCCAAGATCGAAAAGCTCAAGTACGGTCATCGCGGCGGCAACCAGCCCGTTATGAACCTGCTTACCGGCGCGGTCGAGATCACTGCCCAAAACCATGGCTTTGGGCAGGTTTTCCAAAGTCTGGGCCCCATCTTGGATTACGAAAGCGATGGGCGAAAAGAGCATCAAGACGACTTGCGCTATTGGGCAGACCGTCGCATCGCCCCTGTTGTGGTCACCAAGGAGTTTGGCCGCATTCAGCTCACTCACGTCAACCTTAACGACGGCACCCCCGAGGGCATGCGCTTCTTGGACCATCCGGTCTTCTCTGTCCAGTACCATCCCGAAGCCTCTCCCGGGCCTCACGATTCGTCATATCTGTTCAAGGCCTTTGCCCGTCTCATGGACGGCCGCGAGGACTACTTGGATATCGAAGTCCGCGATACACGCGTGTTCACTAAGGAAGGGGAGGACAACTAATGCCCCGTCGCAATGACATCGAGAAGATCCTGCTCATCGGCAGCGGCCCAATCGTCATAGGCCAGGCCTGCGAGTTCGATTACTCCGGAACCCAGGCATGCCGCGTGCTTATGGAGGAAGGTTACGAGGTCGTCCTCGTCAACAGCAACCCGGCAACCATCATGACCGATCCCAAGACCGCTACGCGTACCTACATCGAGCCTATCACCGCCGATGCCGTGGCCGATATCATCAAGCGCGAGCGTCCTGATGCCCTGCTTCCCAATATGGGTGGCCAGACGGGTCTCAATTGCGCAGTGGAGCTTGCCGAGCGCGGTATCTTGGACAAGTACCATGTCGAGCTCATCGGATGCGACTTGGCTGCAATCCAAAAGGGCGAGGACCGCAAGCTGTTTGCCGAGGCTATGAAGCGCATCGGCTTGGAGGTCGCACGCAGCGGCTATGCCTACAGCGTCGAGGAAGCCCAACAGCTCGCAGAAAAGCTCGGGTTCCCCATCGTCTTGCGTCCCAGCTTTACCATGGGTGGCGCAGGCGGCGGCATCGCTTACAACATGCAGGAGCTGACAGAGATCGTCGCCCAGGGTTTGGAGTTGTCTCCTACCAACGAGGTCTTGGTCGAGGAGTCCATCATCGGCTGGAAAGAGTACGAGATGGAGGTCATGCGCGATAAGGCCGGCAACGGCATCATCGTCTGCTCTATCGAGAACTTCGACGCCATGGGCGTTCACACCGGCGACTCCATCACCGTTGCCCCTGCGCAAACCCTCACCGATATCGAGTACCAGAAGATGCGCGATGCCTCTTTGGCTATCTTGGAGGAGATCGGTGTGGAGACCGGCGGCTCCAACGTGCAGTTTGCCGTCAATCCCAAAGATGGCCGCCTTATCGTCATCGAGATGAACCCCCGTGTGTCGCGTTCTTCTGCGCTGGCTTCCAAGGCTACTGGTTTTCCCATTGCCAAGATGGCCGCAAAGCTCGCCGTGGGCTATACCCTTGACGAGATCACCAACGACATCACAAAGGCAACACCCGCTTGCTTCGAGCCTTCTATCGACTACGTTGTGACCAAGGTGCCGCGCTTTGCCTTCGAGAAGTTCAAGGGCACAGACAACACCTTGTCCACCCGCATGAAGGCAGTGGGCGAGGTCATGGCTATCGGACGTACCTTCGAGGAATCCTTGGGCAAGGCCATGCGTTCGCTTGAAAACGGTCGCATGGGTCTTGGACGCGACGGCAAAGACGCCTTTGACGACGAGAACTTCGACCATAAGGTCGCAACGCCAACCGAGGAGCGCATCTACTACATGGCAGAGGCGCTTCGTCGTGGCTATGATCCGCAGAAGGTGGCCCAGCTCACCGGCATCGACATCTGGTTTGTAGACCGCCTGGCAGATATGGTTGCCGTCGAGGCGATGTTTGACGGTAAAAACCTTGCAGACATCGATGCAGACCTCATGAGACTTGGCAAGCGCTATGGCCTGTCCGATGTCCAGATCGCCGTTTTGACGGGCAGCGACGAGAAAACCGTGCGCGCACGCCGTCTCGAGCTGGGTGTCAAGGCAGTCTTCAAGACCGTCGACACCTGCGCGGCCGAGTTCTCCTCCAAGACCAGCTACCACTACAAGACCTACGATGAAGAAGACGAGATCGCCCCTTGCAGCAAGAAGAAGGCGATGATCATCGGCGCCGGCCCCAACCGCATCGGCCAGGGCATAGAGTTCGACTATTGCTGCGTGCACGCATCCTACGCTTTGCACGACATGGGTTTCGAGACCATCATGGTCAACTGCAACCCCGAGACCGTCTCTACCGACTACGACACCTCCGATCGCCTCTATTTCGAGCCCATCACCTATGAAGACGTCATGGATATCGTCGAGGCAGAGCGCCCCGACGGCGTCGTGGTGACGCTTGGCGGCCAGACTCCGCTCAAACTTGCCCAAGCGCTTCAAGACGAGGGCGTCCATATCATGGGCACCAAGCCCGAGGCAATCGACTTGGCAGAGGACCGCGAGCGCTTTAGCGAGCTGCTTGACGAGATGCAGATAAGCTATCCGGCATCCGGTACTGCCAACTCTGTAGAAGAGGCAATTTCCGTGGCCAAAGAGATCGGCTACCCGCTCTTGGTTCGCCCCAGCTATGTTTTGGGCGGCCGCGGCATGGCCATCGCCTACGATGCGGAGTACCTCAAGAAGTACATGGCCGAGGCTGCAAAGGTGAGTCCGGATCACCCTGTGTATCTGGACGCCTTCTTGGAAAACGCGACCGAGTGCGACGTCGACGCTTTGTGCGACGGCAAAGAGGTCTACATCGGCGGCGTTTTGGAGCACATCGAGGAAGCCGGCATCCACTCCGGTGACTCTGCCTGCTGCACGCCTCCCTTCACGCTTACCCAGGTGGTTATCGATAAGATCCGCGAATGCACAAAGCGCCTTGCCTTGGCTGTGGGCACGCGCGGTCTGGTTAATATCCAGTTTGGCATCAAGGACTCCAAGGTCTACATCATCGAGGTCAACCCCCGCGCCAGCCGCACCGTTCCCTTTGTCTCCAAGGCCTGCGGCGTGCCCTTGGCCAAGTGCGCTGCACGTATCATGGCCGGTGATATGATCGCCGATCTCGATTTGCCTGCAGACGACCGCGATCTGGGTCATTTTGCCTGCAAGGAAGCCGTCATGCCCTTTGGGCGATTCCCGGGAAGCGATACCGTCTTGGGGCCCGAGATGAAATCCACTGGCGAGGTCATGGGCATCGCAGAGGATTTCCCCACTGCCTATGCCAAGACGCAACTTGCCATCGACTACTCGCTGCCCTCTGGCGGCACCGTCTTCATCTCGGTCTGCGATCGCGAGAAGCGCGCTGTCGTGCCCATTGCCCGCGAGCTCGCCTCTATGGGCTTCAAGGTCGTCGGCACGTCGGGTACCGTGCGCATGCTCAAGGCCTACGGCATCGAGGCCAGTGCTGTACGCAAGTTCAAAGAGGAGCATCCCAACATCGGCGACATGATGGCCAACGGAGAGATCGACCTCGTCATCAATATCCCCTTTGGACAGACGACTCGCGGAGATGCGTTCAACCTGCGCAGCTCTGCCGTCAAGCACGGTGTCTGCTATATGACCACCGGAGCTGCCGCTGCCTCTGCCACTGCTGCGATCAATGCCGCACGAGAGGGCAAGCTGCATCCCGTGGCCTTGCAAGACCGTCCCCAAAAGGAGATCTAGCACAAGACCGCAGGCCGTATCCCAAAGGCAGGAGCTTTATGCATATGCGCCTGCCTTTGGGCCTTACTAGCAGAAAAGAGGTGCAGAAATGGACCTGAGCCCCAACGTCAAGTCGGTCTGTATGAATGCCGCAGACATAGAGCGCGCTAGCGTGCGCATGGCGCATCAGATCATCGAGACCAATGAGGGCGTCAAAGACCTCGTTTTGGTGGGCATCGTTACGCGCGGCGACGTCTTGGCAAAGCGCATCGCGGATGCCATCGAAGCTATCGAAGGCGTGCGCTTGCCTTTGGGAAAGCTCGACATCAGCTTTTACCGCGATGACGTCATGACCTATCTGTCTCCGCAGATCCACGCAACCGATATCCCGTTTTCGATCGACGGCAAGCATGTGATCTTGGTCGACGACGTCTTGTTTAGCGGCAGGACCGTGCGTGCCGCGCTCGACGCCTTGCGCGATATCGGTCGTCCCGAAACCGTGCAGCTGGCTGTGCTCGTCGACCGCGGTCATCGTCAGCTCCCCATACGCGCTGATTACGTAGGCAAGAACATACCCTCGTCAAAAGACGAGAACGTTCGGGCTTACTTCGAGGAAGTCGACGGGTTTTCCCAAGTGCAGATCCAACAGCTCGAAAAGGGCTCTCGCATAGGCGCCGCGCCGCTTGGAGGTATGTAATGGCTTTCAATCACAAAAACCTCATCGACATCAACGAGCTGTCCTGCGAAGACATCATGACGGTGCTCAAAACGGCAGATACCTTTAGGGCCGTCAACGAGCGCCGCATAAAGAAGGTCCCGACCTTGCGCGGTTACACCGTCGTCAACATGTTCAACGAGCCTTCTACTCGTACGCGCAACTCCTTCGAGCTTGCCGAGAAGCGCTTGTCATGCGATACCGTCAACTTTGGCGGCTCCAACACCTCCACGGTCAAAGGAGAAAGTCTCGACGACACCGTTGCCACGCTTTGCAGCTACAAGATCGACGCCATCGTCGTGCGCGATAAGCATGCCGGCGTCCCCTACAAGGTTGCCAAGAAGGCCGGCGTCCCGGTTATAGATGCCGGCGATGGCAAGAACCAGCATCCCACGCAGGCTTTGCTCGACCTTTACACCATCTGGAAGGCCAAAGGCACTATCGAAGGCTTGGAAGTGGGGATTGTGGGCGACATCGGCCATTCGCGCGTGTGCGGGTCTTTGGTGCCTGCGCTCAAAAAGATGGGTGCCAAGGTTACGCTCATCGCCCCCAACACCTTGCTGCCGGCGCGCCCCGACGTCTTGGGTGCTGACGCCGTCACGTCAGACTTTGACAGTGTGCTCCCCAAGTTGGATGTCGTCTACATGCTGCGCATCCAGCTCGAGCGCTTGGAGGGTGCCCCGTATCCCAGCCTGCGCGAGTACAACATGCTCTACGGCTTGACCAAGCAGCGTGAGCCGCTCATGAAGCAAGATGCCATCATCTGTCATCCCGGTCCGATCAACCGCGGCGTGGAGCTTGACAGCTACATGGCAGACCATGTTGAGAGATCAGCCATTTTGGACCAGGTTTACTCGGGCGTGCTCGTGCGCATGGCCGTACTCTACCTGCTTTTGGGAGGCAACGATGAAAACGCTGATTAAAAACGCCCATGCGGTAGACCCGCAGGTCTCGCTTGACGGCATCTGCGATGTGCTCATCGAGGACGAGCGCATCGTTAAGGTTGCCGATAGCATCGATGCGGCCGATGCAGACGTCGTCTGCGATGCGACGGGCCGCTACCTTGTTCCCGGTTTGACCGATATCCACGTGCATCTGCGCGAGCCTGGCTATGAGTACAAAGAGGACATCGCATCTGGTACGCGCGCTGCCGTCCATGGTGGTTTTACCGATATCTGCTGCATGGCAAATACCAAACCCGTTACCGACACCGCTGCAGGCGTCGAGTACATCAAGGCGCGCGCAGCTGCCGCAGACAACTGCAACGTCCACATCGCCGGTGCTTGCACGCAGGGCCTTAAAGGCGAGGTCTTGGCCGAGATGGGCGATATGGACGCTCATGGCGCCGTGGCATTTACCGATGACGGACGCGGTATCCAAAACGCGGGCATGATGCGTCGCGTTATGGATTACGCAGTGCAGTTTGGCCATCCCATCATGGATCATTGCCAAGACGAGTCTTTGGTTGATGCCGGCCAGGTCAACGAGGGCGTTGTCTCTACGCGTTTGGGGATCATGGGTTGGCCTGCGGCGGGGGAGGAGATCCATATCTCCCGCGACATCGAGCTTGCTCGTCTCACCGGTGCTCATCTTCATGTGCAGCACATCACCTCTGCGCATGGCTTGGATCTGGTTCGCGAAGGCAAGCGCCAAGGCGCTCAAGTCACCTGCGAGGTCACGCCTCATCACATGTTTCTTACCGAAGACGTCATCGGCCGCGACTACAACACCTCTTTCAAGGTCAACCCGCCTCTGCGCACCGCTGCCGATGCGCAAGCGCTGATCGACGGCGTCGTTGACGGTACGGTTGATTGCATCGTGACCGACCATGCGCCCCATGCCGATTTCGAGAAGGCCCGCGAGTTCGAAGAGGCTCCCTTTGGCATGACCGGAATCGAGACCTCGCTTGCGGCCGTCCTCACCAACCTGGTGCATCCCGGTATCATCAGCGTCTCGCGCATGGTCGAGCTCATGTGCGTGAACCCGCGTGCGATTATCGGCATAGAACCTGTCTCGATCAAAGAGGGCAGCGTTGCGAGCCTTACGCTTTTTGATATGGACGAGCAATGGACCGCTGATGACTCCTATTACGAGTCCAAAGCCAGAAACTGCGGTTTTACCGGCTATGCGTTTACGGGCAAGGCAACCGATGTCTACGTCAACGGTGTAGCCAAGATGCGCGACTCGGTTGTTCTCTAGGTACGCTAGCCACACAAGAAAGGAACGTCATGGGAATCAGCCTTAGCGGTCGCAGCTTTTTGAAGCTCCTTGACTTTTCGACAGAAGAAATCGTCTACCTCATAGACTTGGCGCAAAACTTCAAGGACCTCAAGCGCTGCGGTACGCCTCATAAGTATTTGGAGGGCAAGAACATGGTCTTGCTCTTTGAGAAGACCTCTACACGCACGCGCTGCTCGTTTGAGGTGGCAGGCGCAGATCTGGGTATGGGCGTGGTTTATTTGGATCCTGCGTCTTCGCAGATGGGCAAGAAGGAGTCCATCGAGGACACGGCGCGCGTGTTGGGACGCATGTTTGACGCCATCGAGTATCGCGGTTACGGCCAAGACATCGTCGAGACGCTTGCGCAATATGCCGGCGTTCCGGTCTTCAACGGGCTTACAACGCAGTTTCACCCAACGCAGATGATCGCCGACATGCTTACCGTGCGCGAGCACTTTGGCAACCTTGCCGGCAGGAAGCTCACGTTTATGGGCGATGCTCAAAACAACGTTGCAAACTCGCTCATGGTCGCCTGCGCCAAGCTGGGAATGGACTTTTGCGCCTGCGGCCCCAAAGAGCAGATGCCAGATGCCGAGCTCGTCAAGACCTGTCGCGCGATCGCTGCGCAAAACGGATGCGAGATCTATCTTGAGCAAGACCCGCAAGAGGGTGTCAGGGGCGCAGATGTCGTCTATACCGACATCTGGGTCTCTATGGGCGAGCCCTACGAGCTTTGGGAAGAGAGAATCAAGCTCTTGAGCCCTTACCGCGTGACGGCACAGCTTATGGATGCCGCCAAAGAAGATGCCATCTTCATGCACTGCCTGCCGTCTTTCCATGACACCAAGACGACTATCGGCGCAGACATCAGTGAGAGGTTTGGCATCGATGAGATGGAAGTCACCGACGAGGTCTTCGAGTCAAAGCGCTCCAAGGTCTTTGACGAGGCAGAAAACCGCATGCATTCCATCAAAGCCATCATCTACGCAGCGTTGAAGTAGAGACGGCCACCCTGATGCCCGTCTTTGGGCATCAGGGTAGTTTGCGATAAGAAAGGAACAACGTTTTGTGCAACACAGACGTTAAGCATCAAGAGCTCGGACGTGTTCTCGGTGTAGAAGAGATCGCTCCCAGCGTTTTTGTGATGGAGATCTGCGCGCCTTTGATCTGCAAGGCTGCAAGGCCTGGTCAGTTTGTCCATGTCAGGGTTGTCGACAGCCCCATCCAGCTCTTGCGCATGCCCTTTGGCATCTACGACTGCAACCCGCAGATCGGCTCTATAGAGATATGCTTCCAGGTGCTTGGGGAGGGCACAACGCAGCTTTCCGGTCTTACTATCGGCGATAAGATCGACGTTGTGGGACCCATCGGACATGGCTGGAGTATCCCGGATGCCGCCAAGCATGCGCTTATCATCGCAGGCGGCTTGGGTGCTGCCCCTATGAACCTGCTGGCACGCGAGCTTGCTGCCAAAGGCGCCGTAGTCGACGTCGTTATCGGAGGGCCTACAGCTGCGCGCCTTGTTTGCCGCGAACGCTTGGAGAAAAGCGCCCTTGAGTCTGGCGGTGCCTTGCGCGTTTCCACTGACGACGGCAGCGAGGGCTTGCATGGCTTTTGCACGCAGATCAGCGATGAGCTCTTGCAAGCGCCAGATGCCGATTACGACTATGTCTGCATCTGCGGCCCTGGCCCCATGGAGGCCAATGCCGTTAAGGTGCCCATGAAGCTCGGCATCTATACCGAGGCGAGCTTCGAGAAGCTTATGGCCTGCGGTATCGGCGCGTGCTTGAGCTGCATTATCGATACAAAAGAGGGTCGCAAGCGCTGCTGTGTAGACGGCCCTGTGTTTGATGTGACAAAGGTGGTGTGGTAATGGCTTGCAACATGGCAGTCAACCTGGGCGGCCTTGAGATGTCCAATCCCGTGACGACGGCAAGCGGTACCTTTGCCGCAGGACGCGAGTACTCTGACTTCTACGATTTGTCATGCCTGGGTGCTGTGACTACCAAGGGAGTCTCGCTTGAGCCGTGGTCTGGCAACGATGCGCCGCGCATCGCCGAGACGCCCAGCGGCATGCTCAACAGCATCGGTTTGCAAAATCCCGGCGTCGAGGCGTTTTGCGCTGGCCCTCTCAAGTGGTTGTCTGCGCAAAACGTGCCCGTTATCGTCAATGTCTCGGGTCACTCCTTAGACGAGTACGTGCGCGTGATCGAGCGTTTGGAAGATGAGGCAGCCGTTGCGGCCTACGAGGTAAACATCTCTTGCCCTAACGTCGATGCCGGCGGCATGACCTTTGGTACAGACCCTAAGCTTGCGGCCGAGGTTACGCGTTTGTGCCGTAGCGCCACCAAGCGTCCCATGATCGTCAAGCTGACCCCCAACGTCACCGACATCACTTGCATAGCCAAGCATGTCGCTGACGCTGGCGCAGATGCAGTGAGCCTTATCAACACGCTTTTGGGTATGGCAGTTGATGTGCGCACACGCAAGCCCAAGCTCGCCCGCGTTGTCGGCGGGTTGTCCGGACCTGCGGTGAAGCCGGTCGCTTTGCGCATGGTGTGGCAAGTGCACAATGCCGTAGACGTCCCCATCTTGGGAATGGGCGGCATCATGAACGCGCAAGACGCGGTCGAGTTCATGCTTTGCGGTGCTACTGCTGTGGCTGTGGGCACGGCTAACTTTGTCAACCCCAGCGCAGGTGCGCAGGTTGCAGCCGGCATCGAAGCCTATTGCAAAGAAAACGGCGTCAAAGATGTAAACGAGCTTGTCGGCGCGTTGGAAGTTTAAGGATGCAATTGGCCCCATACCTGTCGTTTGTTCTCGTTTAATGCGTCAGGCACGGCGGATTTTTGTGATTGTTGGGCTAGAGTGAGTAAAAGCGAACAAAACACCCGCGATGCGGGGCTGATCGAAGGGAACAAGCTATGAATTGGCGAGAGGTTAGCGAGCGCGACCGCATCATCGTCGCCTTGGATTGCAGTGCAGACGAGGCTATCGTTTTGGGCGAGAAGCTCGCTGGTCATGCCCGTTGGGTCAAGATAGGCATGACGCTTTACTACGCATGCGGTCCTGCGATTATCCGCGATTTCCATAAACTCGGCTTCAAGGTCTTTTTGGACCTCAAGCTTCATGACATTCCTCATCAGGTTCAAGGTGCGGCTGCAAGCATCGCGAAGGCCGGTGCAGATCTCATGACCGTGCATGCCTCCGGCGGCCGCGACATGATGGAGGCTGCCGTCAAAGGTGCTCACCGAGCTTGCCGCGAGCAAGGTACGTCTGATCCCATCATCTGCGGAATCACCGTCTTGACCTCTATGGACCAAGCTGCGCTCGAAAGCGTCGGCGTTGGCTGCGAGACCGTAGAGCAGGTCACGCGCTTGGCATCCCTTGCCAAGGAGTCCGGCCTGTCCGGTATCGTCTGCTCGCCGCAGGAGGCTGCCGCCATGCGCGAGCTTTTAGGCCCGGATGCCGCGATCGTCACCCCGGGTGTGCGCCCTCAAGGCGCAGCGCTGGGCGATCAAAGCCGCGTTGCGACCCCTGCCTCAGCTTTTGGTGCCGGTGCCTCCCATTTGGTTATCGGCCGTCCTATCACTCAGGCGGCAGACCCCGTTGCCGCTTTCGAAGACATCGTCGCAAGCCTTTAAGCAAAGGTGCCCCTGCTTTTTGACGATTATGGACACTGCGTTGCCGTCTTGGCAGCGCAGTGGTGTTTAGAAAGGGTTTGTTTCACATGACAGGAAAGCTCTTTGTCATATCCGGTCCGGCTGGTGCGGGCAAGGGAACCTTGCTTGGCCGTGCGATTGCCCGTTTGGACAATGCATGGGTCTCCATCAGCGCGACGACGCGTGCTCCTCGTGGGACGGAGGTTGACGGAGTCGAATATTTCTTCTTGTCTAAGGAGCAATTTGAAGAGCGTATCGCCCAAGATGGGTTTGTCGAGCACGCCTTTGTGCACGGCAATTACTATGGGACCCCCCTGCAGCCTATCCAAGAGCATGTTGCGCAGGGGTATGCCGTCTTTTTAGAGATCGATGTCCAAGGTGCATTCCAGGTAAGGGACAAGGTGCCTGGCTGCAAGCTTATTTTTATTGCGCCTCCCAGCATGGAGGTACTCGAGCAGCGCTTACGTGATCGCGCCACAGATAGCGAGGACTCCATCAGGCTACGTCTTGCCAATGCGGCAGGCGAGCTTGAGCAGGCGGACAACTACGACCGTGTGATCATCAACGATGACCTCGAAAAGGCTACCAATGAGCTCGTCGAGGTGATACAATCCTACGTCGGTCATTAAACGACCATGATGATTTAAGGAGAACCTATACATGTCTATTGTCGAACCCCGCATCGATACCCTTCTCGATAAGACCGAAGAAGACAAGTACCTGCTGTGCGCCCTTTCTTCCAAGCGCTCGCGCGATATCAACGACATGATGCGCGGTCAGCGTGACCGTGCCGTTGCCCTGCAGTCTGTGAGCGAGATCGCAGAGTTCGCAGGCCGCAAGCCGCTGTCTTTGGCCATGGAAGAGATCGCCCGCGGCGAAGTCTCCTACGACAAGGCTGCTTTCGAGGCAGACCAGCAAGACTAGCTAAGAAGGAGGTCGCTCTTTGTTCGAGCGCATCTGCCTGGTTCACTACCATGAGATCGGCCTCAAGGGCCGTAATCGAGCTATTTTCGAGAACCGTCTCCTCAAAAACATGGAGGCGGCTCTCTGCGTTTATCCCACAAGCGAGATCAGACGTATATCGGGACATCTGCTTGTCGTGGTAGAAGACGCCAAGAGGCTGCAAGAGGTCGCAGACGTCTTGCGCAAGATTCCCGGTATCGTGCGTGTGTCGCAAGGTTGGCGCTGCGCTCGCAAAGAAGAGGAGTATTGCAAGGCAGCCGAGCTCGCCTTGATGGATTGCGGGCCTTTCGAGACGTTTAAGGTTGCCGCGCGCAGGTCCAACACGGACTACCCCATAGACTCCATGCAGCTCAACCAGATCGTCGGTGCTCACTTGTGCGCCTTTGCCCCAGACAAAAAGGTCAAGATGAAGGACCCGGACGTCAAAGTCCACGTCCATGTTATCCAAGGCCACGTCTACGTCTTTGCCAAGTCCCAAACCGCTGTGGGCGGTTTGCCTGTTGGCAGCGCCGGCAAGGTCGCGAGCCTTATCAGCAGCGGCATAGACAGTCCGGTCGCTTCATTTAAGATGATGAAGCGCGGTGCGGTTGTCGTGGGTGTTCATTTCTCTGGTCGCCCGCAGACAAGCGACGCCAGCGAGTACCTGGTTGACGAGATAGCAGAGGCCCTGGCGCCTGTGGGCGGTTTTGGACGCATCTACTATGTTCCGTTTGGCGAGTATCAAAACCGCATTGCTGAGGAATGCCCGCCCAACCTGCGCATCATCCTCTATCGCCGCCTGATGTTTCGCGTTGCTCAAGAGATCGCTCGTATGGAGGGTGCCAAGGCGCTTGTCACGGGTGAGTCCTTGGGGCAGGTGGCAAGCCAGACGCTCGAGAACATCAACGCCACCAACTGCGTTGTCAGCATCCCCGTCTTGCGCCCGCTTATCGGTAGCGACAAACAGGAGATCATCGAGGTCGCGCAGCAGATTGGCACCTTTGAGATCAGCTCGCGCCCTGCAGACGACTGCTGCACGTTGTTCATGCCGCGCAGCCCCGAGACCCATGCTCGTGTGCGCGATTGCGAAGAGGCAGAACGCGCCTATCCTGTAGACGAGTGGGTGGTGCAGATCTGCAAGGATCTGGAGTTCAAGGACTATCCCTGCCCTGCTTACAAAGCCCCCAAGGTTCGCAAGAAGCTGCAAGAACAGCAGCTAAGTTAGATAGACTAGCGTAACCGTCTTTTTTGGGTAAGGTGGTTGCGCTGGGCAAATCAAGTAGCGAGGAGCACGATGGACTCGAGCCAAGTTCGCCTGAGCATCCCCGTTGGGATGGACTATGCGCTGTTATGCGGCACCAACGATTGCGTTATCCGCAAGATCGAGGAGCTCTTTGGGGCGCGCGTCTCATTGCGAGAGGATCAGATAGTCGTTTCCGGCAACGGCTCTGACTTGCCGGTTATCTGCAGCCTTGTCAGCGACCTCATGTCTATGGCGGCGCAGGGCAACGCCCCCACGGTAGAAGATGTCCAAGCTGGTGTGGATGTGCTGCGCTCTTCCAAATACGCGCCCGCCATGTTGCGCGAAGACGTGCTCCTCACGTACAGAGGCAAGGCCATCCGCCCCAAGACCGCAGGTCAGAAGCGCTATGTTGACGATATCAGGTCAAACACCGTTACTTTTGGCATCGGACCTGCCGGCACGGGTAAGACCTACCTGGCCATGGCCATGGCCATAGCTGCGCTTAAGCGCAAGGAGATCGGGCGCATCATCTTGACGCGTCCTGTTGTCGAGGCGGGAGAGAACCTGGGTTTTCTGCCCGGTAGCCTTACAGAGAAGGTTGACCCTTACGTGCGTCCTCTTTATGACGCGCTTTTTGACATGACCGATATGGAGAAGGCAAACAGCTTGCTCGAGCAGGGGGTTATAGAGATCGCCCCGCTTGCTTTTATGCGAGGGCGCACCTTTAACGATGCCTTTCTCATCTTGGACGAGGCGCAAAACACGACACCCGAGCAGATGAAGATGTTTCTCACTCGCTTGGGTTTTGGCTCGAAGATGGTTATCACGGGTGATATCACCCAGCTCGACCTGCCGCATGGCGTAAGCGGCTTGCGCGATGTGAGAGAGGTGCTCGAAGGTCTCGAAGACATCGCTTTTAGCGATCTTAGCAGCGCGGACGTGGTCAGACACAGCTTGGTTGCGCGGATTGTGGGAGCCTATGACGAGGCCGCGCAAAAGCGAGAAGCTACGCTTGCCGCCAAGAAGGCCGCCAAGCGTAAGCAGTAGCACGCGTTTGAGCTTGCTTGTTGGATGCCGCCTGAACTCTACCGCATCCCAAAAGCGCGTGGCTGGTATTAAGACGAGAGGGAGTTTTTCATGGATATCACGGTAGATATCAGAGACGGAGTTGATGTTGCTCAGGATTACGAGGTAGAGCGCTTGGTAGCCTATGCGTTAGAGCATATGGGTTGCCCGCAAAACTGCGAGGTCTCGGTGAGCTTTGTGAGCGAGCAGGAGATCGCCCAGCTCAACAGGGAGTACCGCGGTGTCGACAGCGTGACAGACGTCCTGTCGTTTGAATGCGATGATCCCTTTGAGGCAGATGAGAGCGAAGAAAGCATCGCCGTGGGCGATATCGTCATCTGTCCGAGCGTAATCGACGAGCAACGCGCTCAGTTTGGCACCAGCTTTGTGCAGGAAGCGTCGCTTATGACCGTGCACAGCGTCTTGCATCTTCTTGGCTATGACCATATGGAGCAAGAAGAGCGCGAAGAGATGGAAGCGCTCGAGAAAGAGATCCTGGACGGCTTTGGCTTGACAGGTATCAGATAGGCGCGTTTGCGCGCATTGCGGTTGATTTAGCTTATCGAGAGGAGTTTTATCCCATGGCAGATCTCGAGGAGATGCTCGCTGCGGCGGGTCTTGCCGGCACCGATGGCACCTTTGTAGACCCTACTACCTTCAAAAGCGGTTTCGTGACGCTTATCGGTCGTCCTAACGCCGGTAAGTCCACGCTGCTTAACGCCGTAATGGGAGAGAAGGTGGCCATTGCTACAAACGTTCCCCAAACCACGCGACACAGGTTTCGCGCTATCTACGATGAGCCCGATATGCAGATGGTCATCGTCGACACACCGGGTTTGCATAAGCCCTACGATGCCTTGAGCGAAGAACTCAACACCAGCGCACTCAAGGCACTTGATGACGTCGACGTCATCGCCATGCTTGTAGACTGCTCCAAACCTGTTGGCAAGGGTGACGAATGGGTTGCGTCGCAACTCAAGGATTTCAAGGCGAAAAAGATCCTCGTCATCTCCAAGGCCGACCTCGGTCGCGACGGGCAAGCCGATAAACAAGTTGAGCTGGCAAGCGCACTTGCAGATTGGGACGATAAAATCGTCTTGTCGGCCACAGAGGGCTTCAACGTCAACGGCTTTGTGCAAAGCGTCAAGAGCTTCTTGCCCAACGGGCCGCGCTGGTTTCCCGAGGGCACGGGCGTCGATCAGCCTATCGAGGTCCTCATCGCCGAGTTCATCCGCGAGAAGATCCTCCTCAATACGCGTGACGAGGTACCCCACAGCATCGGCGTGCAGGTTGAACAGATCGACGTCGATGACAAGACGGGCTTTACGCGCATTTGGGCTGTTATCTACTGTGAACGCGACAGCCAAAAGGGCATCATCATCGGTAAGAAAGGCGCTCTCATCAAAAAGATGGGCACCCAAGCGCGTCAAGACCTCGAGCGGCTCTTGGGTTGCAAGGTCCACCTTGACCTCACCGTCAAGGTTAAGAAGAACTGGCGCCGCGATGCCAACCAGATCCGCAAGTTTGGCTACGGCGACTCCGCAGAGCTTTAGTCATATCCTCGTCTCATGGGAGCGTCCTATAAAAGCCGCTGCATTGTCCTAAAAAAGACAAAGCTCAAAGAGTCCGACCTGATCGTGACCATGCTCTCTGCGCAGGGTTGCCAGGTCAAAGGCGTTGCAAAAGGTGCGCGCAAACCGGGTAACAAGCGCTTTGGCGCGCGCCTCGAACCCTTTAGCGTCGTCGACTTGCAGCTGTATCCCGGCAAAAGCCTCGACAGTATCACCGAGGTGCGTTGCGTGAGCCCCAATGCCGCTTGCCGGACAGACCTGGATAGGTCTGCTGCATGCTCCTTGATGGCAGAGCTTATCTTCAAGGTTATCTCTGACGGCGAGGTAGGGGCTAAGACCTTTGCCATGCTGTGTGCTGCTTGCGAGCAAATCTCAAAATGTGATGCCAAAAGCTCGTATCTTGTGGCCATAGCCTTTGCGCTCAAGGCCATGGCGTTTATGGGACTACGTCCTTCGCTTTCTTCGTGTGCGTTGTGCGCAAACAGCGTCGATGGTTTTGCGGGTTTTAGCTTTGAGCTCGGCGGTGTGCTGTGCCCCTCATGCGATCCTAACGCGGCATCTTCTGATATCGATATGGCGCTTATCCCCTGGATTGAGCTGCTCATAGGCTCGCGCTTTGGCGAGCTTGCTGTGCTCGAGGATGCCCCCGTGGTCTTGTTGCTTGACTTTGTCGAGCGTTGGGCCGCAGAGCATCTTGGATTAAAGCTCAAGACCGCAGGATTTGCGCGTATGCAGCTGGTTGCCCTGCAGTAGGTGGTTTGCTACTGCTGTCGTTGCCGCTGCCGTTGCTGTTGTCCCTTTAGGCAAGTCGATGCCATGCGCAACATGCCTTGCATGTGACGTTAACGTGCATTTGATGAATCTTTGCAAGCTGTGTGCATCTGACTGCGCTAGACTTCTACAGATACGAGCGTATTTGGCGCTTGACCAAGAAAGGGATCGAGGAGGACTTATATGAAAAAGCTAGTAAAGTACCTTGTCGCCGGCGTATGCGGCGTCGCTCTTGCTGCCAGCTGCCTTGCTATTGCGGGTTGCGGTTCCAGCAGCTCGTCTAGCAGCTCCGCTGACAACTCGCAGGCATCCGATTCTGCCACCGAGGCAAGCTATACGCTTGTAAACGATGGCAAGCTCACCATCGGCACCTCTCCTGATTACCCGCCGTTTGAGAATCTCGTCAAGGGCGAGTACGAGGGCTATGACATCGCATTGGGCGAGGCTGTTGCAGAAAAGCTCGGCCTCGAGGCCGAGTACAAGACCCTGCAGTTTGACGGCATCTTGGGCGCCATCGAAAGCGGCGGCCAGATCGACTGCGGAATCTCGGGCTTCTCTGTGACCCCCAAGCGTCAAAAGCAGGTTGACTTCTCTGACTCCTACTATATCGACGACCAGTCCATCTGCGCCAACAAGGACGGCAATGTCCAAGAAGAAGCAGATCTCAACAAGGAAGGCGTTGTGATCGCCGTTCAGACCGGTACCACGGGCGAGTCTTATGCTAAGGAGAACTACCCCAAGGCTACCGTCAAGGGCTTTGGCAACTCCACAGACGCCTTTGCCGCTCTTCAGGCTGGCAAGGCTGATGCTGTCATGACCAACAAGGTCGTTGTCGAAAACATGCTCAAGTCTTACACCGATGCTCAGATCATCAAGTCTGTTGCCACAGGCGAGGAGTACGCTATCGCAATCTCCAAAGACAACAGCGCTCTTACCGAGGCCATCAACAAGGCCATCGAGGAGCTCCAGGCCGATGGCACCATCGACAAGCTGCAAGGCGAGTACCTGGGCTAAATCCCCCTTTGCCAAACCATAGCTTGCGCAAGCCCTTCCACCTGCTAAAGTGGGAGGGCTTGTTTTTGTTTGCAAGATAAAGGACCGATATGCAGTTTTGCTTAGAATCAAGACGCGAATATGCAATAGCGCGTCTGCTCATAGTTTTTGCCACATTGGCTTTGGCCTTGCTTTTTGGCATGTGCCAACCGGCATTTGCTCTCGAGAGCGCCAAATGCACGGCACAGACCAACTCCGACACCACCAACGACGTCTTAGGTGCAACAGAGACGCGCGTTACCTGGGAAGGGCAAAGCGCAAAAGGCGAGCAGGTAAGCGCTGTGACGCTGACGTTTCCCGAGGGCTCGACTTTTACGACAGATGACGCTCGCCTCACGGTTCTTACTGGCGCAGATCTCATGACGCGCGAGAACCCAGAAGTCTCCTTTAGCGCCCAAGGCCAGTCCATCACCGCGACCTTGGCTCAGCCAGCCACTGCCGGTGCTTATCTGCGCATCGAAGTCTACGGCGTCAAGTTTCCCGCTGCCGGCGGAGACGTCCAACTTGCAGGTACGGTTGATTTTGGTGACGGGGCAAGCGCCTCTATAGACGATATTCCCTCCATTCATGTTACCAGCGTGACGTTGCCCGAGCAGCTTTCCAGCTATCTGGCCGACCAAGCATGGGTTCAACAGTGGAACTCCAATAAGTTTCTGCACCTCTTCTTGGATCCAACCATCCTTGTGACGAGTTTTCCGCAGGTCGTCTCGGGTTTTGGCATGGCGCTTCTCATCGTCTTGATCGCGTTCCCGCTTGCGATCCCCTTTGGCCTCATCTTGGCCTTCATGCGCATGTCGCGTTTGCGCATCCTTAAAGCCCTTGCCAACATATACGTCAATATCGTGCGCGGCACGCCTGTCTTCTTGCAGATCTACATCGCGTTCTTTGGCCTGCCTTTGGCATTTGGGCAACTGCCTGAGATTCCCTTGGGTGTTGCGGTGCTTGCCCTCAACTCTGCGGCTTATCAGTGCGAGATTTTCCGCGCGGGTATCCAATCTATCAACAAGGGGCAGTTCGAGGCTTCGCGCTCTTTGGGTATGACCGGCGCTCAGACGATGTTCTTCGTCATCATCCCGCAGACGGTAAGGCGCGTCATCCCCACTATGACAAACGAGTTCATCTTGCTGTACAAAGACACCTCTATGCTTGCCGCTGTGGGTATCTTAGAGATCGTCATGTACGCTAAAAGCATCGTCGCCTCCACCGGTTCTATCACCCCCTACATCGTGGCCGCCTGCTTCTACCTGGTTGTCACCATCCCGCTGGCCAAGATCGTCGGCTGGCTGGAGAACAAGCTCGATATGAACAAAACCGGCTCTCCTGCAAAGAAGAACCGCAAGTCGCTTTCCGGCGGCAAGCACGCTGCTACTGATGCGCGTGATGTTGACGTTGTCAAATGCGATGACGCGGAAGGCATGGGTGCTTTGGCTGAAGGCGCTGCTTGCAAGGTGCCTGGCAACGCAGACGAGGGAGGTCGATAGCAATGACTGCCACCGATCAGACAATGGTCAGCATCCAACATCTTGAGAAGTCCTTTGGCGACACAAGGGTCTTGCGCGACGTCAACATCGATATCAAGAAAGGCGAGGTCGTCGTTGTCTTGGGGCCTTCGGGATCGGGCAAGTCGACTATGCTCAGATGCATCAACCTACTCGAGACCCCTACTGGCGGCCATATCTTTATCGAGGGTCAAGAAATCACCGATCCCAAGACCGATATCAACAAGCTGCGCGAGCATGTGGGTATGGTATTCCAGTCGTTTAACCTTTTCCCGCATCTCACGGCAAAGAAGAACGTGATGCTCGCCCAGCGCAAGGTTCTCAAGCGCTCAAAAGAAGAGGCAGAGAAGATCGCTTTGGAACGTCTTGCGCAAGTCGGGTTGGCCGAGCGCGCAGATTACTATCCAAGCCAGCTGTCCGGTGGACAGCAGCAGCGTGTGGCCATTGCCCGCGCGTTGGCGATGGAGCCCCATGTCATGCTTTTTGACGAGGCAACAAGCGCTTTGGACCCAGAGTTGGTTCGCGGCGTTTTGGACGTTATGCGCACTTTGGCGCAAAACGGCATGACGATGGTGGTCGTCACGCATGAGATGGGCTTTGCGCGCGAGGTTGCAGACCGCGTCATCTTCATGGAAGGCGGTGTCGTCATAGAGGAGGGCACCCCTCAAGAGGTTTTTGACAACCCCAAGTCAGAGCGTACGAGGGATTTCTTGGGTCATATCAAGTAGCTGATTTGCCTTGCCAAGCGTGACGTTTGGCTCTATAGGGGCGTTGCAATCTTTTGGTTACGACGCTCCTTTTTATGCTTATAAAGCTTGATTGAACATCTTGAGGCATGTATTATATCGCCTTGTGTGTTTACCCATTGTCTAGTGTTCGCCAACTACCCTTGGACGTTCACCCGGCTTTGGGCTTATCGGATCAGATGCTGCAAAAACGGCATCGCAAAAAGAAGGGTTGTCGTAATGACTATCTCCAAAGAGACCAAGGCTCAGCTCATTGCAGAGTATGGCAAAAACGAGCAGGACTCCGGCTCTGCCGCTGTTCAGGTTGCCATCTTGACCTACCGCATCAAAGAGCTGACCGAGCACGTGAAGGTTCACAAGAAGGACCATCACACCCGTCGCGGCCTGCTCAAGCTCGTCGGTAAGCGCCGTCGTCTGCTCTCCTACATCAAGAAGGGCGACATCAACGAGTACCGTGCGCTGATCGCCAAGCTCGGCATCCGCGACAACATCTAGCCTCCAAGCTAGGGTACCTTTCTAAAGCAAAAAGGCGACGTCTTGTCGCCTTTTTGTCTATATGAGCCCCATCACCTCAAGGAACGGGGGAGGGGCAGCCCTGCAAGGCGCGTGCCTTGCAGGAGAAGTGCACTGCAGCGCACGGGGTGCTGCAGGAGTAGAGAAGAGAAAAGAAGAATGGCAAAAGTTACACACGAGTTCGACCTGTACGGCAAACACTACGTTTTGGAGACCGGCGAGCTTGCCAAGCAAGCGACCGGCGCTGTTGTCGTCAAGCAAGGTGACACGCAGCTGCTCTGCACTGCTGTTGTCTCCAAAGAGAAGCGCGATTTGGACTTCTTCCCGCTGACGGTCGACTTCATCGAGAAGATGTACGCCGTGGGTCGCATCCCTGGCGGATATCTCAAACGCGAGGCACGTCCCAGCGACAAGGGCACGCTAACCGCTCGCATGGTCGATCGTCCCATCCGCCCTGGCTTTGCCGACGGGTTCCGCAACGATGTCCATATCGTCATCACCACGCTGTGCTGCGATCAGGTCAATCAGCCCGATGTTATCTCCATCATGGGCGCATCTGCTGCGTTGATGGTGGGCGGCACGCCGTTTGACGGCCCCTGCGCTGGCGTTCGCGTTGCTCGTGACATCGAGTCTGGCGAGTACGTGGTCAACCCCACCTTTGAGGAGGAGGCCAACTCGGACCTCAATCTCATCGTTGCTGGCACCAAAGACTACATCTCCATGGTCGAGGCCGGCGGCAACGAGATCTGCGAAGAGGATATGCTCCATGCCTTGGAGTACGCGCAAAAGGTCATCGGCGAGTTTTGCGACGAGCAGCAGAAGTTCTTGGACATGTGCGACATCACGCCCAAGACCTACGAGCTTGACGAACCCGTGCCTGAGGTCATCGATCAGGTCGCTACGTTCTACGACCAGATGTATGCAGCTCTCAAAGATGCCGACAAGCAGTCTCGCTTGACCAAGGTCGAAGAACTCAAGGCGCAGATCAAAGAGTCCTTTACCGAGGAGCAGCGTGCGGCATATGGTCGAGAGATCGCTGCGGCATGCAAAGCGCTTGAGAAGAAGGCCATGCGCACCATGGTTCTTACCACCGGCGAGCGCGTTGACGGTCGTGCCGTCGACGAGGTCCGCCCCCTGTATATCAAGCCCCATTACCTCAAGCGCGCCCATGGCTCCGGTTTGTTCCAGCGCGGTCAGACGCAGGTCCTCAGCGTGCTCACCTTGGGCATGCTCAACGAGTGGCAGCGCCTTGACACCATCGACCCGGCAGAGGGCAAGCGCTATATCCATCAGTACAACTTCCCGCCGTATTGCACCGGTGAGGTTGGCCGCATGGGTGCTCCCAAGCGCCGCGAGCTCGGTCATGGCGCTCTTGCCAGCCGCGCTCTCGAGCCGATGATCCCTTCCGAGGACGAGTTCCCCTACACCATCCGCGTCGTGAGCGAGGTTATGGAGTCCAACGGCTCCAGCTCCATGGCATCTACCTGCGGCTCTACGCTGGCTTTGATGGATGCCGGCGTGCCCATCAAGCGCCCCGTCTCCGGTGTTGCCATGGGTCTCATCAAAGAGGGCGATGACACGGTTATCCTGACCGACATCCAGGGTCTCGAGGACTTCTTGGGCGACATGGACTTCAAGGTCTGCGGTACCACCAAGGGCATCACTGCCTTGCAGATGGACAACAAGGCCAAGGGCCTGTCCACAGAGATCTTGGGCAAGGCGCTGGCACAGGCCAAGAAGGGCCGTGCAGAGATCTTGGATGCCATGTTGGCAGAGATCGATGCCCCGCGTGAGGAGCTCTCTGAGTACGCGCCGCGCATCATCACCATCAACATCCCCGTTGATAAGATCCGCGACGTCATCGGCAAGGGCGGCGATACCATCCGCTCCATCCAATCCGAGACCGGCGCCTCCATCGACATCCAAGAAGACGGTACTGTTCTCATCGCCTCTGTCGACACAGGCGGAGAGCAGGCCAAGAAGATGATCGAGGAGATCGTCAAGGTCCCCGAGGTTGGCGAGGAGTACGAAGGCACCGTCGTCAACATCCAGTCGTTTGGCGCGTTTGTCAAACTCACTGCCAAGCAGGACGGTTTGCTGCATATCTCGCGCGTTGCCAACGGTCGTGTGGGTTGCGTTGAAGACGTCTTGTCCGAGGGCGATGTCGTCAAGGTCAAGGTCATCGAGGTCGACGAGAAGACCGGCAAGATCTCTTTGGACCGCTTGGATAAGCCCGATGCGCCCGAGGGTTCCTACGACCCCAAGCGTGACGGTGGACGTGAGCGCCGCGATCGCAGCGACCGCAGTGAGCGCCGCAACGGAGACCGTCGTCCCCGTCGTCGCAACCACGACAACTAAGCAGCTTCATTTTTAGCTTCATGCTTTAAGCTATAGGCCCAAATCGCCGTCGCGCGGTTTGGGCCTTGCTTGTTGGTTGAGCCGCCTGTCGTAGCTCGATTACCTCCCTTGGAGCTGTTGGTGCAGGTCGTGATAGAATTTTGCAATCTAAAAACAGATTGCTGCAAAGGATTTGCTATGGCATATAGACGTCAAAACGGTATCCCCGGCTTGTATGGGGGCGATGCGAGGGGGCTTTACGGCTCAAGAAGCTATGGCATGCGCAACACGATGATCTATGGCAAACCGCCAACTCCCAAGTGGCCCAAGTTCGTCTTGGCGCTACTCGTGTTGGTCGTTATCGTCTTGTGTGTTAAGCAGTTTGCCTGCGGGGGCATCTTTCCCAAGGCACAAGAAGAGCAGCAGGCGCAAGAGCAGACAGAGCAAGAGGTGCAGCAGGATACTCAGCAAGCAGACCAGCAGGTTGCCTCTAGTGGCGTCACTGGTACGGTGACTATCAGCGCTGTGGGGGACTGCACCTTAGGCACCGATAAAGACCTGCCCGAAGACACCAACTTCACCTCTGTCTATAACACCAACAATGCCGCGTATTTCTTCAAGCGCGTTAGCAGCTATCTAGAAGAAGACGATATAACCGTTGCCAATCTTGAAGGTGCGCTAACCGATGATGGCGAGGCTGTGGATAAGGGCTCTAACAGCTACAATTTCAAAGGCCCAAGCTCGTATGCCACGATCTTGACCAAAGGATCTGTCGAGGTCTGCAACTTGGCTAACAACCACGCTTTTGACTACGGCTCAGATGGTTATGCAGATACCAAATCTGCTTTGGACAAGGTCAAGATCGGTTATTTTTGCGCCGACCTCACCTATACCAAAGAAATCAACGGTATCAAGGTCGGCTTTATGGGCATCAACGCAACTGCCGGCTACGACACGGCGACCGATACCATGAAGCAATCTGCCAAGGCGCTTAAGAAGGATGACTGCGACCTCATCATCGGCGTGTTCCATTGGGGCGTAGAAGGCTCTTATGATGTCGAAAGCGATCAAGTCAAGCTCGCCCATGCCGCTGTTGATGCCGGCTGCAACCTTGTTTTGGGCGGGCATCCCCATGTCTTGCAGGGTGTCGAGTCTTACAACGGGGCTAACATCGTCTACAGCTTGGGCAACTTTGTCTTTGGTGGAAACGATGATCCCATGGATTACGAGACGATGATCTACCAGCAGACCTTCACCTTTGAAAACGGTGAGCTTGTGACCGACGCAACTGCCTCATCTGCTCAAATCATTCCCTGCAGGTTGAGCACCTCTAAAACCACCAATAATTACCAACCCATTGCCCTGGGCGGAAACGAGGCCAAGACGCTTGTCAAAAACGTCAACAAACGCTCTGCTGCACTCGAGGGCACTGCGGTTGAGTTTTCCACTAGCCTTGACGATGACAGCATCGCCAAAGTCAAGTAGACATACCGCGCGCTTGCCGCTTTGAGCGCGCTATCATATGCGGACGCACATTCAAGTTGTTAGGAGCTTTTGTTAATGGCACTTTCTATCGGCATCGTCGGTTTGCCCAATGTTGGTAAGTCGACGCTGTTCAACTCTCTTACCAAGCAAAACATCTTGGCGGCCAACTACCCGTTTGCCACTATCGAGCCAAACCAGGGAATTGTCCCCGTTCCTGATGAGCGCCTGCAGGTGCTGGCAGACATCGTGCATCCGGGCCGCATCGTACCCGCAACTGTCGAGTTTGTTGATATTGCAGGCTTGGTGGCTGGAGCCAGCAGGGGAGAGGGCTTGGGTAACCAGTTCTTGGCCAATATCCGCGAGTGCGATGCTATCTGCGAGGTCGTGCGTTACTTTGAAGACCCGGATATCGTTCGAAGCGAGTGCTGCACAGACCCGGTGAGCGATTTTGAGACTATCCGCACAGAGCTCGTCTTGGCAGATATCTCTACCGTAGAGAAGGCTATCCCGCGTCTGGAGAAAGAAGCCAAACGCGACAAAGAGCTTGTTGCAAAGCTTGAGACGGTCAAGCGCGTTTCTGTTTGGATGAACGAAGGCGAGCCGGCTCGCACCATGGAGATGAGCGATGATGAGCGCGAGCATCTGCGCGACCTTCATCTCATGACCATGAAGCCTGTGATGGTTATCGCCAATGTTGACGAGAGCCAGGTTACGGCTGATCTGCCTGAGATCGGCGGTATAAAACCACTGCCGCTTTGCGCCAAGGTTGAAAGCGAGATTGCGGAGCTTGACGAAGAAGATGCTGCCATGTTCTTAGAAGAGCTTGGGCTTGAGGAATCCGGCTTGAGCCGCTTGGCAAAGGCTGCCTACAAGCTGCTGGGCTTGCAGAGCTTCTTTACCGCCGGCGAGATGGAAGTCAAGGCGTGGACCGTTAAGGTCGGCGCTAAGGCTCCGCAGGCTGCTGGCGTCATCCATACGGATTTCGAGCGCGGTTTTATCAAGGCCGAGACCGCATCTTACGAGGATTATGTTGCCTATAAGGGCGAGGCTGGCTGCCGCGAGCATGGCCGTTTGCGCCAAGAAGGCAAGGAATACGTCGTGCAAGACGGCGACGTGATGCATTTCAAGTTCAACGTCTCTAAGTAGGGGAGTGCTGCTATGTCTAAGGTTCTGGTTCTGGATTTTGGCGCCCAGTACGGTCAGCTCATCGCGCGTCGCGTGCGTGATCTGGGCGTCTATTCGGAGATCGTGCCCTGCGATACTCCGGCCGCAGAGATAGAGGCTGCCGGTGCCGATGCGCTGATTCTCTCTGGTGGTCCTGCTAGCGTGTACGCGGATGATGCTCCAAAGGTCGATCCTGCCATCTATGATCTTGGTCTGCCTGTTTTGGGCTTTTGCTACGGCCATCAGATCACAGCAGTGACGCTGGGTGGTAATGTGGCGCACAGCGAGGTGGGCGAATACGGCCAGGCCACGCTGCATAGGGCAGGGGAGTCGCGTTTGCTGGACGGCACTCCACAAGATCAGCAGGTGTGGATGAGCCATCGCGATGCGGTTGACGTCGTGCCCGAGGGCTTCACTGTCACAGCCAGCACAGATGTGTGTGCTGTGGCTGCTATGGAGTGTGCCGAGCGTAAGATCTTCACCACGCAGTTCCATCCAGAGGTCAAGCATTCCCTTTGCGGCAAGAGCATGTTGGAGAACTTCCTCTTCAAGATTGCGCAGTTGGATGCCGATTGGAACATGGATTCCATCATCGAGGATTCTGTCGCTGCGATTCAAGAGCAGGTTGGTGATAACCGCGTTATCTTGGGTCTTTCTGGCGGCGTGGACAGCTCTGTTGTGGCGGCGTTGTGCTCTAAGGCTATCGGCAAGCAGCTGACCTGCGTGTTTGTCAACCACGGCTTGCTGCGTAAGAACGAGCCGGAGGAGGTCGAGGAAGTCTTCACCAAGCAGTTTGATGTTGACTTTGTTCATGTGCATGCAGAGGAGCGTTATGCAAAGTTGCTGGACGGTGTGACTGATCCTGAGCAGAAGCGCAAGATCATCGGCACGCAGTTCTGGAACGAATTCTTTGCCGTGGCGCAAGATATTGCCGAGGATGGTCGTCCCGTGCAGTTCATGGCGCAGGGCACCATTTACCCTGACATCATCGAGAGCGGTGCGCGCAAGACCGGCGGAAAGGCGAGCACCATCAAGAGTCACCATAATCTGATTCCCTTCCCGGAGGGTGTGCACTTTGATTTGATCGAGCCGCTGGATCACTTCTTCAAGGACGAGGTGCGAGCGCTGGGTACGGCGTTGGGCCTGCCCGACCACATCGTGCACAGGCAGCCCTTCCCCGGGCCCGGTTTGGCTATTCGCATCATCGGTGCGGTAAGCCCGGAGAAGCTGGAGATCCTCAAGAATGCCGACGCTATCGTGCGTGAGGAGCTGGATGCTTATAACGAGCGTTTGTACCAGGAGACCGGTGAGCGTAACAGCGAACATAGCTGCTGGCAGTACTTTGCCGTGTTACCGGACATCAAGAGCGTAGGCGTCATGGGCGATGAGCGCACCTATCAGCGCCCCATCATCCTGCGCGCAGTTGAGAGCAGCGATGCCATGACGGCGGATTGGGCCAAGCTACCCTACGATGTGCTGGCTAAGATTTCTGGCCGCATCGTGGCCGAGGTGCCGGGCGCTAACCGCGTATGCTATGACATCACATCCAAGCCGCCCGCGACGATTGAGTGGGAATAACAAAACAGGGTTTTGACCTGGGGTGTTATTGTCCCACTGAGTACCGCCTAGTGCCGCTTGGTACAAGGTCAGCACCAAGCCACCTGCAATTTAGGTGAGTAATCAAGCGATCTAAGCCCTCGATTCTGAAAGGAATCGAGGGCTTTCTTTATGCGTTTGACCTGCGAGTATGTAGCCGTTATTCCCAAGCCCCGAACCCTGCGACACCAAGCGGCACGAAGCGATACGGAAGGCTTGCAACTATTGCCGGGAATAAAGAATGGAATTTGTCCCCGACCTCTGAGCGCTCTA
>CAVAPV010000014.1:0-21747 GCA_963590525.1 Agathobacter rectalis
ATACCGCTGCCTATGCAAGCATTGATACAATGTCATGTTAGGTATGAAACTTGGCGCGCAAGGAAGGGAGGCCCGCAATGTCCGACAACGCAAACAGCTTTGACGTCTTTATCAGCTACAAGAACTCGGATGCAAACGGCGAGCGCACACGCGACGCCCAGATGGCCTTTGACTTGCACGACAAGCTCGAAGAACGCAACATCAGCGCGTTTTGCAGCACGTTAAGTCTTACGCGTATGGGGCAAGGCGCCTATAAAGACGCCATCAACAACGCCCTGGATGCAGCAAAGGTGCTGGTGGTTGTGGGCACCTCTATCGACAACATCTTAAGTCCCTGGGTCAAATACGAATGGGGCAGCTTTCATGACGACCTGCTCACCGGGCGCAAGTCCGGCGGCACGCTGGTAAGCCTCACCTCTGGCCTCAACCCCAACGAGCTACCGCGCGAGCTGCGCGGCTACGAGTCGTTTCTTACCGAGCAAAACGGCGAAGCACTCATCGTGGACTTTATCGCCGCGGCGCTTGAGAGCAAGATCGAGATGGGGTACGCGGGCACCAAGCTCGAACGCAAGCTGGGCGTCATCGGCCCGGCAACGCGCAGCATGCTAGTCAACGCAGAAGACCCGGATCCGCAAAACGGCACGCCTGTCAAAAAGAAGACCCGTGGCAAGGGCGGGCTCATTGCCGCAGCCTGCGTGCTTGCCGTCGCATGCGTCGGGTCGGGCATTGGCATCGCCGTGGCAAACCACAACGAGCAAGTTGCCGCACAAGAAGAGCAAGCGCGCATAGAGGCCGAGCAAGAAGCTGCACGGCAAGCAGAGCTCGAGCGCCAGCAACAGCAGCAAGAAGAGCAGGAGAAGCTGTCGAGCTATACCGTGCGCTATCTGGTCAAAGGCAGCAGCAAAGAACTCAAAGACGAGCTTGAGCAAGACGGCGCCACAATAGGCACCACCGTCAAGATCACGGCGCCCACCTTTAAGAACTACACGCTCAAAGGCTCAAAAACCGTCAAGCTCACCATTGCCAAAGACGCCAGCGCCAACATCGTGACCTTCTACTACGCAAAGAAGAAAAGCAAAGACACGACGCCGTCGAGCAACGTAGACAACGGCAACACAAACGGTGGCAGCACCAACAGCGGCGGTACCTCTGGTGGAAGCGGTAGCGGCACCAACAGCGGCGGCGGCAGCGGTTCCAAGGGCTCTGGCGACGAGCCCATCATCGACAACTTCTAGCGCTGCCAGACGCGCAATCGCTACTTTGCCTTGACGGTGATCTTCTTCCAAGCGCTGTAGTACTTTTTGCCGCTCACCTTCTCAAAGGCGCGTACTTTGACGGTAACCTTCTTGCCCTTTTGCCAGCCAAAAGCCTTGCTTGTGGTCTTGGCGTTGAAGGTGGTCTTGGCGGCCTTAGAGCCTACGGCCCTGTAAACCTGGTAGCCGTCTGCGCCAGAGACCTTGCCCCAGCTGAGCTTGTAGAGGCCGTACTTCTTGCCGCTCACTTTTTGCGAGCCGTAGCGCTTGGCTTTGAGCTTGGAGCATGCCTTGGGGTTGACGGTAAACTTCTTGGTCACGCTGCTGCAATAGCCGCAAAGGCCGGTCACCTTGACCTTGTAGGTTCCCACCTTCTTGCAGGCACCTTGAACGTCTGCCAAATAGTCGACCCCCTGCTTGAGCTTGATGCCCGAGCTGTTTTTAACCGTGACGCTGGGCGTGCGTTTCTTGCCGTTGTAGGCAAACGAGGATGCAGACAACGTGACGTTTTTTGACGCGAGCTCCTTTGACTTGACGGTGAGCGTGTAGCTTGCGCCCTCTTCTGGTGTGGGCTCGAAGTTTGACCCCTTAGAGGCAACGGCCGTGACCTTGATGCTTGAGACAGGGCGCTTGAGGGTGATGTTGCCGGTTGCCGCGTCGATGCTTGCCGCGTCAAGATCGCCCTCGAGCTTATACGTCACGTCTGTTGCGTCAGTCGTCAACGTGTTTTGGACGACCATGCTGCCCGTCGCGTTCCAGTAAATCGTCAGGTTCTGGCCGTTTGTTATATCGGTATCGTTGACCTCAAAGTAAGGCGTCCCCGTAGTTATCGCAAAGCTCCCCGTGACCGAGCCCTTGTACTTTCCGGTGCCAGTCACCGTGAAGGTAGCCTTGGATTCCTCTGTAGAAACGTCGACGTTGTTGGCGTATTGCACGACATAGTCTTTATCGGCTTTGAGGGTTTTCTCCTCGCGCACCACCTTGCCCGACTCGTCTGTTTTCTTGGGGAGGGTGACCACGAGGTCGTCAAGGGTGATGGGCCTTCCCGTGCAGGCATAGCTTTCTTGCACGCCAGAGACAACCGCATCGTCTATAGACTCGCGTGCCTCGCCCCACACTGCGTAGAGGCACTGGATGCCGGTGGCCCACGTGCGCGACTTGACGTCTTTGTCGGTAATCTTGTCTGAGGGCTCTACCGGATTGCCAAAGTAGTCTGTCCACCCACGCAGCTCTGTATTCTTACCCGTGGTGCCCGTACCTGTCACGCTGGCAAGCGCCTTGTAGGTATCGCCGTAATTGACATAGAGGCGCGTTTGACTCAAGTGACCTTGGTTGCTGCCCACCATAGAATCGCTCACCAAGATGAGCTCATAGCGTTTGCCCGTCCACTTGGCATAAAGCGTCGTGGGCGCCGTGCCCGTAAAGATAGAGTTCTCGTCGACCTTGTTGCTGTAGGTGCCGGTCGTGGCGTTGTAGCTGGTATACCAACCCTCGAAATCGTAATTGGGGCGCGTTGGCACGGGCAGCTTGCGCGACGTGCCTTGCTGCGAGCTTGGATCATACGAGTAAGCGCAGCCGTAGGTTGCCTGGATGGGGTCTACAGGAAGCGTTGGCTGATCGATGTCGTCTGCGGCAACGCAGCCGTTAAAAGAGACGGTTTGCGATGCGGGCTCTATGTAGAGATAGAAATCCTTCTCTGTGCGCGTGCCGTCTGCGGTGTTGGTGATGATGAGCCTGAACCTGGTTTGCTGAGGTTTGGCCCAGCCGCTGTTTGCCGCATCTGTTGCAGGGACGACCGTGTTGTCAAAGCGCACGACGTAGTAGTCGCCTTCTACAACGGCATCGGTGCTGGCGAGGGTGTTGTACTCATCTGCTATGCCATAGGTCTCATATTGCAAGATAGCGCTGTATGAGGCGTTGCCTTGCGTAGCAGAGCTGCTGTTTTCTGGCTGCGCGACAGCAAGCTTAGCGCTTACGCCCAACGGCTGGTTAAGGGCAACACGGCTGTTGAGCGGATACTCGTAGACCCAACCCTGCTGCTCGTCTTGCTCTGCAATGGTCTGCGTGCCAGAAGCAGAACCGGCAAAAGCCGCTGACAAAGCATCGCTTAAAGAGAACGGCCCCAAAGGCAAAGCCAGCATAGCGGCGCAAACCGCTAGCCTCACGGTCTTTTTTGCGATGGGATATGCGTTGCTCGTCAAGACGGTCTCCTCTGTGTTTGCACTATCGTCAAAAGTATAGACCAGCCCCTTGCATAACAAGAATAACCCGACAGGGTTAGCCGACGATTAAGAATGCTTAAGCTACAGAGGATAACTGAGGCGACAAGAACGGCAGCTAGATGCAGCGGCAAAGCAGAAGACCCGCAGCCCAAGAAAAGCAAAACGTCCCGACTCTGAAAGCCGGGACGCCTACAAGCCCTACGAGCTGCGGCATGACGCCGCATGCAAAGGTTAGTCGCTGATGTTTTTGTTGTAGCGGGTAAACGCTTGGACACGGGCCTCGTCGACATTGACAGCATCAAGCGGATTGAAGTCCTTGGGACGATGCTCGCGTGCGTCGTAACGCTTTTCTCCGTTGAGGATAACGCGATCCTTGGTGAGCTCTCCGGTCTCTTTATCCAGGCGCAAGCGCACCTCGATGGGAAGGTTGAGCGTGCCACGCGCCTCGTAGAGGTCTTCGTCTACCTGAGAGACGGTCCAGACGATGTCTTCTGGGACGTTGATGGTAAACGGCTTCTCCCTCATGTGCTGTTTGAGGTCGTAAGACGCCCATGCAGCGACGCGGTACTCCGGGACCGACTGATCTTCTGATTTGCCGGAGAAGATTTCTGCGGCACTACGTTTGAACAAAGGCATAGCTTCCCCCTTCTGAAACCGAGCCTAATTACCGTAAGGACATTCTACTTTATTTGAACCCGCCAAAGTCTTGTTGATGCAGGATTTGGACAGCCGCATAGACAGGTGTTTAAGCTTGCAGCTGTTGCAGCTATAGCTTGCTTTGAGGCAAAAAACTGTGAAACTTCCCGATTCTTGCACGCAACATCAACCTACACGGGCGAGCAATGAAACGCCCCTACTTGCACCTGCAAAACTACGCAGCCTGTCATGGCAAGTCTAAAGCAAGACACACCTTCACCTGCGCCCTCCCCAACCAACAGGTAATCCAGAATGCACTCTTGCCTGTATGCCTGTCTCTCGCACCCAGACCTATTTCTCAAGAAACAAAACCCGCCTTATGCCGTGCGCGAAAAGCCTGGCAAAAGGCGGGTTTAAGCTGCAATGGTAGGGGCGGTGGGGTTCGAACCCACAATCCTTGCGGAGGCGGATTTTAAGTCCGCTGCGTATGCCAATTCCACCACGCCCCCGTGGTCTGACAATCCTAAACCTTGGATTGGAAGATGACGTCAAGGATATCGTAATACCAGGTATGCGGCGGCTCAATTTTAGTCTCGTCTACCTGCGAGGGCATCTCGGCGGCGTTGTCTGCGCTGTTGGTGATAACGGTTGCGTGCTCATCCTCTTTAACCCAACCGTATTCCTGACGCGCTTGGTTTTCTATGCCCTCGTCTGTTCCAAGCTCATCGTTTTTGCTCTGGATGCTGTCGTTTCGCTGATTGACGGCGTCGAGCACTGCCTGCAGTTGCTGCTCTTGACGCAGTGCTTGATAGTACGTGCAGCCAATGGGGTACATGACGGCACCCACGATGCCGACGGCAATCACAAAGACGATGAGAACTCTCCAGCCAAGGGCGAGGTTTCCCAAGAACTCCTTGACGGCTGCAAGGGGCTTGAGCTCTTTGAGCGAGGCCTTGATGTCGCGCTTGGATTTCTCTTTGCTTTTCTGGTCTTTTTGCTGCTGGTCTTTGACCTGGGCTTTGCTTGCACGACGCCTGGTTACGCCGTCTTTGGCCTTTGCGACGTGTGCCGTCGCGTTATCGGCCGTCTCATGGCTAGACGCCGCGTGTTTTCCAGCTTTGGCTTGGGTGCGCTCCAGCTTAGCCTGGGCACGCGCATGCTTGCGAGCGTCTTGCTCTTGGGCCGTGGCTTGGGCCGCAGCCTTGAGCTGCTCTCTAAGCGTTGTGCCGTGTGTGTTTCTGGGTTCGTTTGGCATCGATCGCCTTGGTCTGTTTGTTGATTGCAGGCCCTTGATTGTAGCACGCAAGCACCGTGCTTTTAGCCTTGCAAAGCGCAGCTACACAAAGGGCGCGCAAGCCGTTGAGGTTTGCGCGCCCGCATGCGAGCGTTTGTGCCGCTGTTTATCGCCCAAAGGCCGCAAGGCCTAAAGGCGGGGACGCGAGGCTGCCTGCCGCACAGCAAGCGCCCAAAACCCTAGCGGATGTTGTAGAAGGCGTCGTTGCCGGCGTACTTGGCGCAGGTGCCGAGCTCTTCCTCGATGCGGATGAGCTGGTTGTACTTGGCCACGCGGTCTGTGCGGCAAGGCGCGCCGGTCTTGATCTGACCCGCGTTGACGGCGACGGAGAGGTCGGCGATGGTGACGTCTTCGCTCTCGCCGGAGCGATGGCTGATGACGCAGGTGTAGTTGTGCTTTTGGGCCAGGTTGATGGCCTCGAGCGTCTCGGTCAAGCTGCCGATCTGGTTGAACTTGATGAGGATGGCGTTTGCCACGCCCAGCTCGATGCCCTTCTTGAGGCGCTCGGGGTTGGTGACAAAGAGGTCGTCGCCCACCAGCTGCACGCGATCGCCGATGCGCTCGGTGAGCAGCTTCCAGCCGTCCCAATCCTCTTCGGCCATGCCGTCTTCGATAGAGACGATGGGATAGCGGTTGACCAGGTCCTCCCAGTAATCCACCATCTCCTCGCTCGTGAACTCGCGGCCTTCGCCGGCAAGCACGTACTTGCCCTTGGCAACGTCGTAGTACTCGGTGGAGGCAGGGTCCATGGCAAACTTGATCTGCTCGCCGGGCTTGTAGCCAGCGCGCTCGCAGGCCTCGGTGATGAGCTGGAGGGGCTCCTCGTTGGTGGCCAGGTTGGGGGCAAAGCCGCCCTCATCGCCCACGCCGGTGCTCAGGCCGCGCTCTTTGAGGACCTTTTTGAGGGTGTGGTAGATCTCTGCGCACCAACGCAGACCCTCGGTAAAGGTCTCGGCGCCCACGGGCATGATCATGAACTCCTGGATATCAACGGTGTTGTCTGCATGGGCACCGCCGTTGAGGATGTTCATCATGGGAGTTGGCAGCAGGTGTGCGTTGACACCGCCCAGGTAGCTGTAAAGGGTGAGCTCGGTGGAGTCTGCGGCTGCCTTGGCGCAGGCCAGGCTCGCGCCCAAGATGGCGTTGGCGCCCAGCTTGCCCTTGTTGGGGGTGCCGTCAAGCTCGATGAGCGTTTGGTCGATAGCGCGCTGATCGGTTGCCTCCATGCCCACCAAGGCATCGGCAATCTCTTCGTTGACGTGCTCGACCGCACGCAAGACGCCCTTGCCCAGGTAGCGGGGATCATCCGGGTCGCGCAGCTCGACAGCCTCAAAGGCGCCGGTGCTCGCACCGCTGGGGACGGTGGCTCGGCCATAGCTGCCGTCGTCCAAGGAAACCTCGACCTCGACGGTGGGGTTGCCGCGGGAATCGAGAACCTCGCGACCGTAGATATCGATGATGGTGCTCATCTGAGCTCCTCCTTCAAAGAAATAGACGCATAACCTCATCAGTTTACCAGCGCCTCAACCCTGTACGCTCGGCATGCAGGCCCAATTGCGGCAACGGCTAGGGATAGATAAGACCAGCCACTCGCCGAGGCCTCAAAGAAAACGACCCCAAAAGCCGCAAGGGCATTTGGGGTCGCATCGCAGAGCGCGTTTTGCGGCAGCCAGCTAGATCTTGAGGTACTTGCGCATGGCCCAGATAGAGCCAAGAGCGCCAACGATCACACCGGCCACAACCAAGATGATGTAGATCATCGTGTAGACGCTGGGATCCACCGAAAGCGGCAAGAAGGTGACCATCGTCTCCAAGTGCGGCATCGCGGTGGAGCGAATGATGCTGATGCAGATGATGGCCAAGATGGCACCCACCAGCGCCTGCAGTATGCCCTCCATGACAAAGGGCCCGCGGATAAAGCCGTTGCTAGCGCCCACCAAGCGCATGATGGAGATCTCTTTGCGGCGCGCGGTGATAGCAAGCCGGATGGTGTTGTTCAAGAACACCAACGAGATAAAGACCAACAAGACGATGGCGGCGATGCATGCCACGCGGATCAGGTTGACCACCAAGAACAGCCTCTCAACCGTGCCCTGGCCGTACTTGACGGAGTCCGAGGGGTTATCGGGGTTGTCTGCGATCTTGGTAAAGGTCTCGTTGGCCAGGATGTTGTTGGCCGTCTCCTCTACACGCTGCGTGTCTTTGAGCTCTATGACGTAGGTACGCGGCAGCGGGTTGCCGTCAAGCTGGTCGACGATGTCTGTGTTGCTCGACGTCTGCTGTTTGAACTCCTCCAAGACGGCGTCTTTGTCCATAAAGGTGACGCTTGCGACGTTGCCTTCTTCTGTTTGCAGAGACTCCAGATACTGCGTGAGCGCGTCGATCTGCTTGTCCTTGGCGTCATCGGAGATATAGAGGCGGATGTTGACCTCTTCTTCGAAGCTCGTCGTGACGTTGGAGATCATCGTAGAGAACATGATGGAGATGCCCACCATGAACAAGCTCAAAAACAGGGTGATGATGCCGCCCACGGTGGTGCCGAGGTTGCGGCGGGAGCTGATGAGGCTCTCTTTGACAAAGTAGACGATCTTAGACATCGTAGCCGTACACTCCCTTCTTCTGGTCGCGGACCAAAACGCCGTTTTCCAGCGCGAGCACGCGACGGCGCATCTGGTCGACCATCTCGCGGTCATGGGTTGCGACCAAAACGGTCGTGCCGGTGCGGTTGATGCGCTCGAGTAAGCGCATGATGCCCAGCGAGGTCTGCGGGTCGAGGTTACCGGTGGGCTCGTCGCAGATCAGTAGCGGCGGGCGGTTGACGATAGAGCGGGCGATAGAGACGCGCTGCTGCTCGCCGCCGGAAAGCTCGTCGGGGTACTTGCCCATCTTCTCTTCCAGGCCCACAAGGCGCATGGCCTCGGGGACGTAGGTGTTGATGACGTGCTTGGACTTGCCGATGACCTCCAGCGCAAAGGCCACGTTCTCAAACGCAGTCTTGTTGGGGAGCAGCTTGAAGTCCTGGAACACGCAACCCACGTTGCGGCGCAGGTACGGGATGCGCCAGTTCTTGATGGTACGCAGGTTTTCTCCGGCAACGATGAGCTCTCCGCTTGTGGGGATGACCTCGCGGTTGAGCATGCGGATAAAGGTCGACTTGCCCGATCCGGAGTGGCCGACCAAGAAGACGAACTCTCCCGCGCGGATATCAAGCGACAAACCAGCCAAAGCCGGCTTATCAGGCTGAGCGGGATAGACCTTGGTGACGTTGCGCAAAGAGATGACGACCTTGCCCAACACCTGCGGATGATCGCTTGCTGCGAGGTCTGCGTAAGAGCCGGTTGCCTGGGTGGCGACGAGGTTCTCGTTGCCTACGTACATGCTTTGCTGCGTACCCTGGCCGCGCTCTGGGACGATGTTGCGGCGGTCTTCTGATGCCTCGCCGCGCCCGTAGCGGCCCTGTGCGGACCTGCCGTCTTGGGTGCGCGCAGGCTGCGCTTGATCTGTGCGGCCCGGCTGACGCTGCCCTCTGGGGGAAGCTGCCGGCCTTGACGCCTGGCGACCCTGGCCAGAGGCATCATGTGCGCCGCGCGGAGACTTGCCAAATTTTAATGCCACGTTTAGCTCCGTTCGTAGTGCGTTTGCTGGGAGTAATCCCAGACAGAAGATTTTAACGCCTATTACCGGGCATGAGTCTATCAATCGCTATGACGCACAGAGTTTTCATAAGGTGTCAGGCGCCAAGAGGGCGCATGCCCCCCTGACGCCGCTTTCCTTACAGCGCCGCGATTACCGCCTGCGTGAACTCGTCGCTTGATGCCGCGCCTGCAGCGCTGCCGCTCACAATCTTCTTGATGTCGCCGGTAAGATGCTCGCCTGCGGCGTAGACGCGCCCGATAGCTGCACGGATCTTATCGGCAGCCTCTTTCTCGCCGATGTGATCAAGCAGCATGCAGCCAGAGAGCAGCTCTGCCGTGGGGTTGGCGATACCCATGCCCGCGATGTCGGGCGCAGAGCCGTGGACAGCTTCGAAGATGGCGACGTCTTTGCCAATGTTGGCACCGGGTGCCATGCCTAGGCCGCCTATGAGTCCTGCGCACAGATCGCTCACGATATCGCCGTAGAGGTTGGGCAGGACCATGACGTCAAAGCGCGACGGGTCGATAACGAGGTTCATACAAGTGGCGTCCACGATCATCGTCTCGAACTCGATATCGGGGTAGCAGGCGGCAACTTCTTTTGCCGTGGCCAAGAACAAGCCGTCAGAGCATTTCATGATGTTGGCCTTGTGCACGGCAGTGACCTTCTTGCGGCCGTTGGCCACGGCATACTCAAAGGCCGCGCGCACGATGCGCTCAGAACCGCTGACGCTGATGGGCTTGAGGCTGATGGCGCTGTCGAGCTTGATCTGGCCCAAGCCCCAATCCGCCGCCCAGCCGATAAGCTCGGCGGCCGCGGGCGTGTCTATGTCGGCCTCTATGCCGGCATAGAGGTCTTCTGTGTTCTCGCGAAAAATGACGATGTCGACGTCGTCATAGCGCGCGCCCGTACCTTTGATAGACCAGACGGGGCGCAGGTTGGTATAGAGGTCGAAATGCTTGCGCAAGGCGACGTTGATGCTGCGAAACCCAGAGCCCACCGGCGTGGTGATGGGGCCCTTGATGGCAACACCCGTAGCAGCGATAGAGTCAAGCACGTGATCGGGCAGCGGAGTGCCGTACTCGTCCATCACGCCCGCCCCGGCGTTGACAACCTGCCAGTCGATGTCCACACCAGCGGCTTTGATAACGCGCTGCATGCACGAGGTGATCTCCGGGCCGATGCCGTCTCCGGGGATGAGGGTGATGGTGTGCTTGCTCATGAGGGGTTCCTTTCTGCCCAAAGGGGCATATCTCAAGCAGCCCGCCTGCAGGGGCAGGCTGCGACAAAAGGGCGATTAGTCGTTGGGGACGTCTTCGCTGACGTTGATGGTGTCCGAGCTTGTGATATCGCACGCAGCAGACCTGCGCTCGATGGGAACGTAGTCTCTTTGCCCCTCAAATGATTTGTACGCAGGGCGGATGATGCGACGGCCCGAGGCAAGCTCCTCAAAGCGATGCGCGCTCCAACCGGCTTGGCGTGCCACAGCAAACAGTGGGGTGAAGAGCTCTTCTGGGATGCCCAGCGCGCGATACACCAAACCGGAGTACATATCGATATTGGCGCAGATGGCCTTGGTAGAACCCTTAACCTCTGCAAAGAGCTCCGGTGTAAGGCGCTCGATAGTCTCTACAAGCTGGAAATCGGCCTCGAACTCCGTGCCTGCCAGCATGCGCTTGGCAAAGAACTTGCAGATCTCTGCGCGGGGGTCGCTTAGGGTGTAGACGGCATGCCCCATGCCGTAGATGAGGCCGGTACGGTCGTTGGCCTCTTTGCGCAAGACACGGCGCAGGTAGTCTGCCACCTGGCCTTCGTCTGTCCAATCTGCCACGTTTGCCTTGAGGTCGTCGCGCATGGCAGTGACTTTAAGGTTTGCACCGCCGTGCTTGGGCCCCTTAAGGCTGCTGATGCCGCCGGCGTAGGCGCTGTAGGCATCTGTGCCGCTAGAAGAGAGCACGCGCGTGGTAAAAGTCGAGTTGTTGCCGCCGCCATGCTCGGCATGAAGCATGAGCATGATGTCGAGCATCTTGGCTTCACGATGCGTGTACTCCATATCAGGGCGCAGCATGGTGAGTATGGTCTCTGCCGTAGAAAGCCCCGCAACGGGCGGGTTGATGTACATGCGGTGGCTGGACATCTGCTTGCGCGCCAGATAGCTCAAGACGGCAAGGCGCGGCAGGCGCGAGACCATCTGGACGGCGACGTCGATCTCGTGCTTTTTGGAGATGACATCGGCATCTGGGTCGTAGGAATACAGCAGCAACACGCTGCGCGCCAGCATGTTCATAGTGCTCGCAGACGGGCTGTTCATGATCAGGTTGGCCACAAAGTTGTCCGGCAGCTCGCGCTGCTCGTCGATCATGCCCTTGAGGGTGTCGAGGTCTTTGCGGCTGGGCAAATCTCCGTCCCACAGCAAGAAGGCCAGCTCTTCGTAACCAAAGCGGTCTTCTTCGACCGCATTGCGCACGAGGTCTCTGATGTTGTAGCCGCGCAGCGTGAGGCGGCCTTGATCGGGGACTTTAACGCCTTCATCGGTAAGGTAGCCGTGAACGTTGCTGATAGAGGTAACGCCCGCCACGACGCCCGTGCCGTCTTGGTTGCGCAAGCCGCGCTTGACGTTGAACATTGAGTAGTACTCGGCGGGAAAATCCGTGTAGGCGCCAAAGTTTTTGTAGAGGGCAAAATCGTTGCAGTTGGCCATAGGAATCTCCTATCGGCAAAGCGGGCAGAAAACCTGCCAGCGGCAGCCAGTGTGCTCAGGTAAGCTCAGTAAGAGTTCCGATTATACAAGTCGCAGGTTACGGCCATATTGCGGGCGCTAAGCGGACGGCAGCGGCCAGAAAAAAAAACGCGCGCCGCCCTTTGCAGGCAGCGCGCGTATGCTGGGCAATCAACGCAAAAACTACACAGCGCGGCGGCTCTCGATGCTGCGCGCAAGGGTGACCTCGTCGGCGTACTCGAGCTCTCCGCCAACGGGAAGCCCGCTTGCCAGGCGCGTCACCTTGACGCCCAAGGGCTTGATGGTGCGCGCGAGGTAGCTTGCCGTGGTCTCGCCCTCGACGTCGGGGTTGGTGGCCAAAAGCACCTCGGAGACCTCCTGACTTCCAAGGCGGGCGATGAGGTCTGCGATGTGCAGATCGTCTGGCATCACGCCGTCCATGGGGTTGATGACGCCGCCTAGCACGTGATAGAGGCCGTGATAGGCTCCCGTGCGCTCTATGGCGTCGATATCACGCGGCTCGGCCACAACGCAGATGGCGCTCGCATCGCGCTGCGGGTCCATGCAGACCTCGCACAGCTCCTCTTGCGCATAGTTGTGGCAGCGCGGGCACAGATGGATGGCCTTCTTGACCTCGAGTATCGCCTCGGCAAGACGGCGCGCTGCAAGCTCGTCGCCAGTGAGGAGCCAATGCAGGATGCGCTGCGCGGACTTGGGACCCACGCCGGGCATGCGCTCCAGCTCTTCTTGGGCATGCCTGATCGCAGCGGCTTGCTTCATGGCCTAGAACAAGCCCAAGCCGGAAAGGCCGGAGGTCACAGCAGACATGCGCTGGCTCGTCATAGCCTGAGCATCGGCAATACCCTGGTTGACAGCGGCGACGATCATGTCCTGAAGCATCTCGACGTCTTCGGGATCGACAGCCTCGGGGTCGATGGTGATGGATTTGACCTCTAGGGCACCAGAGACAACGGCGGTGACCATACCGCCGCCTGCGGTTGCGGTGACGGTCTCCAGCGCAGACTGCGCCTGGATCTCCTCCATCTTCTTTTGCATCTTCTTGGCCTGTTTCATCATGGCCTGCGGGTTCATTGCCATTCGGCATCTCCTTATCTACCTGCACCTGCCTCTTGCGGCAGGCGTTGTCGTCATCTGTCTGCTCGCCGTGACGCATATCGACAGCCGTGCGCAAACACGCGCGGGCGTGCAGCAAGCGTCTGCCATTGTCGCATGCTTGGCGGCGTTTGCCCCAAACGATTGCGTGACAAGGGCAGCCTACATCTCCTCGAACTTGATGCCGCCGCCAAAGACGCTCAGCGTATCGGCAAGCTCGCTGGCCGTGGCCGAGTCAACAGGGCTGCCTGCGCCAAAGGCGGGCGCCTGCTCTTGTGGCTGACTGGCTGCCGCCGCTGCGGCGTCTGCTGCAGCCGCTGCAGCATCGGCCTCGCGCTGCGCCATGTAGGCGCCCGGGTCAAAGCCGCCAAAATCATCGACAGGCGCAGGCTCTGGCGCTGCGGAGGATGCAGCCGCCGGCATGGCAGCGGGCACGTCCACAGGCAGCTCGTCTGCTGCGACGTAATCGTCGTAGCCGCCAACATAGCTGTCTGCCAGCGCATCCAGGTAACCGTCGTCGTAATCAGAAACGGGGGCGGCGGCCTCTACAGCACTGACCGTCCCAAAGCTCACTGGCTGCTGAGCTGCAGGCTTGCTTGTCGCGGCAGTCGCACCACCGGCAAGCTTGCAATCAAAGCCCACCGGCTGTCCGATCACGCTCTCAAACGCGCGCTTGAGCAGCTCGTGAGCTGCTCCCTGCGTCACTAGCTTCATCGCAAAGGTGCCGCTTGCAGGAAACACCAGGTGATAACCCGCCTCGTCATGCTCGACTGCGACGCCGTTGAGCAGCGCATCGGTCGCGACATCCTCGCGCTTGACGGCGGTGCGGATGGCGGCGATTAAGCGCGCCGGAGACATCGCAGCGGCAGGGGCAGGCTGAGCTGCGGGCTGTGCGGCCTGTTGCGGCAGAGGTTGCGCTGCAGGCTGTGCTGCGGGTTGGGTTGCCGGCGCGGGCGCTTCGATAGGCGCCGGCTCCGCAGCAACGTCTCCTCCAGCTGGTTCATCGTAAGCGGGCGCGGGATAGGAGGCGGCAATTGAGGGATCATCATCCCAGGGCAGCTCGGCATCGTCGTCTTGCTGGCCCGTCCACTCCTCCTCTTCCTCTTCATCTTGGGCAGCGGGCTCAAAAGCAGATCCCGCAGCGAGTACAGTGTCGTTGTCCGCAGGGGAGCTGGCGCCTAAAGGGCTCGCAGCCTCCTCGGCAAACGCGGGTACGGCTGCAGCAGCGGGTACGGCAGCGGCAGGCACGGCAGCAGCGGCTCCGCCCATGCCCGCAGCGCTAGCGGCGCTTGCCACAGCCTGAGCAGCCATCGAGGACAGCAGATCGCCAGAGAGCTTGGGCGCAGCGATGCCAGACTCTAAGCTCTCGATGCGCTCGGCCAAAGCCTCGAGCGTGAGCTCGCTTTCTGCCCTGCACAGGCGCGTGAGGGCGATCTCGAAGCTCAGGCGCACGTTGACGCTGCTGCGCAGCTCTGCGATCAGGTTGCCGCAGGTCGTGAGCGCGCGTCCAAGACGCTCGGGGCCTCCAAAAGCGGCCGCTTGGCTTTGATAGCGGGCAATCTCTTGTGCAGGGCAGGCAATCACGCCGTTGACACCGCCGGTAAGAGACGCCGCATAGAGGTTGCGGATATGATCGGTCACATCGGATGCGATCTGAACCAGGTCCTGGCCAGCCACAACCATGCGGTTGAGCCACAAGAAGGCATTGGCAGTATCGCGAGCGGCAATGTAGCCGCCCAGCTCAAACAGCGTGCCGGTATCCGTCTGGCCCAGCTGCGTCTGCGCTGCAGCCAAGGTGATAGTGCCGCCGCCGGCTACAGCCACCTGCTCAAGCGCCGTGGTTGCGTCGCGCATGCCGCCTTGCGCCTTTGCGGCGATAAACTCGAGCGCCTCCTTATCGGCGTTAAAGCCCTCCGCCTTGCAGATGCGAGACAAATAGCTGCAGATCTCGTCGATAGAGAACCGGCGGAAGTCAAAGCGCTGGCAGCGCGACTGGATGGTCTCGGGCACCTTGTGCGGGTCGGTCGTGCACATGACAAAGACAACGTGCGCTGGGGGTTCTTCCAAGGTCTTGAGCAGCGCATTGAACGCCGCGTTAGAAAGCATGTGGACCTCGTCGATGATGTAGATCTTGTAGCGGCCGCGCGTTGGGGCAAACTGCACGCGCGAGATGATCTCTTCGCGCACGTTTTCTACGCCGGTACGGCTCGCGGCGTCGAGCTCGTAGACGTCGGGATGCGTTCCATCGGCGATCTGCTGGCACTGAGAGCAGCTCCCGTCGGGCGTGGGCGTAGGGCCGCTCTCGCACAAGAGCGCCTTGGCTAGCAGGCGCGCGCTGGTGGTCTTTCCCGTGCCGCGCGGCCCGCAAAACAGATACGCATGAGCGACGTCTCCGCTGGCCACGGCATTGGTCAAGGTGTTTTCTACATGCTCTTGACCCACGACGTCTGCAAACGTGTTGGGGCGGTATTTGCGGTAGAGGGAAATCGACATCGTCGCTCCTTGGGTCGTAAGGGGTCACGCAGCACTTGGCTGCACAGCGCGGCGCTCAAAGCGGCGCGTACGCTGCGCAAAACGTATCTGCCTATGATAACCGTCCACAGCAAAGCGATGGCAAAACGCGCGCAAAGGCAACCAGGCCGAAAAAAAACGGAGCCGCGCAGCCACGCAGCCCCGGTCTTGTTTCGAGCTTTTCTTGCTGCAGGCCCTCCCCTTGCAGCGAGCTTCGCGGTGCGGGCAGGCTTCCTTCTTACGGTTGCGGCTGCCTTACGGTTACCGCTGCCGCATCCCGCAAGCCAACGCTAGGGGCGCTGGCCCATGCCGCCTTCCAAGGTGACGGTCTCGCCGCTCATGAACTTGAAGTCCGGGCCGCACAGCTGCAAGACAACGCGGCCGATTTCTGTCTCGACGTTGCCGTAGTGACCCATGGGCGGCATATGGACGTTGGCCTCGTAGGCCTCGGGATATTGGTCCTTGAAGCCCTCGAGAGCGGCGGTCCATGCCAGTGGGCAAACAACGTTGACGTTGATGCCGTCGGGGCCCCACTCGGTTGCCGCCACGCGGCTCAAGCCGCGGATGCCCTCTTTGGCAGCGGCATATGCGCACTGACCGTAGTTGCCAAAAAGGCCCGCGCCACTTGCAAAGTTGACCACAGAGCCCTTGGTCTCCTTGAGATGCGGATAGCACTTTTGCATATAGAGGAACGCAGAATACAAGCCGGAGTAAAGCGCCAGGTTGAACTGGTCCATGGTGTGGTCTGCCAAGGTGACGCCAGAAGCAGATGCCTGAGCGTTGTTTACCAGCGCGTCGATGCGCCCAAACTTGGCGATGGCTTGGTCGACGACGTTTTGCACAGCGGCCTCGTTGTCTGCACCGGCAGAAATGTCTGCCTGCACGGCCAGCACCTGGATGCCGTATTCGCGCTCAAGCTCCTCTTTTGCAGCCTCGAGCTTGGCAACGTTGCGTCCGGTGATGACAAGGTTTGCGCCCTCCTTGGCAAAGGCGATGTCGATGCCGTAGCCAATGGATCCGGGCTCGCCGCTCTTGAGCGTTGCGCGCCCTGCACCCGTCACGATGATTGTCTTGCCAGCAAAGTAACCCATGAGAACTCCCAACTATTAAGGGGCCTGTAATCGGTCTCCTTGATAGTAGGCAGCGGGCACATTGCGCATCGATACGAATCTGCCCCCATGCCGCAAGTGGACAGATAGCGCGGCAGACGAATCAAGAGGCGCGGGCGCACAGCTCAAAGACGATTTGGAGACGGCAGGCAAAGCAGCAGCGAGCTGTTTATCGGCAAGCAAAGCAGCGTGTTACGGCGATACACGATGGCTGTTGGCGACTAATGCTCAACGGCTGGCAGCTAGCGCTTTGCGCAGGTCTTGGTGGGGCGCACTATCAGCAGCAAAACACCCAACAGCAGCGCAGCGATGCCGAGGCTCACCGGGTACACGTACATGATCATCTCGAACGTGGGAGACGCCGGGAACACAAACGCAACCCACAAAAGCCTGGTGCCGCACACACCCACAACCGTGAGCAGCGCCGGCGCGACCGATATGCCAAAGCCGCGCATGTAGTCCGAGCTTATCTCATAGACCATAGAGAAGAAGTAAGACGGGACGATGATATAGAGACGCTCAAAACCCAGCTGGATAACCTGCGGGTCCCCGTTAAAGAGGCCGATCATCTGCCTGCCAAACAAGAGCACGGCAGCAACCAGCAATGCGACAGCCACCTCGCTTTCCAAAAAGCAAACGAGCAGCGCCTTCTTGCAGCGCTTGAGGTCTCCTGCACCAAAGTTTTGCCCGGCAAAGGTGGTGCAGGCTTGCCCAAACGAGCTCACAAAGGCCCAAAAAACAAACTCCAGGGCCAAGGCGGCGCTTGAAGCGGCGATAACATTGGTGCCCAAGCTGTTGACAGCGCCTTGGATAACGATGTTGGCCACGGCAAAGATCGCCATCTGGATACCGGCGGGCAGACCCACTTTAAAGATCTGCGCAGCTTGAGAGGCGTCGATTCTCACCTTGCGCAGATCTACGCGCACGGGCGCATCAATGGTGCACAGCCCACGCAAAAGCGACACCGCGCTCACGCAGTAGCTCACGACCGTCGCCACGCCTATGCCAGCAACGCCCATCCCCAGCCCGCCCACAAAGGCAAAGCCCAAGACGATGTTGAGCAGCGTGGAGACGATCAAGACGTGCATGGGTTTGGTGGCGATGCCCACGCTGCGATAGATGGCCGCCTCGAAGTTGTAGAGCATGACGGCAGCCACACCCACAAGGTAGATGCGCCAGTAGACCAACGTGGCATCAAAGGTCTCGGGCGGTACGTTTAGCGCATTGAGCAAGGGTACAGCGCTTAGCTCTCCCAGCACAGTAAAGGCCAACCCGATGACGCAAAGCGCAATAGAGGTGTGCACGGCCTTTTCTACCGAGGCGCTGTCCTTGCGACCCAAGCCTATGGCGATGACGACGTTGGAACCCAAGGCGATGCCAAGCGATAAGTTGACGATAAAGCTCACAAGCGGCATGTTGGAGCCCAAGGCGGCCATCTCGACCGCGCCTTGGTCGCCCGAGCAACGGCCCACGATGAGCACGCCAACAAAGGTGGCGAGCTGCTCGAGGATACTGGTAGCGGCAACGGGAAGCGCAAAACGGGGAACAGAGGTCCACAAGGACCCAGAGAGCATATCGATCTGCTTGCTCACGGTACTATCATCTTCTTATAAGTGACGCGATGTATTCTTAAGGGCGTATCAGGATACGCTTGGCAAAAGGGCTTTGCAAGCATAGACGGCGAGCGGCTGCCGTGAGGCGCAGAGGCAATACCGTGCCGGTGACGGTAGCAGAGACAACGGCAGTGCAGCGGCAGTTGCGGCATCGAGGCACCACAGCGATGATGGCGAGTACGGGGCAGCGCCGCCAACAGCGCGAGCTATGCGTTAGCGCGTTGCTTCTTGCGGCTGTTTAGCCATGCTTTGAGCGCGCCGGCGATAGTGGGAACCAAGCTGATGACCACGATGCCCACGATGACGAGCTCGAAGTGCTGCTCCACAAAGGGAACCCCACCAAAGAAATAGCCCAGCAGGGTAAAAAGGCATACCCAGCACACGCCGCCCAGCACGTTAAAGAGCGTAAAGCGCGCAAAATGCATGCCGCCCATACCCGCCAAAAACGGCGCGAAGGTGCGGATGATGGGAAAGAACCTGGTGAGGAACACGGCAAAGTTGCCGTATTTGTCCAGCATTGCCTGCGTCTTTTCCAAGCGCTCGGGAGTAAGGGCCTTGACCTTGCCGCTGCGGATGATGGCCTCGCCCATCTTGCGTCCGATCCAATAGTTGGAGGTATTGCCCAAAATGGCGGCAAGCGTCATAAGCAAGATGGCGACGGGCAAGTTTAGACCGCCGCCTTCCGCGCAAAAGATGCCCATGCAAAACAGCAGCGAGTCGCCGGGCAAAAACGGCGTGACCACCAAACCCGTCTCTATAAAGACGATGACAAACAGCGGGGTATAGACCCACACGGGACCCAAGTCCACGATCCAGCGCGCAATAAAAGTGCGCGGGTCTTGAATCAAGGCGATGATGAGATGGACAAGTTCCAAAGCGGTCCCTTTGTCTAGCAGCTTAAGGTTCAGACAGTGTATCTAACGCGGGTGTCCACCCGGCAACATCGGCGCGTCTTTGCACAAACTTGACATAAGGAGAAAGGCAGCCATGGCCAAATCCTGCCAACGTGACCGCACAGGCAGATGCGCACAGGGCTTTTGAAGCAACGCCGGCAAGCTTGCAATCCGCAAACGCAAAAAGTGCGCCGTATGGGAGTGGGCACCCACCAGAGGCCCCTTATGGCTGCTACGTCCCCGTCCTGACCAGGTTCGAGGTGTGATGCCGCCCAGTCCCATACGACGCACTCTCATGCATCGTTTACGCCAGCTTTCCCCCAGCGCTCTGGCCGATCTTCCTACTTCTCTGTTGCCTCTGCAGTGTCGCCAACCGTAGGCTCGGCCGATGTGTCGTCAGACACTTTAACGAAAGTTTGCGTTTCTGTCTTGCCCGAGTCATCCGTTTGGGTGAGCGAGAGCTGCTGGCGGTCCTCGGAAAACTCGTAGGTAGCCGTGCCCTCCTCTATATCGCTGCTAAAGTTGAGCGTCTTGGAGTTGGTGTCCAACGTGTACTGATACGGGTCGATGTCGCTGGCAAGCTTCCACTCGCTATCTGTAAAGACAACGGTAACCGCGGGGTCGCTGCCTTGGATCTTCCAAACGCCTTGGATGTCTTTGATATCCGCGCTTTGCGAGCATCCTGCAAGCGCAAGCAAGCAGGCAGCCATGGCAAGGGCGGCCAAAGCGGCGGCGATGATCTTTTTCATGATGCCCTCCTCGTTTTGCAGGGACTGCGCCTGTGCCGCGAGCAACACGCTGGCTGGCGCCATGTCTTGATTCTACTTGGCGCTAATCGTCGTCGTCTTCATCGTCGTCAAAATTCAAGAAACTGTCACTGTCGCTTGAGCCGCGGCGCTTGCGGTCTGGAAAGAGCACGCGCGTCTTGCGCTCGGCCACGATGGCAACGATCAAAAAGATCAAGATGCCCACGCCCAAGATGATCAAGACACCGCCTGTAAGGCCCACAGAGTCAAAGAGGCCGTTGAGGATGGTGCCGTCTTGCAAGCTGTTGAAGAAATCCCACATAAGAGTCCTTTGGGAGCTAAAACCACTGATAACTTGTGAATAGTACCGCAAACCGAGCGCAGCGCATGCGTCAAGCCCCGAGCGCTATACTTGCATGACCAAACTTACGCCCCAATAGGTGGAGGATCAAAACATGCTGGATATCCGCTTTATCCGCGAAAACCCCCAAAAGGTCGCGGAAAACTGCAAGAACCGCAACAACAAGTGGGACATCAACGAGTTTCTTGCCGTTGACGAGCAACGCCGTGAGGTCATCGGCGAGGTCGAGGCCCTCAAAGCGCAGCGCAACGTCGTCTCCAAAGAGATCGGCGCGCTCATGAAAGAGGGCAAGAAGGACGAGGCCGAGTCCAAGAAGGAGTCCATGCGCGCTGTGGGCGATAAGATCGCCCAACTGGACGCCAAGCAGGCCGAGCTCGACGCGCAGCTCAAGGCCCTGGCCATGAGTGTGCCCAACATGTGCTGCGAGGCAACCCCCGTTGGCAAGGACGAAGACGACAACCCCGAGGTGCGCCGCTGGGGCACCCCGCGCGAGTTTGACTTCGAGTTCAAGCCCCACTGGGACTTGGGCCCCGAGCTGGGCATCATCGACTTCGAGCGTGGCGTCAAGCTGGCCCACAGCCGCTTTAGCGTGCTGCGCGGCAAGGGTGCCCGTTTGGAGCGCGCTCTCATCAACTACATGCTGGACGTGCACCTGGACCGCGGCGCCACCGAGTACTGGGTTCCCAGCCTTGCCAACAAGGACACCCTCACCGGCACCGGCCAGCTGCCCAAGTTCGAAGAGGACCTCTTCAAGACCACCGAGGGCCTCTATCTCATCCCCACGGCCGAGGTCCAGCTCACCAACCTACATCGCGACGAGGTGCTCGACGGCGCCGATCTGCCCCTGCGCTACTGCGGCTACACGCCGTGTTTTCGCGAGGAAGCCGGTAGCGCCGGCCGCGACACCCGCGGCTTGATTCGCGCGCACCAATTTGACAAGGTCGAGATGGTCCGCTTTGCCAAGCCGGAAGAATCCGACGCAGAGCTCGAGGACATGACCTACGAGGCAGAGCTCGTGCTGCAGGGCCTCAACCTGCCCTACCGCGTGATCAGCCTGTGCACCGGCGACATCGGGTTTGGCGCTCGCCAGACCTACGACCTCGAGGTGTGGCTGCCCAGCTACAACGCCTACAAGGAGATATCGAGCTGCTCGAACTGCGGCGACTTCCAGGCGCGGCGCGCGAACATCAAGTTCAAGGACGCCGACGGCAGAAAGCGCCTCGCCCACACGCTGAACGGCTCGGGCGTCGCGGTGGGCCGCTGCATGGCCGCCGTACTGGAAAACTACCAGAACGCCGACGGCACCGTGACCGTGCCCGAAGCGCTGCGCCCCTATATGGGCTGCGACACGATCGCCTAGCGGCCGCCCAGCGCTACCCCGCAGAATTCGAGGGGGCTTCGCTGCAAAAGGCAATCAGAATGATGGCATACCAGCCAAAAATACGGCCGTAAAAATGGTATGGTTGCCAAAAATCAGGTGGAACGACCTGGGGAGTTGATATGTTCAGGTCTGCGATGAGCGAACTGCTTGCCTGGAAGGCGAGGCCCGCCAAAAAGCCGCTGATTCTGCAGGGGGCTCGGCAGGTAGGCAAAACCTGGCTTGCCCTGGAGTTTGGCAAGGCCGAGTTCTCACAGGTCGCC
>CAVAPV010000014.1:21757-41136 GCA_963590525.1 Agathobacter rectalis
AATACAAGGATGAGGCCGGCAAGAAGCGCCTAGCACACACCCTCAACGGCAGCGGCCTTGCCGTGGGCCGCACCATGGCCGCCGTCATCGAGAACTACCAAAACGCCGATGGCACCATCACCGTGCCCGAGGCGCTGCGCCCCTACATGGGTTGCGATGTGATCGAGGGCTTCTAGAGCTGCTCGCACGCCGCAAACAAGATTACAGCGGTGCGCAAACCCGCTAGCAAAAGACCCCGGGTTCCGGGGTCTTTTCTTTTGCGGTGCAGGCAGCATGGCCCTTGCACGTCACAGCAACCTACGCGGGAGAGCAGTGCTCTCCCGTGCATCCACCTGCGGCTCTGCGAAAGCCCGCATATGGGATTGGTTCTTGGGCAACAAAAAAGCTCCCGATTTGGGAGCCTTAGGAGATTTGATGGTGCGGGCGAGAGGAGTTGAACCTCCACGGGGTTGCCCCCACATGGACCTGAACCATGCGCGTCTGCCATTCCGCCACGCCCGCATTGTCAAAGCGCTGTTTAGCGCGAGTAGATATGATACTTGATTGCCAAGAAAGCGCAAGGGGCTTTTTGGATTTTTGCAAACCTCTGCCCCATTCCATGCCGGCTTTGCCAAACAAGAGGCTCCATCACCTGCATGCTATACTTTCCAGACACGCAAGCACTCGGGCAAAACACCGCTCAAACACACCAGAAACGAGGCATCGTGCCAGGTCCATTGATTTTGGACCGCTACCGTCCCTTGAGCACGGCAGGAAAGGGCGGCAGCGGTACCGTCCAGATCTGCTGGGACACGCGCATCCAGCGCCGCGTGGCCATCAAGCGCATCCCTATCTCGCAAGACTCGCAAGAAAACGGTATCCCCGGCTTGGCAGAGGCGCGCACCGGCGCCATGCTCAAGCACCCCAACATCGCCAGCGTCATAGACTTCGAGACCCGCGGCCAAGAGGCGTTTCTCATCATGGAGGCTATAGAGGGCCCATCTCTTTCGCAGGTGATAGACAGCGCGCACCGCGGCGAGCTTGATCTGGACATCATCGCCGCCGTAACAGAAAGCTGCGCCCAGGCGCTGGACTTTGCCCATGAGAACGCCGTCCTCCACCTGGACATCAAGCCCGACAACATCCTCATCGATCACAGCGGCATCGTAAAGATCACAGACTTTGGCATCAGCGAGCTGTCTGGTGCAGACGGCTACTCGCAGGCAACAGGAGGCACCATCGGCTACATGCCGCCCGAGCAGATTTGCGGCCAAGACCTCGACCAACGCACCGACGAGTTCTCCTTGGGCGTCGTGATCTACGAGATGCTCACCGGCACCAACCCCTATAACGCAGCAAGCATCGACGCCAGCCTGCGCCGCATGCAAGCACATGAGCTGCCCCCGGTAAGCCGCGCCCGCGTAGACACGCCGCCCGAGCTCGACCAAGCAATCGAATGCGCCATCGATGCAGACCCAGATGAGCGCTTTGAGACGGTGCTCGAGATGGTTGACGAGCTTGAGCCCTATCTGGGCGACATAGACGAAGGCAAACGCAAGCTTGCAAGCCTGCTTGACGACGACCAAGAACAGCAGGAGCAAGAACCCGTCTTGCGGCTGCGCGCGCAAGACATGTGGGGCAAGATCAACCCGCGCGTCAGATCCCTTGGAGCGCGTCTGGCCTGCGCTGTCTTGTGCTGGTGGACGGCAGCTTTGGGCTTTGTGTCGTTTGGGCTGCTCAAGACAGAGTTCTCTATGCTGTTTGCCGTTGTCGTAGGCACCGTGGGCGCCATTGCCCCGGGTATCGGCGTGCTGGCCGCCCTTGCGTTTTTGGGATGCGGCATCATCGCCAACGACAGCTTGCCAACCGGCTTGGGGGTCGTAGTCGTTATATGCGCCGCAGCCTGGTGGTACACCACCGGCAGGCACCGAAGCGCGCCAGCCAACGCCACGCTTGCCGCATCGGCGTTGCCCTTTGCATGGGTAAGCCCGCTTGCTCCCCTGCTAGCCGGGTTCACTTTGCGTCCGGCGCAGGCGGCCGCGTGCTCTGTCATGCAGGCGGTTATCGCCAATACCTTGGGAATCATCACGGCAAGCGGGACTGCGCTTCATGCAAACGCCGCCTTTGTGGCTACGCGCATGCAACCGCAGCCCATCATGCAGGCAATCGCCGATCCCACCTTGTGGATCACAGCGTTGAGCTGGGTATTTGCTGCAGTTTTTGTGTCTGCGCTCTGCTCGCGCGAATCGCGAGTATTATCGGTGGTTAGCGCTTTTGCAGGCGCCGCTGTGCTTGTCGCCGGTCAGGTGGCAGCCGGATACGCCTGCACAGGCCAGCTGGCCGCACCGGACTTTGCCTGGTGCGCAAGCATCGCGGCCTCGGCCGTAATCATAGTTGTAATCGGCGCGCTGGGTGCGCCTTACCGATACAAGGAAGAGGATTAGCATGGGGCTTTTCTCCCGTTTTGAGGACAAGGCAGAAGACGTCATCGAAGGCGGAAGACGCGGCGGCCTGGAGCCGGTCAAGCTCGCAAAGCGCGCTGCCAAGGAGATGCAGCGCGAGAAGATGATCGGCGTGGGCCACGAGTACGCTCCCACGCTGTTCAACGTCTTGGTGAGCCCAGAAGACGACCGCAAGATGGGCGGCTGCTACCCCTCTATCGCCGGAGAGATCGAGACGTTTCTCACAAGCAAGGCCGAGCAGAGCAACCTGATCTTTGACTGCCCGCCGCTCGTGCGCTTTATCGTGGACAACGGCCTCAAGCGCGGAAAGTTCGACATCATCGCAGAAAACGTCTCGCCCGCCATCATCGAGGAGCTGCGCCGCGAAGAGATGGAGCACTACGGCTTGGACAACCGCATCGACGTCAACCCCGTCTTGCGCCACAGCACATCGCCTGCGCCGCAGGACTACGGCCAAAGCGACAACGCCCAGTTTGACCCGTTCTTGCCCGCAGACATGCAGTCTGCCCACTACATCCCCGAAGACGCCCCGCAACCGCAGCCCGAGCCGCAGCCTCAAGCGCAGGCGCCGGTTCCGGCTTCGGCTTCGGCTTCGGCAGACGAGTCTGCCGCCCAGACGGTTTTGCTCAACACCCCAACCGTTTCTGCCGGCGCGCATGTGTGCCTCTACGACTTCAACAAAGACACGCGCTACCCGCTCATCGGCCTGAGGATGACCTTGGGACGAGGCAGCGACAACGACATCGTCGTATCCGACCCGGGCGCGAGCCGCCATCACGCAGAGGTCGTCTTCAACGGCGAGGAGTGGTCGGTGCGCGACAATAAATCCACTAACGGGACGTTTCTCAACGGCGAGCCCGTCACCCAGCATTTCCTCAAAAACGGCGACGTCGTAGAGCTAGGCACGACGCGCCTGGAGTTTAGGGAGGACTAGCGTGGTCGATCTGCTTTTGCTTGCAGGGCGCATATTGCTCGTCGCGCTGCTGTTCTTGTTCCTGTTTGCCGTGATGAGGACAGGTATCGGCCTGGTCAAAGGGCAAAACAGCAAGACAGCTCGCGTTTGGACGCTCACGGTTGAGAAGGGCCCCAAGGCCCTGCGTGGCGTGCAGCTCAACGTGATAGGGCCCATCGTCGTGGGTCGCGCTCCCGGAGCAGACATCCTCATCGCCAACGACGTGGTGAGCCGCCGTCATGCGCGTTTCACGCTGATGGGAGGCGACCTCATGGTCGAGGATTTGGGGTCGGCCAACGGCACGCAGCTCAACGGAGAACCCGTGACGCAGATACAGCGATGCAAAGAGGGAGACGTCGTGCATATCGGCGACGTCGACATCAAGATAAGCAGAAAGTAGCAGGCAGCGGCACCCGCCCCAGACAAGGCAGATGCCGCCTGTTCGCGTACGCAAGACGCAAGGAAGCTTTATGAGCACAGGGCACGACAAAAACAAAAACGGCGCCAAGACACCGCAGGTGTACGCAGCGCGCACAGACGTGGGCTGCGTGCGCGAGCACAACGAGGACAGCTTCATCGCCGCAACGCCGCTCTTTGTGGTGGCAGACGGCATGGGCGGCCACGAGGCCGGCGAGGTGGCAAGCGAGATAGCCATCCGCACCATGCTCGAGAAAGCCCCCAGCTCCCCCGATGGCGACGCCTTGGCAAACGCCGTGCGCTGCGCCAACGCGGCCATCATCGCCGGCGCTGCAAATGGCACCGGCCGTCCCGGTATGGGCACGACGATGACGGCGGCACAGATCTTTGACGACCAGCTGGTCATCGCCCAAGTGGGAGACTCACGTGCCTACCTACTGCACGAGGGCACCCTGCAGCGCGTCACGCGCGACCACTCCCTGGTGGCAGACCTCGTCGAGCAAGGCCGTATTACAGAAGAAGAAGCCCGCGTCCACCCTCAAAGAAGCGTCATCACGCGCGCCTTGGGCAGCGACCTCAACGTCGAGCCCGACATCTACATCCTGCGCGTCTGCCCCGGCGACCGCCTCCTGCTTTGCTCTGACGGCTTGAGCAGCATGGTGCTCGACAGCACTATCGCCGCCGTCTTGCGTTCCAACGACGACCCCCAATCCTGCTGCGACGCGCTCATCCGCGAGGCCTTGGCCGCCGGAGGCTTGGACAACGTCACTTGCGTCGTGGTCGACCCGCTGCGCGAGCCCGCTAGCAAGGCCAAGGTGAGCGGCCTTGGCAACTGGCTCAAGTCGCATTTGGGCCCCATCGTCTTTGTCATCGTCTTTGCGGCGATTGTCGGCGGCGGCGCCTACGGCGTCTACGCCTATGCGCACAACAGCTTCTATGTGATCGCCCAAGACGGCTACGTGTGCGTCTACCGCGGGATTCCCGGTTCTTTGGCCGGCATAGAGCTGTCATGGCTTGAGGAGAAGACCAACATCCCCACCTCCAAGCTGGCGCCTACAACGGCCAGCAGGTTAGAGGGCGGCATGAGCGTGAACAGCCTCGAAGAGGCGCAGTCGCTCATCGCCGACTACCGCCATGTAACCAACGTCGCCGCAGACGACAACACCGCAAGCAGCGAGGCTGATGCAGCAGACAACGCGGCAGATGACTCCGCCGATACAGCCGATAAAGAAGATGATGCAGCCGCCAAGGGCAGCAACTAGGTAACAGGGAGCTTTATGCACTCGAGACGCACTACAGAACTCTGGCTACTCATTGCGGCTGCCCCCGTGATGCTGCTGCTGTTTTTGATGTTGCTGGTCAACCAAGACGCAGACATCACGCTGGCGAACTTTGCCGTGCCGCTGGGGCTTATCGCCGCGTTTGCCGTAGCGCACATCTTCACGCGCTTTTATGCACCCCAAGCAGACCCCGGTATCCTGCCCATCGCATTCTTGCTGGCGGGCATCGGCATCTGCTTTGTCTTGCGCCTTACCCCGTCAGAAACGGCGATGCGCCAGGTCATCTGGCTGTTTGCGGGAATCGCCTGCATGGTGCTCGCCATCGTGCTCATCCCCAGCATCGAGAAGATCGCCCAATACCGCTATGTCATCTTGGCCATAGGCCTGTTGCTGCTGGTAAGCCCCATGCTGCCCGTCATAGGCAAGGAGTACTACGGCAGCCGAATCTGGCTGAGCATCGCCGGCATGAGCTTCCAGCCCGGAGAGCTCGCAAAGATCTGCATCGTCTTGTTCTTGGCCAGCTATCTGGCAGACCATCGCGAGATGCTGTCCACCTTCAAGCGCGGGCCGCTCAACATCCCCATCCCCCACTGGCGCACCATGATGCCTGTGATCGGCATGTGGCTTGTGGCCCTTGCCGTCATCGTCTTTGAGAAGGACCTGGGCAGCGCGCTTTTGCTCTTTGGGATCTTTATCGCCATGGTCTACGTGAGCACCGGGCGCGTTTCGTACGTGGTCTTGGGGCTTGGCCTTGCTGCGGTGGGCTGCGTTGTCCTCTACGGGATCTTCGACCACGTGCAAACGCGCGTCTCGATCTGGCAAGACCCCTTTGCCTATGCGCAAGACAGCGGCTACCAGCTCGTGCAAAGCCTCTACTCCCTTGCCGACGGCGGCCTGTTTGGCGTGGGTATCGGGCGCGGCATGTGCACGAGCATCCCCATGGTCGAAAGCGACTTCATCTTTAGCGCCATCGCCGAGGAGATGGGCCTTCTTGGCGCAGGCGGCGTCTTGATCTTGTACGTGCTCTTTGCCGTACGCGGCTTGGCAACGGCGGCGCGCGCCAAAAGCGACGTTGCGGCCTTTACCGCAGCGGGCTTGACCGCGTCTATCACTTTGCAGGCCTTCATCATCGTAGGCGGCGTGACAGGCCTCATCCCGCTCACGGGCATCACCTTGCCCTTCATGAGCCAAGGCGGAAGCTCGCTTATCGCAAGCATGCTCATCGTGGGGTTGCTGCTCAAGGCCGGCAACGAGGCCACGGGGCTTTCATGCGAGATGACCTCGACCATGCAGATCGGCGCCATCAAGGCGGCCCTGGGAAGCGAGCAGGGCATCTTGGGGCGCGCGTCTTTAGGCAGAAGGCTCACGATGCTCGTGGGTTGCCTGTCGCTCTTTATCGCCGTGGCGATTGGAAACCTGGCTTACGTGCAGATCGTGCAGGCAGACAGCATCCAAAACCGCGAGGGCAACAACCACACGCTGGCACGCCAAGCTTCACGTGAACGCGGTGCCATTCTCACCAGCGACAACGTGACGCTGGCCAAAAGCGTCAAAAACGACGACGGCACCTACGAGCGCACGTATCCACAAGGCACCTTGGCCGCTCAAACGGTGGGTTACTACAGCCAGCAATACGGCAGCGCCGGGCTTGAGGCCTCGCAAAGCAGCACCCTTGTGGGAGATGAGAACTTCGAGACCATCGGAGATGCCATCCGCGCCGCCGCAGGCATGCAAACCGCCGGCAACGACGTCGTGCTCACGCTCAACTCCAAGATCCAAAAAGCAGCAGAAGACGTGCTGGACGGCAGCACGGGCGCGTGTACGGTGCTCGACACCAAGACCGGCGCGGTGCTGGCGCAAGCAAGCGCACCGGGTTACGACGCCAACAACGTCGCAGACCTCTTAAGCGGCAAAAAGGGTGGCGATGGAGAGCTCGTCAACCGCGCAACCCAAAGCCTCTACACGCCCGGCTCCACCTTCAAGGCCATCACCTTGGCCGCCGCCTTGGACTCCGGCACCGTCACGGCGGACTCCACGTACAAGAGCCCGTCGGTGATGGAGATAGGCGGCGCCAACGTGACCACGCACCGCGATAGCGGCACGATCACCGTCAAGGAGGCGACGGCCATCAGCTCCAACACGGCGTTTGGCCAGATCGCCGTCGATATGGGCGCAGACACGCTAGTGAGCTACTGCAACGCGCTGGGCTTTGGGTCAGACAGCGTTGCGCAGGACTTTTCTGTCGCTGCAAGCGTCATGCCCGACCCCTCAGAGATGACCACTTGGGAGACGGCGTGGGCAGGTGCCGGGCAACCCGTCGGGCAGCACGCAAGCCCGGCTGGCCCGCAGGTGACGGTTACGCAGATGGCAGTCGCCATGGCGGCCATCGCCAACGACGGCGTTGCGATGAAGCCCTACCTGGTCGACCACGTGCTCTCGAGCACCGGCAGCATCGTATCCACTACCTCTGCAACGCAGATCGGGCAGGTCATCTCCAAGAAGGCTGCCAAAGCAGAGCAAGAGATACTCGAGTACGTCGTTACCAACGGCACCGGCACGGCTTGCAAGATCGACGGGGTCACCGTCATGGGCAAGACCGGTACCGCAGAGGTTGACGGCGGCAAGGAGAACGCTTGGTTTATCGCCACGGCGCAAGTGGGCGACCAAAGCATCACCATCGCCTTGGTCATAGAAGATGCAAGCGACGAGGGCGCTGTCGTGGCGGCCCCCAAGGCACGTACCGTGCTTGTCAAGGCGCTCAAAGAACTGGGGGCGATGTGACAGGCAAGAAAAAGACCCAGCGGTGCCTCTGCCCAGGGTGACGCAGACGCGCATCAAGATGCAAAAACAATCTTTTTATGAATAACGCACCGTTGCAAGAACGGGCAACACACACAGATAAAATATAGAAAGTATGCCCAAAGGGCGCAGAGTTCGAATTAGGAGTCGCACGTGGATAAAAAGGTATTTGGAGAGCGCTACACGATCACCGAGCGCATAGGTATCGGCGGCATGGCCGAGGTCTTCAAAGCACAAGACTCCACCTTGGGTCGCACGGTCGCCGTCAAGGTGATGCTTCCGCAGTACGCGGCAGACCGCACCTTTGCCGCGCGCTTTAGGCAAGAGGCCCAAGCTGCGGCCAACCTCACCAGCCCCTATATCGTCAACATCTACGACTGGGGCCAAGACGACGGCATGTACTACATCGTCATGGAATACGTGCGCGGCACCGATCTTAAAAGCGCCATCCAGGGGCGCGGCAGCATCCACCCGCGCAAGGTTGCCGAGATAGGCTCGCAGGTGTGCAGCGCCTTGAGCGTGGCGCACAGCTACAACATCATCCATCGCGACATCAAGTCGGCCAACATCATGGTCCAAACCGACGGCAACGTTAAGGTCATGGACTTTGGCATCGCCCAGGCGGGCAACTCGGATATGACGCAGGACTCCAACGTCTTGGGCACGGCGCACTACGTAAGCCCCGAGCAGGCACAGGGCAAGACCCTTGCCGGGACGAGCGATCTTTACAGCCTGGGCATCGTCATGTACGAGGCCTGCACCGGCCAGCTCCCCTTTGACGGCCCGGACGCCGTGAGCGTTGCCATGAAGCAGGTAAGCGAGCAGCCCGTCCCACCGCGCGCCATCAACTCCTCTATAGACGCAGAGCTCGAGGCCATCGTCTTGAAGGCGATGTCCAAAGACCCACGCGAGCGCTACGCCACGGCAAACGAGATGAAGCAGGCGCTCGACGATTACCTCGCAGGCCGCGGCGCTGCGGCAGCCACCACCGTCATGGGCGCTGCAACCCCAGGCGTCGCAGCGGGCGCAACGCGTGTTATCGGCCCCGTGGATGCCGATGAGGCCGGCACTTACTCCAACTCCTACGACAGCGGCTCCCAAAAGGGCGGCAAGTCTGGATCGGGCAGCAAGAAGGGCGGCAAGGGCAAGATCATCGCCGCAGCGGTTGTTGTCATCGCCTTGCTGGCAGCTTTTGGCGGAGCGTACGCTGCGTTGAGCGGTGGCGATACCAAAGCAGAGCAGGTAATCGTCCCCGACGTCACCAACAAGACGCTCGATGAGGCCACCTCTATCCTGGAGAAATCCGGTCTGGAGGTTGGCACCGTTACCTACCAGGCAAGCGAGACCGTGGACAAAGATCTGGTCATCTACCAAGACCCCAGCCTCAACGACTCTTTGGACAAGGGCGGCAAGGTCAACCTCACCATCAGCAGCGGCAAAGGCAGCGCAGAGACCGTCAGCGTGCCCAACCTCTACAACCTGACCGAGGCCGAGGCCACCAAGGCGCTTGAGGATGCCGGCCTTGTTGGCAGCAGCTCGCAGGGTTACTCGGACACGATCGAAGAAGGCAAGGTCTACGAGCAATCCACAGCCGCAAACACCAGCGTGCCCAAGGGCACCACGATCGAGTTCAAGGTATCCAAGGGCAAAGAGACCAAGAACTACACGGTTGAAAACTACATCGGCACCGATGCCGACGAGGTCAAGTCGACCTTGGAAGCCGCAGGCCTTAGCGTCACGCTCAAAGACGGCTACTCCGGCAGCGTGGGCGATGGCGACGTCATGGAGCAAAGCATCCCCGCCGGCACATCAGTGGCAACCGGCACGAGCATCACGATCACCGTCTGCCGCGCAAGCAAGAAGCCTGAGGACACAACCGTGAGCGTGCCCAACGTCACGGGCATGACAGAGTCCAAAGCCACGAGCACGCTTACCAAAGCAGGCCTAACCTACTCGGTTGATTATGCCGATGGGGACAACGGCAAGGTCATCTCGCAGACGCCAAGCTCTGGCTCGGTCAAGAAGGGTTCTAAGATCACCTTGATCGTGGGCACGGGCTTTGACGATACCGATAACTAGCGGCAGCGCGCTAAAGTCGGCACCGCCAGGCCACTAAGCCTGCGGCGGCTTGCAAACTACGCGGGCGAGCAATGCTCGCCCCTACGTGCACCTGCGACTCTCCCGTTGCCGTACGATGCCGGAGCCGCGCACGCACCTGCGACTTTCGCGTTGTCTTGCACGCTGCGAGCATCAGGCGGGCGCATGACCGCGTAGGGGCTGGCACTGCCAGCCCGATAGGTTGCAGCGGCTTGCAAGCTGTACAGCCCGTTTGGCACAAAGAGACGCCCTGCGCACAGCAAGAAGGCCGGACCGAGGAACCAACCTCGATCCGGCCTTTTAATTGCGAGCAACTCCAAACGGAGCCATCAACGCAGGCTAAGCCCTAGAAGTCCTTGAAGATGCGCTCAAAGGACTTCTGGCTGTACTCCTCGACGTCTTTCTCGAACTCGTCATAGAGTGCCAAGAAACGCTTGCCCTCCTCTGTCAGGCGGGAACCGCGGGCGCCATAGCGCTCGATCAAGGGGAACCCCAAGCCGTCTTCGACCTTCTTGATCATGCTCCAAGCCTTGCTGTAAGCCATATGCAGCACCTTGGCCGTCTTGTTGAGCGAGCCGTATTCCTCGATACCGTGGAGCAAAATACCTGCTCCCTTGCCAAAGCTCGGGCCCTTGCGATCCGAAGAAGCAGTAACCACGAGCTTGACCTGTGCATGAAGCTTTGCACCCTCTGCCATGGACTTTCCCCCTTTTCTGATAGACAGCCTCTCTGTCTATCTTTTCAGAGAAGTATTTTATCTTCTTTTGAGTTAATTATACAGAGCTAACTCGAGGTTTTCAGCGCTTTTTGTCGATTAAGCGCGCTATCGAACATCAGCAATGACACCAACTGTGCGCAAGCAGCGCTTCACCGCAGGTCTTTTGGCAGCCTCCATAGCTCATGCAGCCGCTTGTAACAGCAAGTTTACGCAGGCAGGTGGTACTATTTCCTTCTAATGCGCCCACATGCCATCGACCCTCTGAAAGGACCATCATGGGCATTCGCTACATCGACACCCGCGGCGTCGTCGCAAACCCGCTTGAGTTCTCCCAAGCCGTCATCAAGGGAATCGCTCCCGGCGGCGGTCTTTTTGTCCCAGAGACTATCCCCACCATGACGCTCGACGAGATCACAGCGCTGGGCAAGCTACCCTACAAGCAGCAGGCTGCCACGGTCTACGAGCTCTTTGGCATCGACTTCACCCGCCAAGAGATAGACGAGCTCTTTGACATCATCTATGCCGATAACTTTGACACGCCGGCTATCGCGCCGGTTGTGCCCGTGGGTCAAGACGGCACTTACGTGCTCGAGCTGTGGCACGGCCCCACGAGCGCCTTCAAGGACATGGCCTTGCAGTGTCTACCTGTCTTCTTTAGCGCAAGCATCGACAAGCAGCGTGCAGCAGGCGGCTCCGGTCACGACTACCTCATCGCCGTGGCCACATCGGGTGACACGGGCAAAGCTGCGCTGGAGGGCTTTAAGAACCGCGACCATATCTCCATCGTCGTCTTCTACCCCGACGGCGGCGTGAGCGACATCCAATACAAGCAGATGGCCACGCAGACGGGCGACAACGTCTGCGTCTACGGCGTGCGCGGCAACTTTGACGATTGCCAGACCTCGGTCAAGAAGATGTTCAACGACAAGGAGTTCAACGAGGTCCTTGCCGCAAGCGACAACACCGTGCTCTCAAGCGCCAACTCCATCAACTGGGGCCGCTTGATGCCGCAGATCGTCTACTACGTGAGCGCTTACGCCCAGCTTGTCGAGCAAGGCGCGCTCAAACCCGGCCAGCCCATGGACGTCACCGTCCCCACCGGCAACTTTGGCAACATCCTGGCCAGCTGGTATGCCAAGCAGATGGGCGTGCCCATCGGCACCATCGTGTGCGCAAGCAACCAAAACCGCGTTCTCACAGACTTCATCCACGAAGGCACCTACACCATCAAAGACCGCGAGTTCGTTCTCACGAGCAGCCCTTCCATGGACATCTTGATCTCGAGCAACTTGGAGCGCCAGCTCTTCGAGCTCACGGGCCGCGACGGCGCAAAGATCTCCGGCTGGATGCGCGACCTTGCAAGCAAGGGCAGTTTTACCATCGATGACGAGACCTTTGCCGCGCTGTCCAACCAGTATCGCGCTGGCAGCGTAACCGATGAGGACTCTCTGGCCACCATCAAACAGGTCATGGACGAGCACGGCTACCTGCTCGACCCGCACACCGCCGTTGCCTGGAAGGTTGCCAAGCGCAACAAAGGCACCAACCCCATGCTGGTCGTGAGCACAGCGCGCTGGGCCAAGTTTGGCGGTGCGGTGTATCGCGCCCTCAACGGCATCCCCGCAGCAAGCCCACTGCCGCAAGAAGCGGCTCAGCTCACCGGCGTGCAGCTCAACCGCAAGATCGTCGAGATGACAGGCGTCAGCGGCACCTATGCCGTCCCCGCTGCGCTTGACGGCCTGGATGACGCGCCGATCCGCTTTAGCGATGTGATCGACGGCAACGTCACCGGCGTCGAGGCAGCAGTCAAAAAGACGCTCTAGCCAACTGCTGGCGGCGCATAGCGCGCAGACAGGTTGCCAAGTATCCGCTGCCAAAGGCAAAGGCCGCATCCCTTGATTGGGATGCGGCCTCTTTATTGTTGCGAGCGGTATAAGCGCTAGCTGACAGGCGATCTGCGACCTTGCAGCCTTGTGGCGCCATCAGATGCATGCAACCTGCAGCTTGGCGCTAGCTTGTGCTGCCGCGCTGTTAACCGCATCGCATTTGTTGCTATGCGCTCAAGAGGGCGATCGTCTCTTTGTACGCTGCGCTAAAAGCGTCTACATCGGACTGCGCGGGAATCTCGCCAACGCGCAGGGTCTCAACGATTGGGGTGTTGAGCACCAAGAGCACGGTGAGACCAAGATTGCCCAAAACGCCCTTTAGGGTGTGCGCTGCGGCAAAGCCTTCCTCGACATCGCCTACGGCAAGTGCCGCATTGAGCCTGTCAAAGCTGTCATCTTGAACAAGCTTGCCCAAGAACTTGACATACATCTGCTCGTTGCCCATAAAGCGCGCAATGGCGCCGTCCACATCGTTACCCGCTGCTCGCAGGCTGCTTATAACTTCGTTCATCAAAACCTCACTCAAAACATCTCCGCACGGCAGTTAGCGTTGGCTCACATGCGGGTTTTGTTCATAGTAAACCGTTTTCTGCGCAAACATGCTGCGATCTGCAGCTTTGACCATTTCGCCCATATCGATATCGCTTTGACGCCAGTCATAGCCGACAGAACAGGTCAAGCCGCGGTCTGCAAAGGTCGCCTGAACCTCTTGGACCAAAGCAATCGTTTCTTCCTCATTCGCATTCTCGCACACCGAGACAAACTCGTCTCCGCCAGTGCGAAATGTTTTGAAATCTCCAAAAACGTCCATAATCGCACGCGCGACATTTGCGAGCATGATGTCGCCTTGGGCATGGCCAAAATCGCGATTGTACTCATGCAGGCCGTTGACATCAAAGTAAACGGCCGCCATGCAATCGACGTTTGCAGAGTCAAAGTTGCGAAGGAACTCCACGTAGGCGTTGCGGTTAAAGGCGCCAGTGGGCAGATCGTACTGGTTGACCAACCTGAGCTCGCGATTGGCTTCCATCAGCATATGGACCACATGCTCCATAGAAGAGCCGTTATCGATCTCTACGCCTTCTGCATCAAGGTCTCCGCAGGACTTGACCAAACGCTCGCGGTACTCCGTGCCAAAGTTGAGGTCTTGCGCATCGGCATATTCTTGGGCAAGGGAGGGAAACTCCGGCGAGATCTTTTTGAAGACGTCGATCATCGCATCGGAAAACGCACCGCATCCGCCGGCAAGTATGGTCTCGACAGCAACCTCGTGGCTGCAGGGGTCTTTGTAGGGGCGTTTGCTCGTAAGGGCATCGTAGACATCTGCCAAGGCCGCTATCTGGGCAGACACGGGGATCTCGCGCTCTTTGAGGCCGTCAGGGTAGCCAGCGCCGTCCCAGCGCTCATGATGGCTGCGCACGATCTCTAGGGAGAAGCGCGCAAAATCGTCGTCGCCAAGCTCCTGCAAGGGCTTCAAGATCAGGTTGTATCCGCAAACCGTATGAGCCTTCATGACAGAGAACTCGTCCTCGGTAAGCCTGCCCACCTTGAACAGGATGCTATCGGGGATCGCAACCTTGCCGATATCATGCAAGGCGGCCGCCTGGCCCAGCGTCTCTACCTGATCGCGCTTGATGCCCAGCGAAGGGTAGCTTTCTGCAACCTCGGCGGCCAAAAGCATCGTAAAGCCGACAACGCGATCAAGATGGCCGGCAGAGTCGCAGTCGCGGTAGTCCATGACGTTGTGCAAGATCGTGCTCACCTGCTCGTTGGTGTGCACGAGGCGGTTTGCCTGGGCCCTGAGCTCCTCGTTTTTGATCATGATGTCTGCCGACTGCTCCTCAACCTTGAGCTGCAGGCTTTTGCGTGTGGAGAAGAGCTCTACCGCATTGTCGACGCGGCGGCGCAGGATATCGCCGTTGACCGGCTTTGCCAAGACCTCGGCCGCGCCCATGTCCAGACACGACTTCCATGTCTCGACCTCGTCGTCTGCGGTGACGACGATAAACGGAATCTCTTCTACGAGCTTTGCCTCATGCGCGCGCTTGAGCACCTCATGCCCATTCAAAACGGGCATGATCAAGTCGAGCAACACGATGTCAAAGGTGCCCGGGCTATCGGAGAGCAGATCGAGCGCCTCTTGGCCGTTTGTCGCCTCAACGCATTTGTACTTGCCGGCGAGGTTCATGGCGATGATGGCGCGGTTCATCTCCTCGTCGTCGACAACGAGCACGGTAAACTCGCGCTCGGGTTCAGGCTGGTTCTGCATGCGCTCAAGGTCTTCAAGGTTGCGCTGCATCTGCCCGAGCAAGACCGTTTTGGCAGCCGGAACGAGCCCTTCTTCATCGGCAGCTACGTCAAGCAGGGCGCGCACGACATCGGGGTCGAACATCGTGCCCGCACCTGCCGCGATCTCCTCTACCGCGTCTTGCAGGCTCAAAGGATGGGATGCGTCGTTAACCAAGTCGTCAAAGGCGCACGCCACAGCGATGATGCGAGACTCGAGCGGAATCTTCGTGCCCTTGAGGTTGTCCGGGTAACCGGAGCCGTCCCAGTTCTCATGGTGAAACAGCAGCGGCTTTGCAAGGGCAGAAAGCCCCGTGGTAGACCTGAGCAGACGATAACCGACCTCGACATGGCGCTCCATAAGCATGCGAGCGCCGCGGGTGTAGGCACCGCTATGAAACGCGACGTCATCGGGCATGGCAAGCTTGCCTATATCGGACAGGCGCGCAAGCAGCACGCAGCGCCAGTAGACTATCTCGTCCACATCCATCTTCTTGGCGATGCGCCCGGCAAGATGCGAAGTCGAGTCTATGCGGCCCTGCGTCGTAAAGCCCCTATCTATGAGCGGACGTACCAAAGCGCTCACGCTGTTGCTCTTAACGGAGTCTTGCGACGCATAGAGCTTGTACATGCACAGCTCGTGAGCTGCGCGAGACGCCACCAACGCGCTCTTGTCAACGCCGTCGGCTTCCATGATGCCGTACTCGAAATCTCCCTTGATGCCATCGGGAAGATCCCACTCTATCTTCTCTTTGAGCTTGTCGAGCGCGCTTTTGACCTGCCCGCAGCTAAGATCATGGCTGATGAGCTCGAACTCGGATGCGCCGCGATAGGCCAAGAAGCTGCCTTTTTCTTGAGGCCAGCAGTCGCTAAGGTAGCGAGCAAAGCGCGCGATGGACTCATCTGTGCGGCAGCGGCCGTAGGCATCGTTCATCGTCATGACGTAGCTCAGGCATATGTTGGCAAAAACGGCCGGGTAATCCTGGGCATGGTCTATCTCGTTGCGTCTCTCGCGAAAGCTTTCCTCGTTACGCAGGCCAGTCTTGCTATCCATGGCCTCTGTCGCCTTGCGCATGGTAATGCCATAACCCGTAAGGTAACCGCCCTCGTCTCTGGCAATGGTGAACTCGCAAAGATACGAGCCTTCGACGGTGTCATAAGGACTCCACACAAAGCTCAAGTCGCCTTGCTCGGCAGATAGATTTGGCATCCCAAAGCGCTGGGCAAACTGCCCAAGCGTAATGGGGTTCCAGTCGTTTTCCTCTACGTCAAAAAGCTCCTTTGCGGCTTCGTTCATAACCGCAAGGCAGCCGTTGTCCGCAAAGCAGACTATGGGGCCACGGGTCCCCTGCACGATAGTCTTGACGACTTGACCGTACTGGCTGTTTCGCAGGGTGTGAAAGCTCGCCCAGTACAGGCAGTAGACGGCAAGGGCAAAGATCATGCAGCTGCAGTCTGTGGGAAACTTGATGACGCCCACCATATAAAGGACGTTTATCGTCAAGATGATGACAAGCGCGCACAGCAGGCCGATGTAGGGGCCGCGGTAAATAGATGGCGTCCTGCGGATCTTGACGACAAAAAGCACGCCGGATGCCGCAGCCATGGCGTAGTCGATTCCAAGGTGATAATAAAACGCCGGCATGAGGCTTCTTGTAAGACCGGCGGCCACGCCAAAGCCCGGAGCTGTCATTGCCACATAAGAGGCCATGACCGGGAAGAAGACGTTGATGATAAAGAGCGCGATGTCAACCGCGATCAAGACGACAAAAAACACGCCGACTGTCCTGAGAAGGTTTCTGAGGACCCCTGCAAGCTCTGCCGTGTAGCTGTAAAGCGCAAACATGAGGATGTCTATAGAGGCGTAGTAGAAGATGTCAGTAACGCGCAATACAGATTGAGAGGTAACGACGATCTGCGCGGCAGACAGCATGACGGCAACACCGGCAGACACGCAAAGCACGCCGACTATCTTGGGTAGCGTCCCCTTCCTGCCAAAAGAACGTGACGCGAGCACAAAGCAGGCCACCGCTCCTATAAACAACACGATTCCTATAAAAGACAAAACCATGCAGGGTCCCCATCGTTCGAGTAGCGACTCAATTTAGTTTCCGCATTATCGCATGCAACAAAAGCTCGGCGAGCATACAGGAAAAAGTTCTCGATAAGAATGCGCAAATTGTCTGCTACAATCCTTCCTTGCGTATGCGGAGAGCTGACCGAGAGGCCGAAGGTGCTCGCCTGCTAAGCGAGTATACCCCCACAAGGGTATCTAGGGTTCGAATCCCTAGCTCTCCGCCAGACGCGCCTTAGCTAAGACCCGCAGCAGGGTCTTTTTTATTGCCCTGGCCTCTTACAATAGAAAGGCTTTGCAGCAGGGCGATCTTTGAGCGGCATTGGGGGATGGAGGCGCACATGGCATGCTGGGAAGAAAGAGGCTGCGGCGGTGTTACCGACGAGTGCCCGCACTTTACCGCTCACCTGTGCCCCCGCTCCTGCGTCTACACCATCTGCCAAAACCCCTGGCACGTCAAAGCCAGCGGCATGGAGACTTTTAGCGCCGTTGACGTTGATTTTTCTGCCGCGCTCAAAGAGAACTGCCACAGTTGCAAGTTCTTCCTAAAAAACGCACCTAGGATCAAAAGGTAGCGCGCCTTGACGCAGGCGAGTTAAAGCTCAGCCCGCAAGCTGTTCGACAAGCTCATCGATTGTGAGCGGCAGCGGGCCTTTAAGCTCATGCTCGATCGCATAGCGCGCAACGGCCGGGAGCTCCAAGCCCATCTGCTGCAAACGCAAGGAGTTTTGCCGCGTGAAGACCTCGCGGCAGGTACCCTCAAGCGCGATACGGCCTGCTTCCATCACGATAACGCGATCTGCCGCAAGCGCCTCTTGCATGTCGTGCGTCACGAGCACGACGGCTGTACCAGCCTCGTTAACCTGCTGCAGCAAAGCCATGACATCGCGTCTGCCTTGGGCATCGAGCATGGCTGTCGGCTCATCGCAAAGCAAAACAGCCGGACGCATGGCCAAGGCGCCGGCAACAGCAACGCGCTGCCTTTGCCCGCGCGACAGCTCGAAGACGAGCCTCTGCTCAAAACCCGCAAGACCAACCCTGGCCAAAGACTCCTCAACACGATGGCGAATCTCATCTTGCGGCAAGCCTAGGTTCTCCGGCCCAAAGGCCACGTCTTCTTCAACGGTGCTTGCCACCGTCTGCTCATCCGGGTTTTGGAACACCATGCTGCATGCACGGCGAATCTCCATGAGGTCGCGCTTGTTTGCAGAATCAAGCTGCCTGTCGCAAACGTCAAACACAACACGGCCCTTGCTTGGCGCAAGCAACGCGTTCATGTGCATGAGCATCGTGGACTTGCCGCAGCCATTGGCACCCAGCAAGGCAAGGTACTCCCCCTGTCTCACCTCAAGACTAACGCCGCTAAGCACCGGCTCTTGGGAGCCCGGGTAAAGGTAGCCCACATCCTCAAAGGCAATTACCGTGCGAGTGTGAGCGCTGTCTGCGGTGATATCGCGCGTGTCATTGCCAGCACCCAAATCAGCGCGTTTATCGGCATCTCTGCCAATGCCTTTACCGGCATCGCTATCGGCATCTCTATCAGCTGACTTGCCAGTAGAGCGCTCTTTATCGTCTGCAAACGCAGCCACAGGATCTGTCCCTACTCGATCTTGGATTTGGTGGCAGCGAGCATCTGCTCAAACGTGCTTGCCGTCGAGTTGAACTCGCTAGGCAGCACGATGGTGGACTGGTTGGAGTTTCTGGCAAACTTCTCCATCATGTCTGCCCACTGTGTATACATAAAGAGCTGGTTTGCCTCCTCGGCGCTTACGCCGGAGTCCTTGATGGCGTCAAGCGATGCGGCGATGCCGTCGGCGATGGCCTTACGCTGTGCGGCGATGCCCTTGCCCGCCTGCTCCATAGCCTCTGCCTGAGCGCGAGCCTCTGTCACGACCTTGATGCGCTCTGCCTCTGCCAAAGCCTGGGCAGCAACCTGCTCGCGCTGCGCAGAGTTGATCTTGTTCATGGAGGCCTCGACGTCTTTGGGCAGCCCGATGCTCGTGATAAGCGTGCTGACAAGGTCAAAGCCGTACTCGCGCATCTGAGCGCTCACGGTGCCGTTGACCTCGTTGGCGATCTCATCCTTTTTGGCAAAGACCTCGTCAAGCGTGTAGTTGGGGATAGACGAACGCAGCGCATCGATCAAATAGGAACGCATCTGCGCAACCGGGTCTTGCAGCATGTAGTAGCAGCGGTAGACGCCAGACTCTGTAGGGGATGTGCCACGGTCTGCGCTGACATGGTACTGGGCGGCGATATCCATCTCCACCGTGACGTTGTCTTTGGTTTTGGCGTTGATCTGGAAGCTGGACTGGCTCGTGCGCAGGTTAACGCGCGCAGCGATGCGGTCTATGACGGGGATCTTGACGTGGAAACCCGCGCCGACGATCTTGTTGAACTTGCCAAGACGCTCGATGATGACCATGTAC
>CAVAPV010000015.1:0-38828 GCA_963590525.1 Agathobacter rectalis
TCGCCGTGGACTGCATCAAAGCGGTGCTGGCGATTATCATCGCCACAGCCGTACGTAAGGCTTTGCGCTGGGAGTAAGAGACTGCACGGTGCTGGCAAAGTGCGGGCGGTGGATGCGTGCTGCGCAACGCCTCGCGCAACCGTTTTCACGTATAGTTGCGCTTAAGCGAGCGCACGAGCGCCTGAAAGGCGCGAGCAGCGAAGCGCGCTGGAGCAGCACGCATCCGCCGCCCGTGCTTTTCCGCGTTGCAAGAGTATTTTAGTGCCGAGTCTGAGCGAAAGTCTGACTACGTCCTCTTTGTCAGCCACTGCAACCTACCCGGGCTGGCAATGCCAGCCCCTACACGTACCTGCGAATCACGGACAATCGGCACGGATGGTGGATGCGCGCCGCGCAACGCCTCGCGCTGGGAGTAAGAGCCAGCGCAGCGCAGCGCTGGCAGAGAGGATGGAGGCAGACGAGCGAATAGGAGGCAGATCGCGTGACAAGCGCCTGCGGTAGCGAGGACTGTCTGAGCGCGAAGCGCGAGTTCCGCAGCTGCAGGTGCTTGTCGCGTGATCGGGTGCCGAGTCTGAGCGAAAGTCTGCCTCCGTCCTCTTCGCCAATGCTACAACGGCAACGCTTTTATCGCCAACAATCGGCGCTATAGTTGAAGGCTCCAGCCAACGCAGACAAAAAAAGGAGCGCGCAGATGGCCGTCAAAGACCAAGTTCTCAGCTACCTCGAGCAACACAAGGGCTCCTTTGTGAGCGGCCCTGCGCTTGCAAGCCAGCTGGGGGTGTCGCGCAACACCGTGTGGAAGGCCATCAAGGCACTTGAAGCGCAAGGTTATGCCATAGAGGGCGTTACCAACAAAGGCTACCGCCTGGCCACAGAATGCAGCATCCTTTCTGCCGCAAGCATCGAACGCTATCTCGAGTGCGATGACATCCACGTCGAGTTTCACCAAAGCATCACGTCCACCAACGACCGCGCCAAAGAGCTCGCTGCCACCGGCGCACCCCAAGGCACCCTCGTGGTGGCCGATTGCCAGACCGCAGGACGCGGCAGGCAAGGCAGGGTGTTTTACTCGCCACCCGGAAGCGGTGTCTATTTCAGCCTCATCCTGCGACCAAGCTTTGCATTATCAGATGTCACCTACATCACGAGCTATGCCGCCGTATGCGCAGCCCAGGCGATGGAGGAGATCTTTGGTGTCGAGGTGGCCATCAAATGGGTTAACGACATCTTCGTAGCCGGTCACAAGTGCTGCGGGATACTTACGGAGGCAGCCGTCTTACCAGAAACCGGCGGCGTGGACTACGCCGTCGTGGGCATCGGCATCAACGTTGCCGCACCCAAGGGTGGTTTTCCCGAGCAGTTCAAAGAAGTGGCCCAAGCGCTCACACCGCATGGAGCCGACGCTCAAGACGCTCGCGCGCGCCTCGTTGCCCGCATCGCAAGCCTCATGATGAGCGATGTGGAATCCATCCCCACCTGCCCGCATCTTGAAGCGTATCGCGCCCACAGCCTGCTAGACGGCAGGCGCGTGTGCGTCTACCGCGGATCGGCGAGCTTCGAAGCGCTCGTAATCGGCATCAACGACGACTTCACGCTTCAGGTTCGCCATGATGACGGCCACGAGGAAGCTCTCTCCTCTGGCGAGGTTCACATCCCCTCAAGCCAGCTCTAAGCCGCAGCTACGATTTGCCGCCTCCCAGCAGCCCAGCGCCGCCAACACAACCGCGCGACACGCCCCAAGCGGCACCCGCAGACTTCCCCCTAACGCACAACGCCCCCGCCTCGAAAAACTTCGAGACGGGGGCGCTTGCTTTATGCCGGCAATAAGCAAGCCGGCGGCTAGTTAACCCTAATAGACCTTAGGCCTGCTGAACCTTGTTGCGGGACCTAGCACGCAGGATTTGCTTGCCACCCTTGACGGCAAGGATGATAGCCAGGACAAAGAGCACCAAAGCCAAGATGAGCTGCGCGTACGGAGCCCAAGCGGGGGTGCCGGCGGCAACCATGGCGTCCAGAGAAGCGCTGTTCATGACAACGGCGAGCTTGGCCTTCATGGTGAGCACCAGAGAAGTCAAGGTCACGATGAGCATGAACACCATGGGGATGTAGAACATCTTGTTGTTGCGGCCCAAGTTGCCCAAGAAGGAGGCCACAGCCAGCAGCGCCAAGGCAGCCAGCAGCTGGTTGGCAGCGCCAAAGAGCGGCCAGATGTAAGCGTAGCCGGTAAGGCCAAGACCAACACCCAAGACAACGGTGACGACCGTTGCAAACAGCGGGTTGCAGACGACCTTCTTCCAGCCCTCGACGGTCTCGAGGGTCTCGTCGGCAGACAGGAACATCTCCTGGAACATCATGCGGCCGATACGAGTCGCCGTGTCCAGAGAGGTCAGGCAGAAGGCAGAGACAGCCAAGATCAGCAGGGAGTAGGCGATGGAGCCTGCCTCGCCGCCGATGGCGCCGATGCCGGGGATGACGCCGATCATCGCAGACAAGCCGCCTGCAAAGACCTGGGTCGGGGTGGTGTAGTCACCAGAGACGACGCTGTTCCAGACGTAGGCCACAGCGCACAAAGAGATGATGGCCAGCAAGCACTCCAGAAGCATGCCACCGTAGGCGATGGGCTGAGCCTCGGCCTCTTTGTCGAGCTGCTTGGAGGTGGTGCCGGAGGCAACCAAAGAGTGGAAGCCGGAGATTGCGCCGCAGGCGATGGTGATGAACAGCGCGGGGAACAGGAAGCCGCGGCCGGAGAAGACCGTTGCATCCGGGAACATCGTGGTGGTGTCAAACGCCGTGAACGCGGGAACCTCGGCAAAAGAGGTGTTGCCAAAAAGCGTAGCGCCCACGATACCCACGATAGAGAGGATGATGACGCCGTACAGCAGGTAGCTGGACAGGTAGTCGCGCGGCTGGAGCAAGATCCACACCGGTGCGACGGATGCGACAAAGATGTAGATGCCGATGATGAGCATCCAGACGTTGCTCTCGAGCTTGATCACGGGGAAGTTGTAACCCACGAAGACGATGACCACGATCACGACGATAGCCGCGCAGACGTTGGCGGCAGCGGGAACCTCGCGGCCGCGCACGACCAGGCCCCAGATGACAGCTGCGACGATGAACAGCACAGAGATCATAGCGGTGCGGGTGTTGGCGACGTTTTCAACCAGCTCGCCGGTAGCGGCGTTGGTGGTGTAGGCGTCAAAGGTGCCGGCAACGATAGATGCAAAGGCGGCGACGACGAGCACCAGCGTCAAGAAGGAGAAGACGCTAAAGAGCTTCTTGGCAAGCGGGTCGATGTTTTTCTCGACAACAGCTGCCAGCGTTTGGCCCTTGTTGCGGATAGATGCAAAAAGGGCGCCAAAGTCGTGCATAGCGCCAAAGAAGATGCCGCCGATGAGAACCCACAAGACAACGGGGACCCAGCCAAAGATAGCTGCCTGGATAGGGCCGTTGATGGGGCCGGCACCTGCGATAGAAGAGAAATGGTGGCCGATGACCACGTAGGGCTTGGCGGGGACGTAGTCCACACCGTCTTCCAAAGTGTGAGCCGGCGTGATGTTGGCGTTATCCACGCCCCACTGCTTTGCAAGCCAGCCGCCGTAGAACACATAGCCGATCACCAAGATGACAGCGGCGATCAGCAAAAGGACCAATGCGTTCATGACTCGTTTACCTCCTTAAAAACTTCTTCTTGCCAGTGGTCGCAAAACCGGCGTTGTTCTCGAGCAACGGCTTCATGGTCTTGCCCATGGCATTAGTCGTAACCTGTTTCTCAGCCAGGTCGATAACGCAGAGCCTGAGCTCTGCCCAACCCTGCAGCCCCAGCTTGTAGGTCTTGTGGTACTTGGTCTTCTTAAGACGGCGCACCACAGCGGGGTCTGCCTGCTTGGCGATGATCACCAACGAGACGTAGCTGGTCATGTGGTTGGGCTTGGGCTCGACTTTGAGCGTGGCCTTCTCCTTCATGAACTCCAGCAGGTCTTCAAAGCACGCCTCGTCTAGCACGGGTGTCGTCGCAAAAAACAGGTACTCATGAGCTGCGACTTCCCAAAGCTTCGCTTTCTTGACGAGAATGTACTTCTCGCCAACAGAGTGAAACTCCGCGTAACCTCCAAAGCGTCGTCCGGCGTACTCGTAGTCGCGAGTCACGTCGAAAAACGCCTCGTGGGCAGCGAGCAATCGTTCCAGCACCAGATCCGTATCGTCATCGTGCTGGCAGGCGTCTGGGTTGGTAGAACCCGTGGCACCAACGTTGCTCATAGCGCCTTCATCGCCGTTTTGGGCGGTTTGGCACCGAGTCTTTCCCGTTTGCTGGTCTTCCAGCGGCATTGCAGGCCTTTCCTTTTGGCTGTGAAACGCACATGAGACTAATGAAACAGCTTTGAAACTTTGTTACATCCGTGTTAACTGGATGTTTTCGAGCTGCATTCTCGGTGAGGTGTGGAGATTGCATGCAGATTTGGCTTCGCATAAACAAAAAAACAAGCCCGAGGCGTGCACCCCGGGCTTGCTTGCAAGCGCTTTGCGGCTGTCAGGCTTTAGAAGATGGAGTACTCGCCGTAATCCTCTTTGTCTTCTTCCTCTGCCATGGCGCGGGCCTCGGCGGCCTCTGCTGCAGCGATCTCTTCTGGAGAGGCGTCCTCGTAGACGTCCTCCTTGGGCTTTTCCAGGCCCTCGATGACGATGTTGTGCTTCTCGGCGTAATCCCACAGCGCGGCGTGGATGGACTCCTCGGCCAGCAACGAGCAGTGGACCTTGATCTTGGGCAAGCCGTCCAAGGCCTCCATAACGGCCTTGTTGGTGACCTTGAGGGCTTCCTCGATGGTCTTGCCGATGATCATCTCGGTTGCCATGGAGCTGGTGGCGATCGCAGCGCCGCAGCCAAAGGTCTTGAACTTGGCGTCTTTGATGACATGGGTCTCGTCGTCGATATCCAGGTAGATGCGCATGATGTCGCCGCAAACCGCGTTGCCCACGGTGCCAACGCCAGATGCGTCTTCGATGGTACCCACGTTGCGCGGGTTGGTGTAGTGGTCGACGACTTTGTCGCTGTAGCTCATTGCCATGATGGCTCTCTCCTTCTCTTTAAAAGCGGCGCGCGAGGCACCGCCGCAGCTTGTCTTTGCAGCGCTGGCGCTTAGGCCTGCTGTTTCTTCTTCTCCTCGGCGATGAAGTCCTCCCAAAGGGGGCTCATCTCGCGCAAGCCGGCGATTGCCGGGACGAGCACGTCGACCATGTAATCGATGTCTTCGAGCGTGGTCTCGCGGCCCAAGGTGATGCGCAGGGAGCCGTGGGCTTTCTCATGCGGCAAGCCAATTGCCAGCAAGACATGGCTGGGATCAAGCGAACCGCTGGTGCAGGCGCTGCCGCTGCTGGCGCAGATGCCCTTGGCGCCCAAACGCAAAAGCATGCCCTCGCCCTCGATGAACTCGAAGGAGATGTTGACGTTGTTGGCAAGGCGCTTGGTGGGATGGCCGTTTAGGAAGCAGTGCGGGATCTCTGCCGTGATGCGGCTGATGGCATGGTCGCGCAGCTTGGCCTGACGCTCGTGCTCGGCCTCGCGCTCGGCGTCTGCCAAGACGGCTGCCTTGGCAAAGCCGATGATGCCTGCGGTGTTCTCGGTCGTGGCGCGCTTGCCGCGCTCTTGGCCGCCGCCGTGGATGAGGTTGTCGATGCGCACGCCGCGCTTGACATAGAGCATGCCCACGCCCTTGGGGCCGTAGAGCTTATGGCCGCTGGCGCTCATGAGGTCGATGCCCATCTCCTGGACGTCGATCTTCTCATGGCAAAACGCCTGCACGGCGTCTGTATGGAAGATGACCTTGTGCTCGTGGGCGATGGCAGCGAGCTCCTTGATGGGCTCGATGGTGCCGATCTCGTTGTTGGCAAACATGATGGAGGCCATGACGGTGTCCGGGCGGATGGCAGCCTCGAACTCGGCCGGGTCGACCAGACCGTACTTGTCGACGGGCAGGTAGGTGACCTCGAACCCGTTGCGCTCCAAGAACTCGCAGGTGTGCAAGATGGCATGATGCTCGATCTTGGTGGTGATGAGGTGCTTGCCCTTCTTGTCCTTATAGGCGTTCATGACACCCTTGATAGCCCAGTTGTCTGCCTCGGAGCCACCGGAGGTAAAGAAGACCTCGGTGGGCTTGGCCGCGTTGATGACGCGGGCGACGTCCTCGCGGGCGGCCTGAATGGCGTCTTGGGTCTCCTGGCCCAGCTGGTAGATGGCGCTGGGGTTGCCAAACTTCTCGGTGAAGTAAGGAAGCATCGCCTCAACGACCTCTGGGCGGCAAGGCGTTGTTGCCGCGTTATCCAAATAGATGGTCTTCATAGCTCTCCTATCGGCATGCCGGAAAACCCGGCCTCTCTCACGCGCGCCTAGGCGCGTTTTTCACAATGATTGCCGCTGCAAAAACCTGCAGCTAACTAGGAATAAAATACGCGCCTTTTGCACGAGGTCAACAGGTGAATCGTAACGAAACGTCAAATTCCTACCTTTTACTAGGAATTCAAACCCGAGCTGCCGCAAACAACACCGTAAAGCGCGGATAGAGCACTACTTGAAGAACTCGCTTTTGGTAAAGATGAGCGCGGTCACAACGCTTACGCCGATGGCGATGCCAAAGGGCGCAAGCCAAGAGTCCACCAAGGGAAGGCTGCCTGTGTTCATGCCGTAGAAGCTAAAGATGATGGTGGGCACAGCCAAAACCAAGGTGATGACGGTCAAACGACGGATGGTCACGTTCATGTTGTTGGAGATGATGCTTGCAAACGCGTCCATGGAGCCGTTTAGGATCTTAGTGGAGATATCGCACATCTCGGCTGCCTGGCGCGCCTCGATCAAGACGTCTTCAAGGAGCTCTTCCTCGTCATCGCTAAAGCGAATCAGGCGGCCCTGGGCGAGCTTTGCCAGCACGGCCTCAAAGCTTTTGAGGCTTGTAGAAAAGTACACCAAGGACTTCTCCAAACCCAGCATCTTGATGAGCTCGGAGTTGCGCAGCTCCTGGCGCAAGACGCGCTCGTTGGCCTTGAACTGGCGGTCGATGTCGCGCAAGGCGGTGAGGTAGCGGCGCGCGATCTTCATGAGCATGTCCAACATGAGACGAGGATGGCGGCCCTGGTGGTTGCCGCGACGGCGCTGCGTGAGGCTGTGGACGGTCTCGTTGTAGCGCAGGCTCACCGTGACAAAGAGGCGGCGCTTGGGCAGCATCAATATAGACAGCGGATGCGTGTCGTACTGGGTGATGGCGCTGTCCATGGTCTCTGACCTGTCCTCGACAAAGGGGCAGTCGACGATGATGAGCGTTTGGCGCTCGTCTTCATCGTAGTCAACGTGCGAATGTTCCTCGTCGTCAAGGGCGGCTGCGGCAAACTCGGGCACGACGCCCAGCTGCGTGGACAGCCATTCGCGCTCCTCGGGGTTGGGGGCCACGACGTTTACCCAGCAGTCCTCTTCTACAGCGTCGATCTGGGTGATCTCTCCATCTACAAACTTGTAGTAGTCGATCATTTTCGCACCTCCCCGGTCCCTGAAAACAGCATTGTGAATGATACGCCGCGCCCTTGGATTTGTGGTTTACAAATACGCAAGAGGGCAAAAGCGACACATCGTCAAAAACAAATGCCGCACCCGGGCAAACAGCCCCAAGCGCGGCATCGATCCTTGCAAGAACGGCAGTCCTAGGCAAACAGCGCTACGATCTCCTCTTTGGAGATAGCCCCTACTGCCTTGTTGACGATCTCTCTGTCTTTGACGACAAAAAGCGCCGGGATCGCAGAGACCTTGAACTGCTGGGCCAAAGCCATCTGCTTATCGGTGTTGACCTTTCCCACCTTGATCTCTGGATGCTCGGCCGCCACTTCTTCTACCAGCGGCGAAAGCATTATGCACGGGCCGCACCACACGGCCCAAAAGTCCAGCAAGACGGGTTTGCTGCTGTTTAGGACTTCTTCCTCAAAGTTCTCGGCAGTGATCTCTACCACAGACATCGTTGCTCTCCTTTTCCTTGCAGGGGTCTTCCTCTTTACGCACACTCCATAAGCGTGAGCATAACACGGCCTAAAGCATAAAACCTAGTAGAGAAAAGGGTTTTTAACGCGCCGTCAATCTTGGTCCCAGTTCATGACGTCTCCTCATTGACGCAAACTCAGGCGTTGCGGCGGTAACGGCACACGCTCCAGCGGTTGGAGCCGTCGTCGCGCACCAGCTTGAGCGGGTCCATCGTCACACGGCCGCTGCGGCGCGCAGAGGCGGCCTCGTTGATGAGGGCAGAGAAGATGCACTTCATGTTCTTGCGCGCAAAGTACTCCGGATGCCACTGCACGCCCATCATGAAGGTGCGGTTGGGCATCTCGATAGCCTCAACCAGGCCGTCGGGGCCGTAGGCTGCGGGCTTAAGCATGGGAGAGAGCTCTTTTACGCCTTGGTGGTGCATGGAGTTGGTGGCCAAGCGGTCCGAGTCGAGCATCTCGCCCAGCTTGGAGTCGCGGATGATGCGCACAAAATGACTGGGATGCGACCAGTCGTCTTGCTGCCAGTGCTCGATGGGCTGCTCTGGCTCGTCGTCATCATGCAGGGGGAACTGGTCGTAGAGATCTTGGTACAGCGTCCCGCCAAAGAACACGTTCATCATCTGCATGCCGCGGCATATGCCCAGCGTGGGCACGTCAAACTTGTAGGCGTACGACAAGATGAGGCACTCGATCTCCTCGCGCAGAGGGGTGGGGGTATCTGCCTTGGCATGATGCTCGTTTGAGTAATAACGCTCGGGGCTAATGTCTGCGCCGCCCGTGAGCAAGAAGCCGTCCATCATGGGAAACAAGGTCTCGTAAACGGCTTTATCGGCAACCAAGGGCAAGACAACGGGAACGCCGCCTGCGGCGATAATCGCATCGGTATAGGCCCCGCGCAGCTCGATCTTGTTCACGTCGGGAAGCGACGTGGGAACGATGCCGATGATGGGCAGGTGAGCTTGGGTGTAGTTAGGGGTCGCGTCTTGCATGAGGGGAACTTCTCTCGGGCCGTTTTCCTAGTTGATTGCTCGGCAAATTATAGGCGCGCTTGCGCGCAAGCCAGGTTAACAAGCGGAAAATCCCCCGCAAGAGCGCAGGCGGCATAGCCTGCCAAAGCGCTGGGCAAGACAGCTGCTGCAAGACGAGAGGCTAAGAGACCATCGTCAAGAAAAGCACCAGCAAGGGCATCGTCACAAACGAGAAGAGCGTGGTGACAAAGGTTGTCTGCGACATGCCCTTCATGTCGCCACCGTACTGGAAGCACAAAAGCGTGCCGTTGGTTGCCACGGGCATGCCCGCAAGCACCACCATGCAGCCCAAGATGACAGGGTCGCTTACCACAAAGTGAAGCACGCCCCACACCGCAAGCGGCGACACGATCAGGCAGATAAAGGCATGCACATAAAGGCGCCAGCCGCCCAAGAGGTCCTTGATGGGCATGTTAGCCAGGTTGGAGCCCACGATGATGAGGGCGCCGGGCGTGGTCATGGCGCCGACGGTTTGGGTGAGCTGGGACACAACCGGGACGTTGCGGATACCCAGCAAGCACAAGACGATGACCAAGACGCAGGCCACGTTGCACGGCGTGATGAACATGCGGGGGTTGATACTCAGCTTGGAGCCGCTGGCAAGCTCGTCGACTTCCTCGGTCCTATCGCTCATCAGCCAGATGGGGCCCAAGGTAAACACGAGCAGGTTGAAGGGGATGTTGAACATGGCGGCGTTGATGAGCGCGTCTTGGCCAAAGATGGCCGAGATAACGGGAAAGCCCACAAAGCCCACGTTGCCAAACAGCGTGGCAAAGCGATAGACGCCGCGACGCCCCTTGGGAAGCATGAGCACGCGCACGGCAAGCTCGCCTATGACGATGAGGATGCCGTAGGTGACAAATGCCAAGCCAAAGAGGCGCAGTACCTGGTCTGCCGGCGGGATGTTGGTGGCGTTGAGCACAGAGCTCAAGATGAGGGAGGGAACCGTAGCCTCCAAGAGGAGCTTGGACAGGGCACGGTCAAAGGTCCCGTCGATGCGCTTGGAGTACTTGAGAAAGTATCCCAGCACCATGATGAAGAACAAAACGCCCAACTGAATGAATATGTTGCCCATATCTACTTGCATAGAACGTGCATTTTATTCCCCGTTTTTTGGAGAATGCAAGATAAACTATTGATTTTGTGTCAACAGCACTGTCACAGGAGTAAAAGGAACCGCCAACATGCACGCTCGCCCGCCAAAGCACCTCGAAGAGCGCTTTACCTGGTATGCAAAAGCCATCGCCAACGACCCTGCCGCACTCAAGGGCAAATGGGTCGCCACGCGCATGTCCCATGCCGCCAAGCTGCATCTGGACCTAGGTTGCGGCAAGGGGGAATGGACCTGCGCCAGCGCCGTCAAGCATCCCGACGAGCTGTGGGTGGGCTTTGACAACGAGAAGATCTGCATCGCCATGAGCGCCAAGAAGGCCGTGGTAGAGGCAGATATCCCCAACGTGGTCTTTGCCTTAAGCGACGGCGACCATCTGCCGCAAACCATCGCAGATGGCGAGGTGGACGTCTTGCATCTCAACTTCTCTACGCCTTGCCCCAAGCGCAAGTTCGCGCCGGCGCGCCTCACTCATGCAGCACGTCTCATGCAATACCGCCGCATCCTGGCACCAGAGGGCCGCATAGAGATAAAGACCGACAGCCAGCCTTTCTTTGACTGGACGCTGCATCAGCTTGACTATGCCGGCTACCAGGTTGCCTGGAGCTGCCGCGACCTGCATGCCGCGGCTGCCGCGGGGCAAGAAACCCCCATCGACCCCACTGTCGTGAGCGGGTACGAGAAGCGCCTGGTAGACAAGGGTGCCCGTGTGCATTGCATCGTGGCTGTGCCCGGGCCCGCGCCAGAAGAGCTGCCAGAGCAAGACTGCCCGCAAAGCCTGGTAGATTACCTGCCGCAAGATCTGGCAAGCATCGACTACGTGCCCTACGGCATGGAGGAATGCGTTCAAAACCTCCTCAATCGCAAACGCAACCTAGAGCGAAAGGCGCGCGCCGCGGCCAAGAAGAACAAGCAGCGCTAGAGGCCAGCGCAAGAAGACAGAAAGGCAGACATGGATTTCATCAGCGTGATAACAGGGGGCGGGCTCATCGAGCCTTGGGCGGTCGCCTTGGCCTGCGTTGGGCTTCTCGCAGCCGGCTTCATCGACTCCATCGCCGGTGGCGGCGGCCTCATATCCACCCCCGTGCTGCTCATCGGCGGGCTGCCCATCCATACCCTGATCGCCACCAACAAGCTGGCAAGCAGCATGGGCACCGCGATCGCCACCTTCAAGTACTACCGCGAAGGCTACATGAAGCTCGCCATCGTCGCGCCGTGCATCGTCTTTGCGCTAACGGGATCGGCGCTGGGGGCAAACGCATCGCTTCTAGCCGACGAGAACATCATCCGCATCCTCATGCTATTGATCATCCCCATCGCCGGCTTCTACGTCTTGCGCACCAAAGAGCTGGGCAGCGGCAAAGAGCCCCTGCCCGCGCTGCGACGCACGATCGTCTGCTCTGCCATCGCCTTTTGCATCGGCTTCTACGACGGCTTCTACGGCCCGGGAACGGGCACCTTTCTCATGCTTTTGCTCACAGGGCTGGGGCATCTCAAGATAACGGACGCCGCCGGCACCACCAAGGCGATCAACCTCACCACCAACGTCTCGGCGCTCGTGGTCTTCTTGGTCAACGGAGCGGTGCTCGTCCCGCTGGGGCTTATCTGCGGCGCGTTCAACATCGCGGGCAACTACCTGGGCGCGCGCTTGTTCACGCAAAAGGGCTCGGCGCTGTGCCGACCCATCATCTTGGTCGTGCTCGTGATCTTTGCCGTGCGCGTCATCTGCGAGCTGGCGGGCATCGCCTAGCAGCCGCAGCCCGGCAAACGCATGCCACAAGCCGCAGCTGCATCACTTGCAAGCAGGCGCAGCGCACGGGCCTTATCGCGCAGCCACATCACGCGGCATCATCCTCTAGCCAAACAGCCCCATCCACTGCCAGTACGGCACGCTTGCCGCAAGGCCAACCAAGCAGATGACAACGTAGAGGGCGCAATACTTGGCCATATCCGAATGACGCACCATCTGCCCGTCGACGCTGTAGAAGGCAGCCAGGTAGATCGGGTTTTGATAGAGCACGAACCACGGGTTGACCGTGGCGTAGATGACAAAGCCCACCACCCACGGGCTGATGCCTTGCGCCAAGGCCAAAGGCACCAAGAAGACCATGACGATGTTGACGTAGGCCATCTCGGACACGATCACAAAGCGCAGGGCAACCGTGGCAAGCCCCACGCCCACCACAAAGGCATAGGGGTTGTGCGCCAACAGCTCAAAGAGCGGGCCTGCAACATCCACGATCCATGTGCTGACGCCTGCCTGCGCAAACACGTCTGCTATAGAGATGATGCAGCCGATAAAGACCAACGACGTCCAGCTGATGTCGTTTTTGAAGCTTGCCTTGTCCATGATGCCAAAGGCGTGCACGGCAACAAGCGCCACGAGCGCAACCACCGTGCTGTCGATGTGATGGAGCGGCTGGGCCACCCACATAGCCACTGTGATCAAGATGATGGCGAGCATGCGCCTCTCTGGCTTTGTCATGCGGCCTAGATTGGCATACTCCTGCGCCACATCAGACTGTTGGGCTTTGGGGTTGTTATTGCCTTTGAGCGAACTGCCTGCGGGGTCACCGTCAGCCGCAGCGCCTGTGGGCGTCGCATCGGCTGCCAAGCGGGCATCACGCTTTCTGGGCCCGTAGATGGCGACGATGGCAACATAGTTCAAAAGCGTCACAACCAAAAACCACGGCAGGGCGGCGACAAACCAATGCAGCATGTCAAAGCGCGCCTGCACATCGGCGGGCAGCAAGGCAAGCACGCCGTAGCCGATAACGCTTGCGCTGATCACCGCCGGGCCGATGTTTCTCACGCCGGTGAGCATCGCCAAGAAGAGCCCCTGCATCTGACGTCCGCGGCGCGGGTAGCCGGCGGCGTCTCCCATGCTCATGGCGATGGGGGTGATCATCGAGGTCTTGGCAGAGAGGCTGGGTACCAGCGGGCCTAAAAACGTGCCAACAGCCATCAAGCCGGCAACGCGCGCCTTGAAGCTCGCGGGAAACCTGACGATGATCGCCAGTGCCAAGCGGCGCATCAGCCCGCTTGTCTTCATGGCTGCGCCAAGGCCAAAGGCCGCAACGAGCAGCCACCACGTGCTCGTGGAAAACGCGGCAAAAGCCACGGGGATCTGGATGCCTCCCAACACGACAAAGGCTGCTGCCATCAAAAGCGCCGTGACGTACTCGGGCAGCACCGCGGCAACCCACCACACCACCGCGCAGGCCAGGATGGCAAGGCATATCACCCCCTGCTGGCCAAGCCCCACGTTGGCGCATCCAACCCACACGAGCACAGCTGCAAGCATGCCGCCAAAAGCGCCGATGGTCTTCTTGCTGCCAACACGCTTTGCTGTAGACGATTCAGCCTTCCCTTTTGCAGGCGACGCTTTTTGTCCCTCTGTCATCACAAGCCCCCTCTTTAGCTTGCTAAAACCCATGGCTGCAAGATGCTGGTCGCGCCATGCTCAAGACAGGTGCCGACACATTGCAACACATCATAAACACGCCCTCACTCTACTCCCCTACAGGCCTCGGCGCGGCAAAATCGTCTTTATCGGCAACGCAGGTTGGCGATACGAGCCGCGCAAGGTCTCATGGCAAAGGGATGCCCCGGCACCTAGATGAGGAGAGAGGCGGCACCGGGGCGAGAAGAAAGGTATGGATTTGGAGAATCAAACCCGATTAGGCGCTCGGGCGGGCGCGTATCGCGGGGCGCGCAACAGCCACAGCAGCAGCCACGCGCCCAAAGAGAAAGGCATTGCCGCAAGCAGGCAAAGGTGAGGCTCCATTACCTGCTGAGGATGCAAAGGGTTTTAGTCAAACAGACCGGCAGAGAGATAGCGCTCGCCGTTGTCGGGCAGGATGGCGACGATGTTCTTGCCCGCAAACTCGGGGCGCTTGGCCAACTGCAGGGCAGCCCAGGTTGCAGCGCCAGAGGAGATGCCCACGAGCACACCCTCTTTGCGGCCCACCAGGCGGGAGGTCTCAAAGGCGTCCTCGTTTTCGACGGCGATGACCTCGTCAAAGACCTTGGTGTCGAGAACGTCGGGGACAAAGCCCGCGCCGATGCCCTGGATCTTGTGAGAGCCGGACTGGCCCTTGGACAAGACGGGCGAACCTGCAGGCTCCACAGCGACGACGTAGAGATCGGGGTTCTTCTCTTTGAGATAGCTGCCAACGCCGGTCACCGTTCCGCCGGTGCCAACACCTGCGACGATGACGTCGACCTTGCCATCGAGGTCTTCCCAAATCTCAGGGCCGGTGGTCTCGTAATGGGCCTTGGGGTTGGCGGGGTTGACAAACTGGCCGGGGATGATGGAACCCTCGGTCTGCTCATGCAGCTCCTGGGCCTTGGCGATAGCGCCCTTCATGCCCTTGGCGCCCTCGGTCAAGACGAGCTCGGCACCGTAGGCCTTGATGAGCTGGCGGCGCTCCATAGACATGGTCTCGGGCATGACGATGATGGCCTTGTAGCCCTTTGCCGTGGCAACGCTTGCCAAGCCGATGCCGGTGTTACCGGAGGTGGGCTCGATGATGGTACCGCCGGGCTTGAGGGCGCCGGACTTCTCTGCATCCTCGATCAAAGCCTTGGCGATACGGTCCTTAACAGAGCCCGCGGGGTTGCGGTACTCGAGCTTGCCGTAGATCTTAGCGGCGTTGTCGCCGGACTCTTCCAAAGCAACGAGCTCCAGAAGCGGAGTCTTGCCGATGAGCTGGTCTGCGCTGGTGTAAACGTTTGCCATGATTCCTCCGATTTACTCTCTTTTGGCTTGCGCCAAACTTATCTCCGTTGTTAAACCTACTTACCATGTGGGTTTAAGGGCATTAAACGCCAGGCACGGCAGGGCGTCAAGAATTAATTTACCCTATTAACCCCTATGATTTTAGGGTTGAACAAACGGGCTTTCTGGCGCGGTCAATGGCAAAGGGAGTGGGTTTCGAGTGCAAACGCTTGCCACAAGCTGCAGGGGCGTTAATTTCAGCAGGCGACACAAGCCGCGCGCAGGCTTAAGGCAAATAAACCTACTTATCTACAGGGTTTATGCTATAGTCAGCCGAAGCAAACAAAGCAAAGGAAGTTGACGATGATTGTCTCCACAAAGGGCCGCTACGCGCTGCGCGTCATGATCGATCTAGCCGAGCATCAAGCAGAAGGCTATATCCCCCTGCGCGAGGTCTCTCAGAGGCAGGCTATCAGCGAGAAGTACCTGGAAAGCATCGTCAAGACGCTTGTGCAAAACAAGCTGCTGCAGGGTCTGCGCGGCAAAGGCGGCGGCTACAAGCTCACGCGCAAGCCGGAGCAATACACCGTCTACGACGTTTTGTCCCTTACCGAGGGTACGCTTGCCCCGGTGAGCTGCCTTGAAGAGGGTGCTGCCATCTGCCCCGCAGCCGGTGATTGCCGCACCCTGCCCATGTGGCAGGAGCTCAACACGCTGGTGGGGGATTTCTTCAAGGGCTACACGCTTGCAGACCTCATGGTGAGCGCCCAAAGCGGCGACTTCTACGTCATCTAAGCGCGACCCAGATAAACTCGCAAGCACCAGCCCAGATAGACTTTGTGCAACCGTGAATAATTGACTTTCGTTTCGTGTCATTGCGGCTGCATGCTTGCCAACAGCCGCAATGAGACAACTCTCAGAACGCACTGATAGCGCAAGCTTTCTATTGCAGCCAATCAAAGCAACCTACACGGGCGAGCAGTGAAGCGCGCTGGAGCAGCACCCACCCCCGTTGCTCGGAGCATGATGCTAGGTTAGAGTCTGAGCGCAAGTTTGCCCGTGCGGCTCGCCCCGTTCTCTCCCGTCTCGTAACGTTGTTTACGGCATCGTGGCAGACGTTTCAACTTGGCGCAGCTTTGAATTTGCAGGGCATGCCCCGCCCAAATTGCTGGGATAATCAGAAGGTTTCGTAAACCATGCTGGAGTTTTCAACCGGAGGCACTGTGCCCATAAACACGCAAGATATAAAGCGCATTCATGTTGGCATCGACGTAGGCTCGACAACCGTCAAGGCTGTCGTCTTGGACCCTAAGACCAACACACCACTGTACAGCGAGTACAAGCGTCACGGTGCTCGCCAAGCGCAAAGCGTGGCTGCGGCACTCGAGCGCATCGCCAAGCAGTTCCCTCAGGCCAGCCTGCACTGCGCCATCACCGGGTCGGGAGCGGCGCCTTTAGCGCAAGTCACCGGTGCCAGCTACATCCAAGAGGTTGTGGCCAACTCCATCGCCATCCGCAAGCTCTATCCTGCCACCAAGACCGCCATCGAGCTGGGCGGCCAAGACGCCAAGATGATCTTCTTTGCGCATGACGAGCAAAATCACACCACTACGGTAAGCGACATGCGCATGAACGGCAGCTGCGCAGGCGGCACAGGCGCGTTTATCGATGAGATCGCACATCTGCTGCGCATTCCCGTCGAGCAGTTCAACGAGCGCGCGCAGGCTGGCACGCGCGTCTACGACGTCTCGGGCAGATGCGGCGTCTATGCCAAGACCGACATCCAGCCTCTGCTCAACCAAGGCGTCCCCAAAGAGGACCTGGCGTTGTCTACGTTTCATGCTATCGCCAAGCAGACCATCGGCGGCTTAGCGCAAGGCCTCGACATCGAGCCGCCCGTGATCTTTGAAGGAGGCCCGCTCACCTTCAACCCGCGCCTCATAGAGGTCTTTGCCGAGCGCCTCAAGCTTGAAGAAGACGATATCGTCGTGCCCGAGCACCCCGAGGTCATCGTCGCCTTGGGCGCAGCCTATGCAGTCCAAAGCGTTTTTAGCGATCAAAGCATCCAGCTTGATGTGAGCAAGGCGATTGCCGCGCTTGAGGAATATGCCGCAAAGGGTATGGTCGCGGCAAACCAGACGCCGCCGCTTTTTGAGGATCAGGCAAGCCTCGCCGCCTTCAAAGAGCGCCACAAGCTACCCGATGCAAACGAGTTTGCCCCCGCAGATGGCTCGACAGTACAGGCCTGGCTGGGCATCGACTGCGGGTCGACCACCACCAAGTTTGTGCTCCTAAGCCAAGACGGCACCCAGCTCATCGACAGCTTCTACGCCTCAAACGAGGGCGAGCCTCTCGATGTTGCCCAAAGCGCCATGCTCGACATGCGCAAGCGCTACCAAGAGCGCGGCATAAACCTTGAGATCTTGGGCGTAGGCACCACCGGCTACGGCGAGATGCTCATGAAAGAAGCCTACAACGCCGATTACCACGTCGTAGAGACCGTGGCGCATGCCAAGGCAGCGCGCACCTACCTGCCCGACGTGAGCTTTATCTTAGACATTGGCGGCCAGGACATGAAGGCCATCTGGGTCGACAATGGCGTCGTGACCGACATCGTCGTCAACGAGGCATGCTCGTCTGGCTGCGGCTCGTTTTTAGAGAACTTTGCCGGCAACCTGGGGATACAGACCAAAGACATCGCCGATGCGGCGTTTTCGTCAAAGTCACCTGCCATGCTGGGCAGCCGCTGCACCGTCTTCATGAACTCGAGCATCGTCACCGAGCAGCGCGCCGGCAAGACTCCCGCAGACATCATGGCAGGCCTGTGCCGTTCCATCATAGAAAACGTCTTTACCAAGGTCATCCGCCTGAGTAACCTGGACCGCCTGGGCACCAAGATCATGGTGCAGGGCGGCACGTTTCTAAACGACGCCGTCTTGCGCGCGTTTGAGGAGCACGTTGGCCGCGAGGTCATGCGAGCCCCCTACCCCGGGCTCATGGGTGCGTTAGGCGCCGCCATGCTCACGCGCGAGCACATGGAGTCAAAGCGCGACGCCAGCGGTGCACTGCCCAAGAGCAGCTTTATCGGTCTTGAAGGGGTCGATGCGCTTACCTACACGCAAGAGTCAAACCTGACCTGCCCGTTTTGCGCCAACCACTGCAACCGCACGCTCATATCCTTTAGCAACGGCAGCACCTACATCACTGGCAACCGCTGCAGCAAGGGAGAGATCGTAGGAGACCCCAAAGACAGCCAGGTGCGCGAGCAGCTCAAAAGCGCCAACGCGAAAGAAGACGCCGTGCCCAACCTCTTTGAAGAGCGCAAGCAGCTCCTCTTTGCGGATTACCCCTACGATCAGCTTTGCGACAAACGCAATGTCACCATCGGCTTGCCGCGCGTGCTGGCGATGTGGGACACGGCGCCGTTTTGGACGACGTTTTGGAAGGCGCTGGGCTTTGACGTCAAGCTGAGCCCGCTTTCTACGCGCCGCATCTACGAAGACGGCCTGCAGGCGGTCACAAGCGACACGGTATGCTTTCCGGCAAAGCTCGTGCACGGGCACATCCGCAGCCTGGTCAAGTCAAAGGTCGACCGCATCTTCATGCCCATCATCACCGTCGTCAAAAGCGAGGGCACCTCGACCACGGCAGAGAGCATGTGCGCCGTGGTCAAAGGCTATCCCATGGTGGTCAACAACTCCGACAACCCCACGCAACGCTGGGGCGTGCCGTTTGACTGCCCGCTGTGGCACTGGTACACCAGCCAAGACCGCGACCGTCAGCTCACCAAGTGGATGAGCGACCAGTTTGGCATCGACGCCGCACTCACCCGCCGCGCCGTGCAGATGGCAGACGCCGCGCAAAGCTCGTTTTCCAAACAACTGGAAGAGCGCGGGCTTGAGGTGATGGAGCAAACGCAGGCAAGCGGCAAGTACGCCGTCGTGTTGGCAAGCCGCCCCTACCAAAACGACGACCTCGTCAACCACGACCTGCCCAAGATCTTCACTGAGCTGGGCATTCCCGTGCTTACGGCAGACTCCATCGGCGGCATCCACACCGCAGACCTCTCAAACAGCCTGCTCGACGTCGTCAACAACTTCCACGCGCGCATGCTTTCCACCGCGCTCATCGCCGCAAGAAGCGAGCATCTGGAGTACGTGCAGATCGTCAACTTCAACTGCGGCCACGACGCCTATCTCTCCGATGAGATCATCCGCATCATGAAGGAGACGAGCAACAAGAGTCCCTTGGTGCTCAAGGTCGACGAAAGCGACATCGCAGGGCCGTTGCGCATACGCGTGAGGAGCTTTATCGACACCGTCAACACGCGCCACGTGGCAAGCTCGCGCCTCGAAGTACACGATCTGCAAGACCCGTACCACTCCAAGTTCACCAAGGAGATGCGCACAGGCGGGCCGCAAGAAAAGACCGTGCTCGTGCCCAACACCTCGCATGCGTTCTCCATGCTCATGACGGCCGCCTTCCGCCGCCAGGGGCTCAACGCCGTGAGCCTGCCCGTTGGCCGCGACGAGGCCATACGCCTCGGCAAGCTCTACGTGCACAACGACATCTGCTTCCCCTGCCAGATCGTCATCGGCGAGGCCCTGGCCGCGCTCGAGAGCGGCGATTGGGACCCAGACACCGTGGCCATAGGCATGGGCAAGTACATCGGCGACTGCCGCCTCACCCACTACACGGCCCTGCTGCGCAAGGCGCTCGACGATGCCGGCTACCCGCAGGTGCCCATCGTCACCAACGACGACGTGGACTTCCACAACGTGCACCCCGGCTTCAAGATGAGCCTGCCCACAGCCATCCGCATCGCGTTTGGCCTGCCGATGATCGACGTGTTAGAAGAGCTGCTGCGCAAGATCCGCCCCTACGAGCTTGAGCCCGGCAGTGCCAACGCCGCCTTTGACCGCGGCTTAAAGCTCACTATGCAGGGTCTTGAAGACGGCGGCATCCCCGGCATGAAGAAGGGCTTTGCGCAAGCCATAGAGCTGATGAAAAACGTCAGATACGACCGCAGCAACCCCAAGCCGCGCGTGCTCATCGTGGGCGAGTACCTGCTCAACTTCCACCCCGGCTCCAACCACGACATCGAGCTGTTCTTGGAGCAAAACGGCATGGAGGTTGTGGAAGCGCGCATGACCGACGTCATCCGCAAGACGTACTTCTACAAGGACTGCCAGGTCAAAGAGTACAAGCTCAACAAACCCTTGGACTACAAGGTCAACTTCCGCGTGTGTAACAACGCCTTCAACGTGGCGCACGCAACCTGCGACAAGATCGCCTGCGCTCATCCGCTCTACGAGCCCGCTGCCCGCATGCAAGACATCGTCAAGGCGAGCGACCCCATCGTGCACCACACCTTTGACGCCGGCGAGGGTGTGCTCATCCCCGCAGAGATCTTGCATCATGCGCAAAAGGGCTGCCGCGCCTTCATCATCTTGCAGCCGTTTGGCTGCCTGCCCAACCATGTCGTAGGCCGCGGCATCACCAAGAAGCTCAAAGAGCTCTACCCCGATGCCCAGATCCTGCCGCTTGACTACGACCCAGACGTAGCGCATGCCAACATCGAAAACCGCCTCCAGATGCTGATCATGGACGCCAAGGCAAAGCACGAGGGATAGCAAGCAGACGGCGCTTGCAGGCAATCGCCGGGTGCGCAGGCCTGAAGCCTGCGGCTCACGGCCTGCACAGGCACATCGCATATCGCAGCGCAAAACGAGCGCCGCATAAAGAAGGGACCCCTGCCGGGGTCCCTTCGTACAGGTGCTATGTCGCCCTATTTGGCACTTGGCCAAGCAATCAGATAAGCCTTAGACCAGGCCCTGAGCCATCATGGCCTCGGCAACCTTCTCAAAGCCGGCGATGTTAGCGCCGGTGACAAAGTCGCCTTCCTTGCCGTACTTCTTGGCGGCATCGTCGCATGCATGGTAGATGCTGATCATGATGTCGTTGAGCTTGCCGTCAACCTCGTCAAAGGTCCAAGAGATATGGCCGGCGTTTTGGGACATCTCGAGACCGGAGACTGCGACGCCACCGGCGTTTGCAGCCTTGCCGGGGAAGAACACGACGCCGTTTTCCTGGAAGTAGTTGATGGCCTCGGTGACGGTGGGCATGTTGGCGCCCTCGCCCACGATCTTCACGCCGTTTGCAACCAGAGCCTGTGCGTCCTCGAGCAGGATGGTGTTCTCACGGGCGCAGGGCAGGGCGATGTCGCAGGGGATCTGCCAGACAGCGCGGCCATCGCCAGCGGTAAAGGTGCCGCGGCCAGCGATCTCGGGGTACAGGGCCAAAGAGACGCCCTTGTCATGACCGGAGCGCTTCTTGTTGTAGATCTCTTCCAAAGCGGCAACGCTGATGCCCTCGTCATCGCGCACCCAGCCCTTGGTGTCAGAGACGGCGATGACCTTGGCGCCCAGTTGCTCGGCCTTCTGGGCAGCGTAGATAGCGACGTTGCCAGAGCCGTGGACGACGACGGTCTTGCCCTCAAACGAATCGCCCGTGCACTTGAGGTGCTCGGCGACCATGTAGACCAGACCGTAACCGGTGGCCTCGGTACGGGCCAAAGAGCCGCCAAACTGCAGGCCCTTGCCGGTCAAGACGCCGGTGAACTCGTTGCGGATGCGCTTGTACTGGCCAAACATGTAACCGACCTCGCGGCCGCCAACGCCCAAGTCGCCAGCGGGAACATCGGTGTCAGGACCAATATGGCGCTGCAGCTCGGTGGCAAAGGACTGGCAAAAACGCATGATCTCGTTGTTGGACTTGCCCTTGGGGTCAAAGTCGGAGCCGCCCTTGCCACCGCCCATGGGCAGGGTGGTCAGGGAGTTTTTGAGGATCTGCTCAAAACCCAAGAACTTGAGCATGCCCAAGTTGACGGTGGGGTTAAAGCGCAGACCACCCTTGTAGGGCCCGATGGCAGAGTTGAACTCGACGCGGTAGCCGCGGTTGACCTGCGGCTTGCCCTCGTCGTCGATCCAAGGGACGCGGAACATGATGACGCGCTCGGGCTCGGTGATGCGCTCGAGCAGCTTTGCCTCCTCGTACTCGGGATGCGCGTCCAAAACAGGCTGGAGCGTGCTCAAAACCTCGTCAACTGCTTGGATGAACAGGGGCTGGTCGGCGTCGCGAACCTTGATCTGCTCAAGAACCCTCTGTGCGTAGGTCATCTTGTTCCCCCTTTGGGAAGTCAATTGGATATATGCAGGCGCCTAGCGTTCGCCTGCATTGACACATTCTAGGCAGCCGATGCGCGTTTTGGTTTCAACTGTGTTAAAGCTCTCTTTACTGAAAGATAGGCAAATGAAACATCGCAGGTCAGAGGCTTGTTTGTGATGTCAGGCATGGCTAAAAAAGAAAGCCGTCAAAGCTGCACCAGGCAACCTTGGCGGCTAAGACAGAGCCGGATTGGAACGACCGAGAGCGCTTTGAAGGCTAGACGTTGCCCGTCGCATCGTCAGATGCAGACGCGGTATCGACGCTTGCATCAGCGGCCTGCTTAGTCGTAGCGGCAGGCATCTCCTGCACAGCGCTTGACGCGGTTGCGGCAGTGCCCTGCTCGACATCGCGGATCTGAGCGCCGGCGCGCGCAGCAGCCTGAGCAGCTTCGACAACAGGAGCAGAGTCTTGGGGCAAGATGAGGTTGGCGATGATAGCCACCACAAAGACGCCGGCCACGCAGTTGGCGGCAAAGACGTCTTGGAACAGCTGCGGAGTGTTGACAAAGATGTCGCTCACCTGCGTAAAGCCGATGCCGATAGACAAGCTCAAAGCAGCGATGGTGAGATTGCGATGCGTGAAGCCGGCGCGCTCCATCATCTGGAAGCCGGCGACGACGATGTTGCCAAACATCATGATGGTGCAACCACCCAACACAGCGTCAGGGAGGCTGTTGAAAACAGCGGCAACAGCTGGGACAAAGGCGGCGGCAACCAAGATGATGGCACCCGTTGCAATAGCGCGACGGTTGACAACGCCGGTAAGGCCGATCAAGCCGACGTTTTGGCTAAAGGAGGTGATGGGAGTGGAGCCCAAGCAACCGCCCAAGGCGCTGATGAAGCCGTCGCAGGCGATAGAGCCGGAGAGCTCCTTCTTGGTGACCTGGCGATGCAAGCCGGAGATGGCGAGCGCACTGGTGTCGCCGATGGTCTCGGTTGCCGATACCAAGAAGATGATGGCGACGGTAATGATGGGGCCTACGGCAAACTGCGGGGTCAGCGCAGGGTCCAAGAAGGCGATGGCGGGAAGGCTCAGCAGATGGAGGTTGCTAAAGCCGGAGAAGTCGACCACACCCAGCGGGATAGCCACGATGTAGCCGATGATCAGGCCAAACAAGACAGAGAGCTGGCGGATGCCCTTGGGGGCAAACATCTGAAAGGCAAGGCATGCCACAAGGGACACAGTGCCCAGCAAGAGGTTGTACCAGGCGCCAAAATCCTCCGCACCGCTGCCGCCGCCAAAGCTGGTGGCGCCAACGCTGAGCAGCGAGAAGCCGATCGACGTGACGACGCATGCAGCAACGATAGGCGTGACGATGCGGATCCAGTACTTGGCAAGCAGGCCCAGCACACCCTCAAAGCAACCGCCCACGATGACGGCACCCAGGGCATAGCCGTAGCCCATGGTCGCGCCCACCGAGCACATGGCAGAGACAAAGGTAAAGCTCACGCCCATGACGATGGGAAGCCCGCTGCCTATGCGCCACACGGGAAACAACTGGATGAGCGTACCGATGCCGGCGATGAGCATTGCCGATTGAATGAGCATCGTTGCATCTTGGATGCCGGATGCGGCAGCAACGATGGCGATAGGCGCCAAGTTTGCGACAAACATCGCCAAGACATGCTGGATGCCATACGGGACGCCGGCAATCCAGGGAATCTTGGCATCAAGCGTCTGGAGGTCTGCGGATAGGGTCTTTTTCTCTGCCACGTCTAGTCCTCCTGCTTGCGGAAGACGACCTCGCCCGTATCCGGGCGAAGCTCCTCGACGATAGCCAGAGACTCCAGCTGGTAGCCGCGTTCGCGCAAAGACTTGCCACCGGGTTGGAAGCCCTTCTCGATGGCGATGCCGATGCCCTCGACTACGGCGCCTGCTTGCTCGACGATCTCGAGCAAGCCGTTGAGAGCTGCGCCCATCGCCATGAAGTCGTCGATGATGAGCACGTGCTCGCCAGCGCTCAAGAGGTCCTTTGAGACGATGACGTCAAAAACGCGGCCGTGTGTAAAGGACTGGACCTTGGTGCAGTACTGGTCGCCCGTAAGGTTGATAGACTGCGACTTTTTTGCAAAGACCACCGGGCAGTTGCCAAAATGGCGCGCTGCCAGCGCTGCGATGCCGATGCCGCTCGCCTCGATCGTCAAGATCTTGTCTACCTGCTTGCCCGCAAACTTGCGCGCCCATTCGGCACCCATGGCATCGATGAGCTCGACGTCCATCTGGTGGTTGAGAAAGCTCGGGACCTTCAAGACCCCCTCTGCTTTGACAACGCCGTCGCGCAAGATGCGCTCTTCCAGCTCCTTCACGTCTTTGTCCTCCTGTAAAGACCTCGGTTTCCAATAATCGCAAAAGTATACGCGCCCTCGCAAAACACGAAGGCGCGCTTAAGGTCTTTATCGGGCAAGAACTTTGGGAAGCAGCACAAAACAACGCAAGCGACGTTTACACATGAGCCCTTTATTTACCCAACAAGGATTCGCAGAACTTTGCCAGCCGAGGAACATCCTCATCAATCGTCTCCCAAAGGACCTCTGCGTCAACATTTCCATACGCGTGTGCAATAACGTTTCGAAACCCCCTTATCTGATGCCAGGGGACCTCAGGATGCGCCGCAATGAACCCGTCTGACAAATCGTTCACATGCTCGCCTATCTGCTGAACATAGAAGGCACATCCATCGCGATAAAGCGACTCTTCGTCAAACAAATCCTTGGTGGGAAAAAATTTCTGGCGAGCCAGTCTGATCTTTTCACAATAAGAGGAGATCTGAGAAAGCGCGCTAGCTTCTTTCTCGTTCATAAAGAAGCACCTCGTCTTTCTTAATCGATGCAAGAAACTCCTCGGGCAAGGAGCGCGTTGTGGACACATCAACCGATACGCCGATCATTTGCTCCAGATCATAGACGAAGCCGCCTATCTCCATCCCGCGCATATCGCCTTTGTCGATACGCAAGTCCAAATCGCTTTCAGACGTTGCTTCACCCCGTGCGCGCGATCCAAAAGCCCACACCCGCTCGACTCCGTACTTCTTGGCAACATATTCCACGGCGTCGCGCATGGCACAGGTAAGACCACAGGTATCTTTGCTTGGCGCCTTTGCCTCTTGCGGAATACGCAGTTCAAAAGGCAGGCCCTGCTGCAATACGATCTGCGAGTACAGAGCCGAGATAGCGGCAGTGTGGGAGATTCCCAATTTGGAGAGAATCTGCTCAGCTTGAGTTTTCACGTCCGAATCAAGCCGAGCGCTCACCGTTGTATGCATGATGACCTCGATTGTAGTTGATATTATTACAATGTAATAATATCACGCTGCAACCCGAGAGTTCACAAGTGCACATGTGAAAACCTGTCGCATCTATCAAATAGCAGTCGGCTTTCACACGCTAAAGAAACAGTCTGGCACACCAGAAGGCAACCTCTCTACCAGAACCCGAGCATATGCTGGGCAAGCAAGCTCACAGCGGCGATTGCAATCCAGCAGCAGGCACCCAAAGCGATGGGTTTGCCGCCGCTTTTGACGAGCTTGACCACATTGGTGTTAAGGCCAATAGCCAGCATGGCCATGATGATGAGGAGCTTGGAGAGCGTTTTGAGCGGGGTGAACACCGCCGCGTCAACACCTGCAGCGCCGCATGCGGTGGTGATGCAGGCGGCGACCAAGAACCAGAAGATGAACATGGGAAACGCTCGCTTGAGACTAAAGTTACCCAGCTTGCCTTTGCCTTGCTCGCAATCTGCCTCTCGTTTAGCCAGATGCACCTGCCAAAGCGCCAAAACAAGCGTGATGGGGATAATCGCGAGCGTGCGCGTGAGCTTGACGATAGTTGCCTGATCGAGCGCGTTGGCGCCGGGGTGCATGCCATCCCAAGCAGCGGCGGCGGCTGTGACCGACGAGGTATCGTTGACCGCCGTGCCGGCAAACAAGCCAAAGCCCTCGTTGCTCAGCCCCAGCATGGTGCCCAATGTGGGAAACACAAGTGCGGCGATGACGTTGAACAAGAAGATAACGCTGATAGACTGCGCCACCTCCTCATCTTTTGCCTTGATGACCGGGGCAGTAGCGGCAATGGCGCTGCCGCCGCAGATGGAGCTTCCAACCGCTACAAGCGTTGCCGTCTTACCGGGAACATTCATGAGCTTGCAGCCCGCATAGCCCACGATGAGCGAGGTGGCGATGGTGGATACGATCACCGGCAGAGAGCTCACACCCACCTGCGCGATCTGCATCAGGTTGAGCCCAAAGCCAAGCAGGATAACGGCATACTGCAGCACCTTCTTAGAGGTGAACTTGATGCCGTCTTCCACCTGAGCCGGGCGCTTGACCCATACCGCGGCCACAATCATTCCCAGCAAGATGCCAAAAACCGGGCCTCCCACCACGGGCAACGCCACACCTGCCGCATAGCAGGGAATGGCCAAAACAGCGCAAAGCAGCAGGCCGGGGCCCAGATTTCGAATCGTATCCAAAACGAGTCTCCTCTCAAAGTCACTCACGGGCGCATGCCTTTTAAGCCGAGGCAGCCCTAAGACGCCTGGCCACACAATGCGCCAGCCAAGCTTCCACCCTGGCAAAAGACAAAGCCCATGTCATGGGGTACTATTAATACGCTTGTGACGTAGAAAGGGAGCACATGCTCGCCAAACGCAGCCAAAACGCAGCAATCGCAGCAACAGCAGGTCTCTGCTTGGGCATCGGTCTTTGCGCCTGTCCTGCAACTGCCATGGCAACGCAAGCCACCACAAGCGTCGTCGACGTATCAAAAAGCGTCATCAACACTAATAGCAAAAGAACCGAGAAAACCAATCTCTCAAAATATTCTGAGCATGCCACATATGTCGTTCCCTTGGACGAATGGCTCACCAAGGCTGGCAAAGCTCATAAATACACCTCATGCAAAGTCGAGCTTGCAAGCGACAGCTACGCCCCCAACGCAAGCCAGCTTGTCTGGACCGACTTCACCAATAACAAGGCCTATATCGAGACCTGGGGCCCCGGCAACCACAAGATAGTTGTCAGGCAGAGCTTTCTTAGCAAGAAGGGCGTATTGCGTCACTGCACGGAGTACACCTTTACCGCACGGTTGCGCTTTACAAGCTTTACCACGCAAAACATCGTTCTCGCACCCTATAGCGATAAAAACGCCAGCATCGCCACAACGCAGCTTTCGATAAGCCACGCAAGCGGAGACATCACTTGGACCTCGACCAAACCGGATATCGCCACTGTCGATGAGAACGGAACCGTGACCGCACTCAAAAAGGGCATTTGCAAGATCAAAGCCACGACGACCTCGAGCATCACCAAAAAAACCGTCACGGTATCGTGCAATGTCGACGTCGTGCATCGCAAAGCTTGCAAAGCTACGGCGTATGCCCTGGCCGACTACAACCTTGGCACGATCCAGTACAGCCAATCCAAGCGCATGAAAGACGGCTACCGCGATTGCAGCTCGTTTACCGGACGCGCCTGGGCGCAGACAAACACCAAGCTTGGGAGCGGATCGTGGACTTTGTCTTGGTCTCCCACAGCGGCAGACCAGGCCAAGTACCTCAAAAGCCAAGGCAAGACCGTGTCTGAGGGCCCTATCTCCATCAAAAAGCTGCGCGCAGGGGACCTGATCTTTTACAGCAACACCAAAGACCTAGACAGCATCTACCACGTTGCCATGTACGTTGGCGGCGGACGCGTCTTGCATGCCTCCGACTACGAGTCTGGGAGCGCCGTGCGCTACCGTTACAGCGTGATCGCATCAGAAAGCAAGAAATCGCTTGAGAACGACAGCAAGATCATCTTCATAGGAAGACCCCGCAGTTAGGGAGAATGCCCGTGAGCATAGAGAGCGCCGAGTTCTACTTTGACAGCCAGGCCAAGGACACAAAGATACGGGCACGCACCTGGCGCAGCAACGCAAACGCCCCCAAGGCTGTGGTCCAGCTGGTCCATGGCATGGCAGAACACATAGACCGCTACGGCGAGTTTGCGCGCTTTCTGGCAGCCCGGGGCTTTGCGGTTTGCGGGCACGACCACCTAGGACACGGCAAAAGCGTCACCGATGACGAGCTGCTAGGGCATATGCCGATGAAGCACGGCAAAGACATCCTCATCGAGGACGTGCACACGCTCAACAGCATCATCTCCAAACGTTACGCAGGGCTTCCCTACTTTATCTTTGGACACTCCATGGGCAGCTTTATCACGCGCTGCTACCTTGCCCGCTACGGCAAAGGTTTGTCTGGGGCCGTTATATGCGGCACGGGAAACCCTCCTTGCGCTCTGAGCGGTGCAGGCAATGCGCTTTGCCACGTAATAGGCATTTTTCAAGGTGCAAACCACCGCAGCAAGCTGGTAGACGGGCTGGCAGCCGGCGGCTACAACAAGGCAATAGACAACCCCAGGACCAGTGTGGACTGGCTGTCTCATAACACAGACAACGTTGACGCCTACCTAGCCGACGAGCACTGCGGCTTCATGTTTAGCGTGGGCGCCTATGCTGCGCTCACCAGCGCCACCAAAGAAGCAGCAAACAAGAACTGCGTTGCCTCCTACCCCAAAGACCTGCCGTTGCTCTACATTGCCGGCGAGCATGACCCCGTGGGCGAATGCGGCAAAGGCGTGCGCACCGCTGCAAAGCTCGCTCAAGACGCAGGCGTCAAAGATATCGAGGTCAAGCTCTATCCCAATATGCGCCACGAGATCCTCAATGAAGACGGCAAGGTAGAAGTCATGGATGACGTTGCCTCTTGGATGGAGAAACGCATCTAGGTAAGCGATGCCGCACGGGTCTACTTGCAACCGCTAACCGCATCCCTTTGTAGACGTTGCCCATACCCGTTTGCAGCCGCCATCTTTAAGCTCGCTAACCTCACGACTTGCAACTGCCAAGCATGCCTTGCCTGCAGTTCTTGATAGCCTCTTGAACCAGGGGCGAATTGGTCTTGTCGATGAGCTTGCGATAGATACGCTCTTTGATCCATGGCTCTGTGCTGCGCCTATAGAGCTCCTCGAGCGGCATCCAGCTCACGGCGGAGTTCTCGTCTGCCTTTTTGCGCACGCGATCTTGCGGATCTGCAAGGGCAAGATAGGTCACGTTGAGATGCAGATGTGACGAGACATATGCTCCGCGCTTGACGTGCCCGTCAACCGTGAGCACCTCGCATGAGAAGATGCCGCCTTTGCCGCAGGCAACCAGGCTGCCCTTGACGCCTGTCTCCTCCTCGAGCTCGCGCAAGGCAACAGCAGCAAGATCTTGCTGCCCGTCTGCATGGCCGCCTATCCAACTCCAAGAGTCGTAGATGTTGTGATACACCGCAAGCGTCTGGCTTGCATCGGGGCTTATCGTCCATATAGAGCATGCCATATGCGCTTGGGCGCTGCGCTCAAAGCAGGCTGGGCTGTTGCCCTCTAACGCTGCAAGTATCACCTCTTTGTCTGCTGCCTCTTGCTCGTTATAGGGCTGATACGCACGCAACTGGTTGATCAAATTCATCAGCTACCCCCTCCTGCTATCTAAAGATGCCGCAACTTCATTGGCAACCGGTGCCCTACCGCCCGGACGCTTTGGCAAGGCATAGCGATGCTGATCCCATGCGCTGTTGGCCATGCGGCGCTTGGCGCGTTTGGAAGAAAGACGACGCGCACATCCCTTTTGACTTGCATAAACACTGATTGCCATTGAGCCTCCCTCGACTTGGTGGAGAGAGTATAGCATCAATACGAACATTTGTTCCAAATTGGCTGGGTAAATTATCTCCCTGATACAAGAAGAGGCGACCCCAAGCGGAGCCGCCTCACCAATTGCCCAAACTGTGTTGCAGGTAACCTGCGAGCTACTCGGTAAAGTAACCCACACCGCCTTCGATGAGCGGCTGGAAGCTGTTGCCGGGCACGTTGAGATACAGCCCGTTGGCTGCGCGCTCGGTGTGACCCATCTTGCCCATCACGCGGCCATCGGGGCTGGTAATACCCTCGACCGCCAAGACAGCGCCGTTGGGGTTGACGTCAAGGCCCATGCCGGCAACGCCGTTCTCGTCAACATACTGGGTCGCGATCTGACCATTGGCTTTGAGCTTTGCCAGCAGCTCGTCGCTTGCCACAAAGCGGCCCTCGCCGTGGGAGATGGCGATGTTGTGGATATCGCCCACTTCGCAGCGGCTCAGCCACGGGCTCAGGTTGGAAGCCACGCGCGTACGCACCAAGCGGCTCTGATGGCGGCCGATCTTATTGAACGTAAGCGTGGGGCACTCGCTGGTCATATCCACGATATCGCCGTAGGGCACCAAGCCCAGCTTGATGAGAGCCTGAAAGCCGTTGCAGATGCCCAGCATCAAGCCGTCGCGGTTGTTGAGCAGGTCGCGTACAGCCTCTGTGACTGCCGGGTTGCGGAAGAACGCCGTGATGAACTTGGCAGAGCCGTCCGGCTCGTCGCCACCGGAAAAACCACCGGGGATCATGACGATCTGGCTGTTCTTGATAGCGCCGGCAAGCGCCTCGACAGACTCGGCAACGGCGTTGGGAGTCAGGTTGTTGATAACCAGCGTCTCTGCGTGGGCTCCTGCGCGGCGGAAGGCACGCGCCACATCGAACTCGCAGTTGTTGCCCGGGAACACCGGGATGATGACGCGCGGCTTGGCCAGCGTGGTAGAGAAGGTGAGCGGGGTGTGGGTGCTGTCGCTGATGGTCTCAACGCTCTCGCCCGCCGCACGATACGGGAACACCGGCTCCATCTTGGCTTCCCAAGCCTCCTGAAGCTGCGCCAAGTCGATGGTCTCGCCGCAGGCCTCCAAGACATAGGCAGCCGTAGTCGTGCCGATACGCGTCACTTGGACGTTGCTGCCGGCCTCGATCTCCATATCCTCTGCAAGCTCCACAACAAAGCTGCCGTAAGCGGGGGTAAAGAGCTCGTCTGCGCTGTTGATTGCATCCAGATGAACGCCGATGCCGTTGCCCACGCACATCTTGAAGATGGCCTCGGCGTCGCAGCCGTAACCGCATGCGCTCACCGAGAGCACGTCCTTGCTGCCGATGAGCTCTTCTACCAATGCCAAGGCGTCGTTCATGCCCGCAGCCGTGGGGATGATGCCCTGGGCGGGATAGGCAGGCTGGATGCATACGACAGGAGAGCCGACCTTCTTGAACTCGGGGGAGACGATGCGATCGATGCTACCCACAGCCGTGGCAAAGCTCACCAGCGTGGGAGGAACATCCAGATCCTCAAACGAACCGGACATGGAGTCTTTGCCGCCGATGGAGCCCACGCCCAGATCGATCTGAGCCATGAGCGCACCCAGCAGAGACGAGGTAGGCTTGCCCCATTTTTCTGCATCGCGCAGCTTGCCAAAGTACTCCTGGAAGGTGAGGTAGGTGTCTTCCATCTTGAAACCCGCGGCCACCAGACGGCTCACAGACTCAACGACTGCAAGGTAGGCGCCGGTGTATTGGTCGGCCTCGGACAGATAGGGGTTGAAGCCCCATGCCATGCCCGAGCACGTCGTGGTTTCTCCGTCCACGGGCATCTTGGCCACCATCGCCATGGAGGGCGTGAGCTGCTTCTTGCCGCCAAAGGGCATGAGCACGGTAGCTGCGCCGATGGTGGAGTCAAAGCGCTCTGCCAGGCCCTTGTTGGAGGCGATATTCATATCCGTTACCAAGCTGGTCATGCGCCGCGCCAGGGTATCGCCCTCCCATGGAATGCTGTAGGCCTTGCTCTCGCAGACATGGACCTTGGCGCTCTTGGGAGCACCGTTGGAGTTGAGGAACTCGCGCGAGACGTTGACGATCTCATCCCCGTTCCAGGTCATGACCAAACGCGGCTCGGCCGTCACCGTGGCGATGACAGTCGCCTCGAGGTTCTCCTCGCGAGCATAGCCCATGAACTCCTCGACATCTTGCGGGGCAACAGCGCAGGCCATGCGCTCTTGGGACTCGGCGATGGCAAGCTCTGTTCCGTCAAGGCCCTCATACTTCTTGGGGACGGTATCCAGGTTGATGAGCAGGCCGTCTGCGATCTCGCCCGTGGCAACGGATACGCCGCCTGCGCCAAAGTCGTTGCAGCGCTTGATAAGTTTGCAGGCTTCGCCGCGGCGGAACAAACGCTGCAGTTTGCGCTCAACAGGCGCGTTGCCCTTTTGGACCTCGGCGCCGCAGGTCTCGATAGAAGACGCAGTGTGAGCTTTGGAAGAACCGGTAGCGCCGCCGATGCCGTCGCGACCGGTGCGACCGCCCAGCAAGATGATGGCGTCGCCCGCAGCCGGTGTCTCGCGGCGCACGTGCCATGCGGGCGTAGCCGCCACAACGGCGCCGATCTCCATGCGCTTGGCGGCATAACCGGGATGATAAAGCTCGTTGACCTGGCCCGTTGCAAGGCCGATTTGGTTGCCGTAGCTGGAATATCCTGCTGCAGCCGTAGTGACGAGCTTGCGTTGCGGGAGCTTGCCGGGGATGGTTTCGCTCACCGGGGCCAAGGGATTGGCCGCGCCGGTGACGCGCATGGCCTGGTAGACGTAAGAGCGGCCGGAGAGCGGGTCGCGGATAGCGCCGCCCACGCAGGTAGCCGCACCGCCAAAGGGCTCGATCTCGGTGGGGTGGTTGTGCGTCTCGTTCTTGAAGAGATACAGCCAGTCCTCTTCCTGGCCATCTACGTCAACTTTGACCTTGACGGTACAGGCGTTGATTTCCTCTGACTCGTCGAGGTTTTTGAGGATGCCCTTGGCCTTGAGGTAGCGTGCGCCGATCGTGCCCAGATCCATGAGGCAGACGGGCTTGTGATCGCGGCCCAGCTCGTGGCGCAGCTCCATGTAGCGGTCAAAGGCAGCTTGCGCCTTGGGGTCGTCGATAGTGACGTCTTCGAGCACGGTGTTGAAGGTGGTATGGCGGCAGTGGTCAGACCAGTAGGTATCCACCATCTTGACCTCGGTGATGGTGGGGCAGCGCTTCTCCTCATCACGGAAATAAGCCTGGAAGAACGTGATATCTGCCAGGTCCATAGCCAGCCCGCGCTCATCGATAAAGGCCTGCAGGCCCGCGGCGTCGAGCTTGTCAAAGCCCTCCAAAACCTCGACGGACTCGGGCTGCGGATACTCCATCTTGAGGGTGGCGACGGTATCCAAAGATGCCTCGCGCGCCTCGATGGGGTTGATCACGTAGTGCTTGATGGCATCAACATCTGCCGCAGAGAGATCGCCTTGCAGGTAGTAGACCTTGGCGCTGCGCACGTCGGGGCGCTCGCCGCAGCTGATGAGCTGCACGCACTCGCTTGCCGAGTCTGCCCGCTGGTCAAACTGGCCGGGCAGATACTCAACAGCAAAGACGGTAGCACCGGCGGCATCTGGCAGCTCAAAGCTCACATCGTCGGATTGTGGCTCGCTAAAAACAGTGGGCACGCACTGGGAGAAGAGCTCCTCACTGATCCCCTCTACGTCGTAGCGGTTAACCAGACGCACTCCGCTCAAAGCATCGATCTGCAAGATGCTGCGCAGCTCACCCAAAAGCTGCTGCGCCTCTACATCAAAGCCCGGCTTCTTTTCGACATACACGCGTGAGACCATGAGGCCTGCCTTCCTTGAATAGGCTCAATAACGTAAGCTGCCGCTCAGGGCGGCTTTTGCATCCAAACATTCTACCGTGGAGCAAGCCCGTTTATCTCGCGCAAGCAAACGAATCCCCCTAAAGAGCAAGATTGGCACAGGCGGTATCTGCATCTGCAGGCGCACACACGGGGTCGCCTCACCTCATATCTGCACACATCTCTACACATATGCTCGCAAAAACAAAAGCGAATCTTGCAGATGAAGGTCTATATATCGCTAGTTAAAATAAAATTTTCTTAAGAGGCCTTAATTTTGTGCAAAAAAAATTTTTGATTATCGCCAACCCTTGCAATTTTTGTAGCGCTGAGCAGGGCTTATGAAGAAACCTTGGACAGCGCGTCAATGCAGATTTGACTTTGAGCCAACCATTTATAGAGAAATTGCACGTCAATATCTTGTGTTAGCAAGAGCTAAAAAGCCGCCACATAGGCGATTTAACCCCTTGCAGACACAAAAAGCATCTGCTGTCAAAAGAATGGGGCTTTTGTGGAGAGCTCCTAGGCTCCTTGTGAATATCAACCGATGCGGCCCCTTATGCACTGGCAAGACCCGTAATCTCTTTCCTGCCGTTGCGCAACCAAGCTCAAACGCACCCAACGCGCAACAGTAGTCAGCTCGCCATATGTTCACCAAACGCACAAAGGCGCCGCTGACTGTCCTGTCCCCGTTCTAGGGAGAAACATGATTAACAAGCGAACCCGGATCTTTGGCAATGCCCGCACCACCGCCGGCAAGGCAAGCGCCTTGGCCCTGGCAGCAACGATGGCGTTATCGGCAGGATCTCTTGCCTGCTCGCCTGCGGCATTTGCAGATAGCATCTCTGGAATCGCCGGCAGCTCTGCAACAACAGCAAGCTCTGCCAATGTCACCATCAGCGCAATGCCCATGGGCACCAGCGCAACCGTCGAGCGCACGATGGCGCGCGCCGCAGACTACGCGGCCACGCAAGAAGAAGCCTCGCAGATGGAAAACGTCGCCTCCGCCGTTATCAAGCAGGCAAAGGCGCAAGCCAAGGCAGCCAAAACTGCCAAGGTCACCAAAACCCTCAAGACCGCCAAAAGCCTCACGGGCACCCCGTACGTATACGGCGGCAGCACGCCTTCGGGCTTTGACTGCTCGGGCTTTACCATGTACTGCTACGCCAAAGCAGGCATAAGCCTCACCCACAACGCCCAGGCGCAGTTCAACGAGACCAAATCCGTCTCCGCGAGCAACATGAAGAAGGGCGACCTCGTCTTCTTTGGCTCGAGCACCTCAAGCATCACCCATGTTGGCATCTACGTGGGCAACGGGAAGTTCATCCACTCGCCCCAGACCGGCGAGTACGTTCGCATCGACAGCATCTCCAGCCGCAGCAACTTTGTCGGCGCCACTCGTCCCGTCAAGTAAGGGGCGTTTGTCGCAGTAAAACACGCAGCTCAAACGCAGCAAAACATGCAGCGTATACAAAAGCCGCCCCGCATTTTGCGGAGCGGCTTTCTTGTTTCTCCTAGCCCAGGCTAAAGCAAAAGCAGGCGCTAGTCCTCGTACTCCATGGCGCGGTCAAAGAGCTCGGCAACGTCATCGCCGGGAGCTTTGGTGGCAAGCGTCGCCACGACTGCAGCGGCAAAACCCAAGACAAAACCGGGGAGCAGCTCGTAAAGACCTGTTGGGGTCGTGAGGAACATGAGCCACAAGACATCCACAACGCCGCCAACAACGATGCCGGCGATAGCACCCGTGAAGTTGAAGCGCTTCCAAAAGAGGCTGAGCAAGATAGCCGGGCCAAAGGCGGCGCCAAAGATCGCCCAGGCGTTAGACACCAAGCTCATGATGCTGCCTGCATCAGGGTTTGCGGCAATGAGCACGGCGACGACAGAGATCAATATGACGGCACAGCGGCTCATCCAAAACATCTCACGCTCGGTGACATCGCCCTTGCGCACAAAGGGCTTGTAGACATCGGCAGCCAGAGAAGACGCTGCCGCAAGCATCTGGGCGCTTGCCGTGGACATAGAAGCGGCAAGGATCGCAGCCAAGAGCACGCCGGAGATAACCGCCGGGAAGATCGCCCTCACCATGAGGATGAACACGAGGGAGTTTTCCTCGGTGACAGGGTCGTAGCCCAAGAACTGGCGGCCGATGATGCCGATGAGCGCCGCAAAGATGACGATGAGAACAGTCCAGAAGATCGCCACGGTGGCAGACTTCTTCATCTCCTTTTGAGAACGCAGAGACATATAACGCACGATGATATGCGGCATGCCAAAATAGCCCAGGCCCCATGCCAAACCAGAGAGGATATCCTGCGGCGAGGTGAGCACGTTGTAGTAGCCGTCGGGTACGGGAGCGACGTCCATGCCGTTCAACATAGCGGCAGCAAAGATCGGTGCGAGCATCATGGCGGCAAGCATCAGCAGACCCTGGAAGAAGTCCGTCCAGCACGCGGCCTTGAAACCGCCCAAGAACACGTAGCCGATGGTGATGAGCGCGGCCACGTACATGGCGATGTTGGTGTCGATGCCGGCCACGGTGTTAAAGAGCGTGCCGCAGGCCTTGATAGAAGAGGCGGCGTAGATGGTATAGGCCACCAAGAAGATGATCGCGCAGATAACCTGCAGCGCCTTAGACGAGCTCAAGAAGCGGTTGGTGAGAAACTGCGGGATGGTGATCGAGTCGTTGGCCACGATGGAGAACTTGCGCAGGCGCGGTGCCTCGATGATCCAGCTGATGGCATAGCCCAAGGCCAGGCCCACAGGGATCCATATCTGCCCCATGCCCAATGCATAGATGGAAGTAGGAAGGCCCATCAAGACCCAAGCGGACATATCGGCCGTGCCGGCAGAAAGCGCCGTGACAAACGGCCCCATCTCGCGACCGCCCAAGAAGTACTCCTTGTCGCCTCCCAGGCGCTTGCCCTTAACAAAGAAGAAGACGCCGATGCCCAGCATACAGGCTAGATAGATGATGAAGACGATCAGCTCGACAGTTGAGCGCTCCATAAAACCATCCCCTCTCTAAAACGAAAGCGGCCCTACGGCCGCAGACAGGTGATATTACCTACGATTTGCGTGGGATTATTCAACCACAGGATGTATCATGCGATTATTGAATATATCTCATTGCTTTTAGAAGGAATCCTCATAATGGACCCCAACATCCTCAAATATTTGGCCTTTGCGCAGACAGTTGAACAGGGATCGTTTACTAAGGCCGCGCAGACGCTCAGATATTCGCAAAGCGGCGTGAGTCGCATGGTGGCAGACCTGGAAAGCGAGTGGCAGGTAAACCTCCTTGAACGGCACAAGGGCGGGGTGAGCCTCACGCCAGACGGCGAGCGCATCCTCCCTTACGTAAAGAGCTTGTGCGAGCAGTTTGACAACCTTGCCGTTGCCGTGGACGAGCTGCAGGGACTGCACTCGGGAGTGGTGCGCATAGCCACGTTCTCAAGCGGAGCCACGCAGTTACTTCCCAGCATCATCAAGAAGTTCAGGCAAACCTACCCCAACGTCACCTTCGAGATCATGCAGGGCGACTACACCGATATCGAGCAGTGGATCCTCAACGGGGATGCCGACTGCGGCTTTCTTCCCCTGCCGGTGCATCCGTCGCTTGAGACGGTGTTCATGGAACACAATCAGATGATGGCTGTGCTGCCACAAGGGCACAAACTGGCGCGCAAGAACAGGGTCTCGTTGGCAGAACTAGCACGCGAGCCGTTCATGATCATGGCAAAGGGCAACGGCGCCGAAGTCGAAAACGTCTTTACAGCACATGGGCTCAAGCCGCAGGTTGCCTTCAAAGCGTGGGATGACTACGCGATCATGGCCATGGTGGAGAAAGGCTTGGGCGCAAGCATCCTCACCGAGATGATTTTGAGGCGCTGCCCCTACAATGTCGCCGTAAAACCACTGGCCGAGCCGGTGTTTCGCGATATCGTCTTGGCTTACCGCAGCCAAGGGGCCTCGTCCCTCGCGCTCCAGCGCTTTATCGAGTACCTGCCCAAAGAAGCCTAAGAAAGACGCTTAGTCGACATAAACGCAGTTAGTTTTGAGGCTGCATGCTCGTTGCTCTTACAACCCTGCCAGATAGCGTTGCTGATTGCGTTTTGCCATGCCGTAGAGAAGCTGGAACAGCAGCGTTATCAGCACAGCCAGCACACCTGTTGCAACCAACATATGCAAGTTGAAGGCAACGATGTTAAACACCCCGGCAAAGACCGTTACGCCCAAAAGCGTGCCACCGATGCACACAATGCTCAAAAGCACGCGGATGGGATTGTAGGGAATCGACAGACGCACCACCAAGTTGAGGCCCGCCACGCTGGCCAGCACAACGCACAACGTGGAGAACTCCTCCTGCGAAAGCCCAGTGAACACACCGTAGACGCACGAGATGAGCACCGCGCCGATAACCATCATCGCGCCCGGCAGCGCAAAGGTCACCACATTGCGCAAGAAGTCTCCCCTCACTCGCTCCTTGTTGGGCTCAAGCGCAAGCACAAAACTGGGCAACCCTATGGTCATCGCGCTGATGAGCGTGAGCTGGATGGTCACAAACGGGTACGAGTACGCCTGGATGATGATAAAAGCCACAGCCAAAAACGCAGAGAAGATCGTCTTGACCAAGAAAAGGCTGCCACTGCGCTGCAGGTTGTTGATGCTACGGCGGCCCTCGGCCACCACATGGGGCATAGAGGCAAAGTCGTCGTCAAGCAAGACAAGTTTGGCTACGTTGCGCGCAGCATCGCTGCCGCTGCCCATAGCCACGCTGCAATCTGCCGCATGCAAAGCCAAGACGTCGTTGACACCGTCGCCAGTCATCGCCACCGTGTGACCCTGCTTTTGCAGCGCCAACACGAGCTGCTTCTTTTGGTCGGGGCTCACACGCCCAAAGACGCGGCATTCACGTGCCACGCGCTCAAGCTCCTCTTGCGTCTTGATGGTAGACATGTCAACGCAGCGGTCTGCATCGGGCACGCCCACGCTCTGGGCGATGTTGCTCACCGTCTCAACCGCGTCTCCGCTGATGATATTGATGCGAACACCCTGCTTGGCAAAGTAGGCCAAGGTCTGCGGCGCTGTCGCGCGCACGCAATCCTTGATGAACACAAGCGCCAAGGGCTCGACAGTGCCCGTGATAGCATCTTGCTCGTCAA
>CAVAPV010000016.1:0-14832 GCA_963590525.1 Agathobacter rectalis
CCAACGGGTAGAGTAAAGCAGACTTCAAAAACACGCTCGATGAAGTAGAATATGGGCAACGGGTCGGGAGCTGTTCCTAGCAGCGGCTACCCATGGAATGTGTTGAAAGTTGAGGAGCCGCCTTCAGTCAGCAGACCGGGCGGCTTCTCGCTTGTTATTTGCGGCTCACCATGATGAAGATGATGAGCATCGTGTAATCAACTAAGAAGCTGATAAACGAGATGAAGTCGCCTATGGTCATAGAACCACCCGCCTTTCCTAGAGGTGGGTAGCCTCGCCGACCCGCGCGGGCAGATGATATCAAACCGGCAGCATCGACGCGGAGCTGATCGGGCCACCAGCGGCGTCTTAACAAGCGTCATGCAGCCGCAGGTGGTTAGCTTTGTTTGTCTAATACTCAGCGAGCTCCAACATCTACATTGTGTACGACCCTGTTCAAGTATTGCTTGGACGGGGCGTTTGCTTTGGTCGCCCGGCTATAGAGAGGCCTTCTTGCTATGCCGCGATTAGGAGGTCTTATCTGGGCGGCTGTATGACAAGGGCTCAGACTGCTGCTCGGTTGAAAGTCAGCGTCAGCACTTTTGACCGCTGGGCGAAGGCAGATGTCAAACAGCAACGGTGATAGCCCTGCGAACTGCGCGTATCCGATTAAAAAAGAGGTTATGTTGCTGTCAAAAAGCACAAGTTCTGACGCTTATATTTCCCATCAATACTCATTGTAAAACAAGCCTTATTAAATTTGAAAACGGTGCCGTCGGCTTGCTTTGAGATATGAAAACACCTTCCTCAGAACTTGTAGGTTTTGAAGGCGTCTGACTCTATGGGAGATTTCGTTTCGGCGTGACAGACTTGCTTGATGCCGGGGTGATTTGCGTTTTGTTCAGCGCTTTGAAAAATGCAAAAGCGAGGTGTCGGATATGAATGATTCGGACAAGAGGCTCAATGCGCAGCTCGAGGACATGGAAACACAGCTCGACCAGCTCGTTAGCGCAATCAAGGCTATCGAAGATGCAAAAAACGCTGCAAGGGAGACAAGCGGCGCTTTGCAGGTGGCGCAGGAGACCTATTCGCAGGCAACCAAGGACGCAACTGCTATTTTGCATGAGCATGCAGAAAAGCTCGTGGATTCGGCTGAGGGCATGATTGAAAGACTGGAGAGAATCGAGAAAGACCTTGAGAGCCTTGAAATCACAAAGGTGGTCGAGAACGTCGAATCGCTTGGTCAGAAGATGGGCCAGATCTCTGAGGCGGTTGATGACCTTGTAAAGAGAACGGCGACTTTCGAGCAAATATCTGCTTTGAACAATCAAGTCACTGAAGGTTTTTCCCGTTTGAGAGAACAGACGGAGTTAGCGCATGCCAAGCTTCTCAAGACGGCTGACGACGTCGCGTTGATCTGCGAGAAGGCAGGTGACCTCATGCAGTCAGTCGAGATGATTAATCAGAAAGAGGACAGCCTTGCAAAGACGGTCTTGCAAATCTCCCAGAGCGAGAAACAGTTGAAGACGCTCGTCGTGGCTGCAATCGGTACAGGAGTGCTTGCGGCGGTGATATCCCTCATCGGTTTCTTCATTTAGACAAAGGTGTGCATTGCATATGAAATCCGAGCAACTTCAAGCAGGATATGTTGCCGACAGCGTTAGGGACCTGCTTCTCAAGGAGTTTCCCAAGCGAGGAAATGAGCTTTCGCTTCTCATGAAAGACTTGAGCTTCTTTGAGCTCGTGTTTGATGGGGACGCCCCTTCGCAGCAGATCGACCCAAGGCTACGATCGTTGTTGGAGGTGGCGGACAACCTCGTGTCACGCGGGATGCCCACTCGTCCATCGCATATGGTGGAGCGGTATGTCAACGACCTGCTAAGGGAAGGCGGTGTCGAGGCGGGGATCGACAAAAGCGCAGAGAGAATCGGTGCATTGAACTATCACATCGCAAGCTTCAAAACAGGTTTCCCCCATATGCTTTGGCAAGCGCTTCATGTCGTGGATCCGCGGCTTTCTTCCAGTCAGTTGGTAGGCGCCTTTGACGCCTCGTCACCGACGATTTTTGATAGCGACGAGGAACGCGAGTTTCTAACAAAGGGGTTTGCTGCGGCTATGCCTGCGAGCTGGCTGCAACTTGTCGAGTGTCAGCGTTCGTTGACATCTGTTTTGAAGAGGCATGAGTCAGACGGTTGCGGGATTAAGCCGAGGGAGTTTGTGGGCCAGCGTCTCGATTTTTCCTTGGAGCTGCCGTATTCCTGTGCTGATCTAAATGGCCTTGTGTTCGAGGTGGATGGGTCACAGCACGAAGAGCAGGCAAACGCGTATCTTGACGATAAGAGGGGCGACGCGCTTGCCAAATGCCGCTTTGAGACCTTTCGCATCCCAGCGCGGGAAGTGTGCAGTCCCGCTGCCTATATCGACAGTGGGGTGATAGACGCGCTGTCGCGCGAGGGGTACCTGAGCGTCATCAAACAAAACTACGAGAATGCGCTTTGGGTCAAAGAAGAGGGTAGGCTTGCGCTCAACGTCGCGCTTGTTCCCTATCTGTGCGCACGTATCCAGAAGACGATTCTGCATATGCTCTTAGAGGGGGCCTTGTCCCTTGATGCCGACACTTGGAAGTTCGCCTTTGTGGAGCGAGACGTGGATTGTGCAGATCTGGCCGTGCGCGACTTTGAAGAGAAGCTCGACGCTCTCTGCACGTTGGCCGGGCTTGACAAGCGGCTGCCGCGCATCGAGGTTTCCTTGTGGAAGGCGCCCGAATGCCAGCTTGACTTCACGAAGCCGTGTAAGCCTATCGATAGTGAAGAGACCTACGACGCTCTCATAGACTGCGCAATGCTGTCGCGCTCGTTTTGCGAGCCCGACGAGGTCGTTGTTCAAGCCAAGGTTCGCGCATGTATCAGATCGGCGCTTTCCCCAAAGAGCAAGAGAGCCTTTCATGCTTCGGGCAATATCGAGTATGCACCTCTCGGAGAGCGCCGTATGGAACAAGGCGAGGAGAAGTTTTTCGAGAATAGTGTGCGTGTTGATGCCCTGCGAATCTTCATGCAGGATCTGTTCAGGAAAAAGAACTTCAGGCCAGGCCAGGTTGAGATCGTCAACCGCTCACTGCAGTGCAAGAACGTGATCGGACTTTTGCCAACGGGTTCGGGTAAGTCTGTGACTTACCAGCTTTCGGCCTTGCTGCAGCCGGGCACCGCTGTAGTGGTTGACCCTCTCAAATCGCTTATGAAGGATCAATACGACGGACTCGTTAATGGAAACCGTATCGACTGTGTCGCTTACGTCAACTCGTCACTTAATGCGCAAGAACGGGAGAAGACACTGCTTGATCTACGCGAAGGCAGGTTGATTTTTGCATTCATGGCGCCCGAGCGCTTCCAGATCAAGGAGTTTCGTGATGAGATGCGCAGAGCGTCGGAGACGGAAGGACGCTCGTTTAGCTATTGCGTTATCGACGAGGCGCATTGCGTATCGGAATGGGGGCATGACTTCCGTACGTCTTATTTACGCCTGGGAGACAACGCGCGGGAGCATTGCAAGAGCGCAGGTCGTGCGGAGGTTCCCATGATGGCCCTCACTGCGACGGCCTCCTATGATGTGTTGGCCGATATTCAAAGGGAGCTGGGAATTCGAGGTGAGGATTCCGTCGTGACCCTCAGCGATCTTAAGCGCAATGAGCTTACTTACCATGTGCACGAGGTGCGCCTTAGTGAGCGAGACGCTGCGGCTGCCGTTGATTTTTGGGGTGCGCGCAGGGTGGTGCATGACGCTAAATGCGATGCCCTGCACGCCGTACTGCGACGTGCGGACCCAGTTCGAAATCCCACCATTGTCTTTTGTCCCCATAGGAATGGCGCCTTCGGAGTGCTCGGTATCCGCGAGGATATCCTTGAAGACCCCGAGATGTACGACTGCCGGATAGCGACTTTCATGGGCTCGGGAGATGATGACGCTGGAGCCAGAAACCAACGCGAGGAAGAAAACACGGCCGCGCAGGAGGGTTTTGTTAACAACAATGTCGATTTGCTCGTGGCGACCAAGGCATTTGGCATGGGAATCGACAAGCCCAATATCAGAAACGTCATCCATTTGAGTTATCCGAGCTCTATCGAGAGCTATTATCAAGAGGCGGGACGTGCAGGACGCGATAAGAGCCCCTCCCAATGCACGATACTTTTCTGCCCGCATCGCTTTGAGGTGTTTAAAGGCGAAACCTGCGAAAGTTCGCTTATGCGCAGCTTCCATTCCAACAGCTTTAAGGGCATCGATTTCGAGAAGATGCAGCTTTACGAGCTTTTGAGCGAGATCCACTTCCCTCGCAAGAACGAGAAAGCATCGATGCTTGAGATTCGCATCGAGCGCGCGCTGTCGCAAGGATACGGGCTAGAAGTCAAATGTCATATCACCAAGAACAAAAACGGTCGCGAAGTCATGTATGTGAACCCGGGCTTAGGAACCTTTTATTTGGATAGGAGTAACCTTGCGTATTACCCAAAGGATGGAACGGCTGGTCTTGCGCCTGATCAGCAGGAAGCTGTCCGAGCCGAGATAAGACAGGCGCGCTTAGGTGGAGAGACGGAGCTTTTCGGGGTTCGAAACGTTCATGTAGAACCCGGTATCGAAAAGGTGCTCGACGAGATGCAGGATGGAGAGCGTAACTACTCCTTTACCATTCCCTTTGAAAACGACGTCATCGACGAGGTCGTCCTCTTGCTGGAAGCAGAAGGTGAAGAATGTTCGCTCACCAGAAGCGAGGTTATAGCCGCCTCCTCGTTCTGTCAGGAACTCGACGAATTCAACGACAAACTGAAAAAGGCAGTTGAGAGAAAAGCCGGCAGTGCGCTCGCGACTCCTGCGGGGATCGACCGCGCACTGGAGAAGATCAAGAGACAAAGGCTCCTATATCGCATGCGTGATCAGCAGAGCACGATGAAAGCTGTCTATCGTTTTTGCATACTTGGAATTATTGATGACTATACGGTCGATTACAAAGCGCATGTAATCAATGCGACTGTCACAAAACATAACGAAGCCCACTACCGGGATAAAGTCAAGCAGTACCTTTCTCGCTACTTCACCGTGGAACGGGTCGAGGAACTGATGACGTCTTTGGATGACCGCAAGGGCAACACGCTGATCCAGAAATGCTTCAATTTGCTGATGGAGGTCGTGTACGAGGAGATCGCGCAGCAGCGCAGTGGTGCTATCGCCGCTATGGAGGAGGCTTGCAGGATCGGTGCGCGTGAAGGCGACGAGCGCTTTGAGGAGTTCATGATGCTTTACTTGAACTCCCGTTATGCGAGACGCGAGTATCTTCCTGCCGATACCAATAACGGTAAGAGCGAGAACTTTGACGTGGTGCTCAAATATGCTCGCCTTGTGCGTGAGGAGCGTGGCGGAGAGATCAACAATCTCAAGCACCTGCGCGGTGCTGCAACGGCGCTTCTTGCGCAACAGACGGAGAACTACGTCTTTCTTTTGCTTCGCGCCCTTGCTGTTTTGGTTTTGGATAAGGGTAACGAAGAGTCTGTGGGCACGGCCTTGCGCGACTATGAGAAGGGCATACGCCGCATTTTGAGCTCTAATATGATGGACAGCTCGGCTAAGCGAGAGGCGATTGCTCTCTTCAGGCGTGAAGTCGAGGACTTCGACCCAGATGCTGCAGAGCCGCTTGACCGCATCGATGCCATCCTCATGCATGAGCAGCATCTCCAATGGCTAAAGGGTTACTGTGCTGCAAGGCTTCTCTGAAACGCACCTTAAGAGCTGACAGCATGTTTCAGAAAGCTTTAAGAGGCGCTTCTTACGATGATGCCATCGGTACCGGAAACCCCCGATAAACACTCCATCAGAAAAGAGGCGACCATGAAAAACACGATGCTTGGCAAGGCGGGTAAGACGGTTGTGGCGATAGCGCTTGCAACAGCGCTTGTCCCCACGGGGGTTGTGGCGGCATGGGCTGCGCAAAACGCAGGTACAGACAGCAGCGATTCTGCAAACAACGGCAACACCCCGCCGGCAAAGCCCGATGGCAGCTCCTCAAGCGACGGAAGCACTCCTTCGGCTCCGCCCGATGGCAACGGGGGTCCCGGCGGCAACGGTGGCCAGGCGCCCGACGGGACAGGCGGCGGCCAGGGCGGTGGCGCCAACACGCAGACCTTTGACTATTCCGGCACGTACTCCGGCGTGCTGAGCGCCAGCGGCACCGCTAAGACGAGCACGGGCGAGACCATCTCTGCCACTACGAGCGACCAAAACGCCGTTTTGGCGCAAAACGCGGCGACTCTCACCGTGCAGGGTGCCACCATCACCAAAAGCGGCGACGATGACAACGGAGACAACTGCAACTTCTACGGCGTCAACTCCAGCGTGCTCGCGGTGGGGGAGAACACGACCCTCAACATCGCCGACAGCTCTATAAGCTCGACCAGCGCCGGCAGCAACGGCATCTTTGCCACAGACAACGCCACGGTCAACGCCAACAACGTATCTATAACCACAACCGATGGCGGCAACTCGCGCGGGTTGGATGCCACCTACGGCGGCACTATCGTGGCTAACAAGATGAGCGTGAGCACCCAGAAGGACCACTGCGCGGCCGTGGCAACCGACCGCGGCGGCGGAAGTATATCGGTGACCAACTCCCAGCTCGATACCGCAGGCAGCGGGTCTCCGGTGCTCTACTCCACGGGCGACATCACCGTTGACCATGTGCAGGGCACAGCGTCCGGCAGCCAGATCGCGGGCATGGAGGGCAAAAACGTTATCCGCATCAACAACTCCGACCTCGCAAGCACCAACGACGCCACAAGCGGCAGCGACCCCATCAAAAACGGCGTCATCATCTACCAGTCCACATCCGGCGATGCAGACACCTCTGCATCCACGCAGGCAGACTTCGAGGTGAGCGACTCCACATTGTCTACCAGCATATCCGATGGAGCGATGTTCTACGTCACCAACACCGATGCCAACATCGTGGTGAGCAACTCCCAGTTCAACTACGACTCGTCTAAAGTGGAGCTGCTGCATGCGGCAGGCAACAACACCAACAGCTGGGGTACGAGCGGCTCCAACAGCGGCAATGCCACCCTTACCGCCATCAGCCAGAACCTGAACGGCAACGTCTACGTTGACTCTATCTCCAACGCTACGTTGTGTCTGACCAACAGCAGCACTTGGATGGGTGCTGTGGCCAGCCAGAACGCCACAAGCGACGGCACCACCGCTGCGCCGTCAAACGCCACGGTCAATATCGACGGCAGCTCTAAGTGGGTGGTAGCGGGCGATACCACTGTGGGCAACCTCAACGTGGCGCAAGGCGGTAGCGTGGTGGATGCAAGCGGCGCCGCGGTGACAGTCGTAGACGCGAGCGGCAACGTACTCGTGCAGGGCAGCTCCAGCATCAAGGTGACTGTGAGCGGCAGCTATTCCACTACCGTGGGCACCAGCGCCGCCGGCAGCATCCAGGGTGCAAGCGAGGGTCTGACAAGCGCGCGTGCCAGCTTTGATGCGCTCTGCGGCACCTCGACCTCATGGGCTACCAACAGCGCTGCAAGTATCGGGGCGGATGGCAGCGCGACCGCCATCGACAACACCAGCACGTCTGCCAGCGCCAGTGCAGTAACCGTCAATACCAAGACCGTGACCTCTGCCAGCATTGCCAAGGCGATCAAGGCGGCAAACACCACTAAGAAATCTGTGACGACGCTCACCTTGGGCAAGAAAGTCAAGACGATCAAGAGCGGTGCTTTGTCAAAGCTCAAGAACCTCAAGACCGTCAAGATTAAAAGCTCCAAGCTCACCAAGTCCAGCGTGACGGGCAGTCTCAAGAACTCGAGTGTGACCAAGGTCAAAGTGGCTGTCTCAAAGAGCAGCGCAACTAATAAGAAGTACGTAGCCAAGTACAAGAAGGCCTTTGCCAAGGCCAATAGCGGCAAGTCCGTCAAGGTCGTGAGCGCTTAGCTGCAGATGAGGCCGCCGGTGACGGCGGCCTCTCGCTTTTGGGCGACGGATTGGTCGTGTTTGCCAACAAAAAGTGCGCGAAGTAGGCACTTCAAATGGAGCGTGGCAAGTGGCGAGCTGTTTTGCGTTACAAAGCTGCAGGTCACAGCGCTGTGAATTTTGGTCTACTTAGCAAAACGCAAAGCAAGTGCCTACTTCGCGCACTTTTTGTTAGCAGGCCCGAGCTGTGGGCAATCAATCCGCGGCCGTATGCCGGCGAGTAGGACATGGTTGGAAAGTGGTTTTGCAAAGCTTTGAGAAAAGGGAGCCGAGCAACTGCTGTTGTCAGCGTTTGACAGCAGCAGCTTCTCGGCTCTTACCTGTTGCTTAATTTGAACTCAAGTACGAAGCAGAGAAGTCTAGAAATTTTCTGCGAACGGTAGCAAATCTGCGGTATTCTTATCGGACGCTAATTTTTACCCAAGGAGTTTTGCAAGCGTGGACAAGATGCCCAAACTCGAATCCGAGAAGGCCCAAGTGCTCGAGCGCCTCAAGCGCGACGATCAAGCCTGTGAGACAGACGACGATTGGGACGAGCTGGACCGCGCGGCAGAGCTTGAAGAGCAAAAGGTCTTTGCAGAGGTTGCCGCTGCCAAGGTCGAGCGCGCCAAGATCGAGGCTCGCCATCTAGAGCGCGAGCGCCAGATGCGCGAGGCCGCGGCAAAGGAGCTCAAGCGCGAGCAAAGGTCTGCAAAAACCTCTAAGGCCTCTGTTAAAGAAGAAGACCTCACAGAGGAGGAGCGCTTGCTGCGCCGCGCTCAGATTGCCGCACGCGATGGTGTTCAGCTGCGCCGCACTGCCACGATGGCTGTCTTCTTGGCTGCTTTGGGCGTTGTAGAGGGGCTTTTTGGTTTCTTGCGCTCTAACATGGCTGTGGCGGCAGTGGGCGTTATCTTGGTTGTCTTCTGCCTGGCCTACTATCTCAAGCTGCGCCCGCGTGTTAAGGCCGCTGTCGAGCACTTTGAGATCCTCAACGCAGAGCTCGAGGAGTACCGCGCAAATAATCCCTCTGCCTCATCTGAGCCTGAGCAAGCACAGTAGGCAACAGGCCGTCGAGGGTACAGCGCACAGCTTGACTACAGCGTCCTTGCGGTTTGCCTGCGACCAGCTTTGCGGCAGGAGGCCTCGCTTGGCAGTGCGTCGGTGCTGGTAAAGAGCCGATGCTTGCGTCAACAACGCCGCTGACCCCAAGAAGCCGCTGCTTGCAGTGACCGCAGCTGCAGTCGCAGCCGTTCTCAGCTCATGCAAGGCGCTGCTTTCCTTGCTGTTTTTTGCTGGCAAACCCTAACGGCACGCGCCTCAACTGCGTGCTCGTCTGCCTTTGCGTCGCAGGGCTGCTGTAGGATAACGGCGAGAAACATCATTTTGAGAGGTTGGCTAGATGACTGATCAGCAATTACAGCACGATCCCAGCGGCACCACTGCGCCAGACCAGCAGCAAGAAGCTCCAGAACAGGACGCTACGGCTTACGCATCGCTTGGCGCCTTGGCAGATCGCATCTGGAACGAGCAAGGCCAGGATGCAGATGCGGTGGATGTCTTTGAGGCTTTTGCCGATTGGGCCGCCAACCGCGGCATAGAGTTGTGGCCGCATCAAGAAGACGCGTTGCTCGCCCTCATGAGCGGCAACCACGTTATCTTGGGCACTCCCACTGGCTCGGGTAAATCCATGGTGGCCTTGGGCATGCACTTCTTGGCGCTTTGCCGCGACCAGGTCTCCTTTTACACCGCGCCTATCAAAGCCCTGGTGAGCGAGAAGTTCTTTTATTTGGCAGAGGTCTTTGGCCGCGATTTTGTGGGCATGATCACAGGAGATAGCGCTATCAACCCCAACGCGCCCATCATCTGCTGCACGGCAGAGATCCTGGCCAACCGCGCTTTGGCGCAAGGCCCGGATGCGGATATTTCCTACGTGGCCATGGATGAGTTCCATTTCTATGCAGACTCAGATCGCGGTTGGGCTTGGCAAGTACCCCTGCTAGAGCTCACTCATACCGGCTTTTTGCTCATGAGCGCCACCTTGGGCGACACCTCGGTCATCGCCAAGCATTTGGAGGAGAGGACTAACCGCAAGGTCGATATCATCGACAACGCACAGCGCCCTGTGCCCTTGAGCTTCAAATACGAGACAACGCCGCTTGAGGGCACGGTGGAGATAGCCCTGCGCGAGGGCGAGGCGCCCATATACGTCGTGCACTTTAGCCAAGATGCCGCCATCGCCAGTGCGCAGGCCTTGGCCAGCTACGGCGTGGCAACCAAAGAGCAGCGTGCCGCTATCAAAGAAGCCTCCAAGGGCACGAGCTTTAACACGGCATTTGGCAAGATCTTGCAGCGCCTGCTGGGTTGCGGCGTGGGTGTGCACCATGCCGGCATGCTGCCGCGCTATCGCCTGCTGGTCGAGAAGCTGGCCCAAGAGGGGCTGTTGCCGGTTATCTGCGGTACGGATACCTTGGGTGTGGGCATCAACGTGCCCATCCATACGGTCCTGCTCACCGCGCTCACCAAGTACGACGGCTACCGCCAGCGCAAGCTCAACGCGCGCGAGTTTCATCAGATAGCCGGCCGTGCGGGTCGCAGCGGCTTTGACACAGAGGGCGTGGTCATCGCCTTGGCGCCAGAGCACGAGATAGAAAACGCCAAGCTTCGCGCCAAAGCGGGAAACGACCCCAAAAAACAGCGCAAGATCAAGCTCAAGAAGGCGCCGGAGAACTTTGTCAACTGGAACGAGCAGGCCTTCACGCGCCTCATAGAGGCTGTGCCGGAGCCTCTCAAACCGCGCATGCGCATCACGCATTCCATGGTGCTGTCTATGGTTGAGCACGGGGGAGACGCCAAAGCCCGCGTAGACGCCCTTATCGGCGTCTGCCATCAGACGGACGAGGAGAAGGCCAAGCTGCGTGTTCGCGCAGATGAGATCTTTACTACGCTCATCGATGCCGGCGTGGTTCAGGTCGAGCAAGATGAAGAAGGCAACCCGGATTATTTCACCACGGTGGACATGCCGCGTGACCTTGCGCTCGACCAGCCGTTGTCGCCGTTCTTGCTGGCTGCGCTGGAGCTTTTGGACTTTGAGGACGAGAACTACGCGCTTGATGTCGTGAGCATGGTCGAGAGTACCTTGGAGGAGCCGCGCCAGATCCTGCGTGCACAGGAGCGCCGCGCGCGTGACCGCGCCATGGCGCAGATGAAGGCAGACGGCGTGGACTATGACGAGCGCCTGGAAAAGATCCAGGAGGTCACCTACCCCAAACCGCTCGAGGAGCTTTTGAGCGGCGCGTTTGCCATGTACTGCGAAAGCGTGCCCTGGGCGCGTGACTTTGCCCTAAGCCCCAAGAGCATCCTGCGCGAGATGCTGGAGACGGGAGATACCTTCAAAAGCTACGTGAGCGCCTACAAGATCGCCCGCAGCGAGGGCCTGCTTTTGCGTTACCTGAGCGATGCCTTTAGGGTCTTGGACCGCACTATCCCGCTGGACAAACGCAACGAGCAGCTCGACGACATCGTGAGCTGGCTGGGTGTTGTGGTGCGCAGCGTGGACAGCAGCCTGGTGGACGAGTGGTCCAACCTGGGTAACCAGGATCTGGACGCCGCTCCGCCCACGGCGCAAGAGGCTATCGTGGCAGATCGCCGCGGCTTGCGCTTGCTGGTGCGCAACGCGTTGTTTGCCCGCGTGCGCCTCATGGCTCACGACCGCGCAGACGAGCTTGGGGCCCTGGATGCAGATTGGGGTTACGGCGAGCGCAAGTGGCGCAACGTCTTGAACGATTACTACGACGCCCACGAGGAGGTCTTGCTTACGGCAGATGCGCGCAGCGCGGCTTACGTGGATATAGACGAGTCAGACGAGCAAGAAGAGCTTGTTTGGCACGTGCGCCAGATCATCTGCGATGAGGACGCAGACCACGACTTTAGGATCACGGCAGATGTCGATCTTGTGGCTACGCAGGACGGCGGCGAGGTCATCTTCAAGAACTACAAAGCGTCTTTCTTTGATTAGGGCGTCCTTGCAGTAAGCCAGGGGTGGTGGCGCTGCCGTCGGTGCTGCCACCATCGTCGTTTTACTCGGCATCTTTATGCGCATCGCCTTACGGGTTGGTGCTTTTCTTTGACGCGCCCATCCACGCTGGTATGATTCTTGGGACGTTTTTGCGATAGGAGTTATTTGATGGACGAAGTATTTGCGCATGAGCAAGAGCATCTGAGCAAGACCTATGCCAAGCTCGTCGAGATAGAGACCCAAAGCGCGCAGGCGCTCAAAGAGCGCTTGGGCGATGCCACCACAGACCGCAAGTCGATGATGGAGGAGCTCACCTGGGACTTTACCGGCGAGGTCAACGTCGAGACCTATGTAGAGATCGAGTCTATGCACAAGATCATCGACGCCTACAACCTGTCCAACGACATGGACATCGAGCGTTTGGACAAGGCACATCTGCTCAAGAAGCAGCCCTACTTTGCCAAGGTTTCTTTGCAGTTCAAGCCGGGCGCTCCTGTGCGCGACGTCTATATCGGCACCGCAGGTATGACCGACGAGCGCGGCCGTCACTTTATCGTGGACTGGCGCAGCCCCGTGGCAGAGGTCTACTACAACCAGGCTAGCGGCCACACCAGCTACGAGGCCAACGGGCGCACGGTTGAGTGCGAGCTTGTGACGCGCCGCCAGTTTGACATAGACCACGACAAGCTCAACGGCTGCTTTGACACCACCATCGCCATCGAGGATCCACTGCTCCTGCAGTCGCTTGCACGTCAGCGCAGCGACAAGATGGCAGACATCACCACCACTATCCAAAAAGAGCAAAACGTCGTCGTGCGACACAAAGACGTGCCCGCCATGCTCGTCAACGGCATCGCCGGCTCGGGCAAGACGAGCGTGCTCTTGCAGCGCATCGCCTACCTGCTTTACCAAGACCGCCAAAACCTCGATCCGCGTAACGTATGGCTCATCACGCCCAACCCTGTCTTTGAGAGCTATATCGCCAACGTCTTGCCGGATATGGGCGAGGGCAACCCGCAGACTTGCACGTGGGCCGTCTTTGCCGAGCGTCTGGGCGCAGGTAACCGCGGCCTAGGCGGGGACGACGCCTTGGATACGCTTGCCGCGCTTGACGACGTCGTGGTTAGTCTCAGCTTGGGCGATGGCGACTTTGCGGATATCCGCGTGGAGGACGAGGTTGTCATCAGCGCCGGTCAGGCAAAGAGCGCGTGGAACAAGTACCGCAAGTTCCCGGCAGGGCCGCATCGCGCATCGCTTGTTGTAGAGGATCTGCTGGAGCGCCTGGAAAACCGCATCAAGCGCCTTACCAAGGACGAGGACACGCAGATCTTGGTAAGCGAGCTCACGCCAGACGAGCAGCTGCGCTATTTTGGGCAGCACATCGCCGCCATCGACGATGACGACATGGAAGACTACACGCGCCGCTATCTTGTTGCGCGCTATGCGGGCATCGAGGATAGGATTGAGGCAGCCGATTGGCTGCGCATCGAGCGCATAGGCATGCGCGCCTTTGGCAAGAAGAGCCTGAGCGCGCCGGAGTACCTGGGCCTCAAGATCGCGCTCACAGGCGTTGTGGACGCCGCTGCCAGGTACGTGATGATCGACGAGGTGCAGGATTACACCCAGGCGCAGCTCGTCGTTTTGGCCCGCTACTTTAAAAACGCGCATTTTCTGCTCTTGGGCGACCCCAACCAGGCTATTCGCGAGGGTACGGCGCCTTGGGGCAAGATCAAGGAAGTCTTTGCCCAGGAGCGCGGTCAGGTCACCGAGTGCGAGCTCATGACGAGCTATCGCTCTACGCCGCAGGTCACAGAGCTGTTTACGAGTCTTATGGATGCCCAAGACCGTCTCAAGACCAACAGCGTCCAGCGCGATGGAGCCGCTCCTGCGGTTCAGGCCTATGCGGATGACGTGATGTGGGAGACGGTGCTCAAGGGCGCCGTGCGTGACGCTGCAGCCCGCCAAGAGCTTGCCGCTGTGGTCGCTGCGGATAAAAAGAGCCTCAAAGAGCTTGCAAGGCTTTTGGCAGACGAGGATGTCCAGCTCATGGACGGCAAGCGCGCCTTGCCGCAAAGCGGTGTCGTCTTGCTGGATGTGGCCTTGGCCAAGGGGCTGGAGTTTGACGAGGTGATCGTGCCAGACGCAAGCGCGGCTATCTACCCGCAAACTGAGCTCAGCCGTCATCGCCTCTACACGGCCATGAGCCGTGCCACCAAGCGTTTGACGGTTTTGGCACGCAAGGAGCTCACACCGCTGCTTGCAAAATAGGGGACGCGCATGCGCGGCCGCCGGCTTTGGGTTTGGCGGCCCGCTGCAGCAATGTTGCTGCGGCAATACTGCTGCGGCAATGTTGCCTGCGCAAGATATGCCGCGGCTTGCCCTTGCGCCAGCAGCGCCTGCTATGCTCGACGTGCAGGGTTAATGCTGCACTGCAGACACATCTTCAATCTAGAGGGGAGCACCTCATGGACTTTATCGCACGCTGGATCGCCACTGCCGTAGCCGCCGCCGTTGCGGTCTTCTTGCTGCCGGGCATCGCTGTCACGGGTGGGACCTCTGCCTTTATCCCCGTTGTGGCCTTTGCGCTGATACTCGCCTTGATCGACTGCACGATCAAGCCCATCCTGCAGTTCATCGGCGCGCCCATCAGCATCCTCACCTTGGGTATCTTCTATATCATGATCAACGCCCTGTTGCTCTATCTGGCGTCTGCCGTCTCTATCGCGCTCTTTGGCACGGGCATCGTCATCGCCTCTTGGTGGTCGGCGCTCATCGCCGCGATCATCATCGGCATCGTGACAAGCATCATGGAGGCCATCTTAGGCGTCGATTAGATACTGTCC
>CAVAPV010000016.1:14842-38750 GCA_963590525.1 Agathobacter rectalis
TGGCGCGCAGGAAGCCCTGCGCGCCTGACGGCACGCCTGATTACGTCGCGCCTAACGGCGCGACAATCATGAGCTCTTAGGTAAAGATGGTTCGCGAAGTGCCGACAATTCGCAGGTGCACGTAGGGGAGAGCACTGCTCTCCCGGTAGGTTGCTGTGACGTGCAAGGGTCATGTACCCACGTCGCTCCAAAAACCCTGCGTGCCTGACGGCACGCCTGATTACGTCGCGCCTAACGGCGCGACCGGGCGGGCAGTGCCCGCCCCTGCGCGTGCTTGCGAACCGCTGATACCTGTACTGTTCCCTTGGATGCGGCCCGCACGGCATGCCGACTGGCTTGCGCTAGCAGATGCGCGGAAGCTGCTCGCCAACCAGCATGTCCAAGATGCGCTTGCTGCCAAAGCCCGTGCGCAGGTAGACGCGTCCTTCTCCTTCTTCGACTTGGCCGATGATAGCTGCTTCTTTGCCGTATTTGCTGGCACGCATGGCCGCAAGGGCGGCATCTGCAGCCTCGGGCGCTACGACGCATACCATCTTGCCCTCGTTGGCCACCTGGAAGACGTCGTAACCCAGCATCTCGCAAGCGCCGCGCACCTGGTCGTGCACGGGCACCTCTAGCTCATCGATGCAGATATCCGTGCCGCTCATATCTGCAAACTCGTTGAGCGTGCTGGCCAAGCCGCCGCGTGTTGGATCCCTAAACGCACGCACGCTGCCTGCGGGGCAAGCGTCTAGCACGTTGCCGATGAGATGGTTGAGCGGCGCGGCGTCTGTCTCTATCTGCGTCTCGAAGCTCAGCTCCTCGCGCGTGGAGATGATGGCGATGCCGTGGTCGCCAATAGAGCCGCTTACAAGCACTTTGTCGCCGGGACGGATGTTGCGGCCGCTTAGGCTCACGCCTTCGCGCAGCTCGCCGATGCCGGCGGTGTTGATGTAGATGCCGTCGCCGTGACCGCGGTTGACGACCTTGGTGTCGCCGGTGACGATCTCGACCCCGGCTTCTTTGGCGGTGGCTGCCATGCTGGCGCAGATACGGCGCAAGTCAGACAGCGGATAGCCTTCCTCGAGCACAAAAGCGCAGCTCAGATAGCGCGGGATGGCGCCGCTGGTTGCCACGTCGTTGACGGTGCCGCACACGGCCAGATGCCCGATGTCTCCTCCGGGAAAGAAATGCGGAGTCACCACGAAGGTGTCGGTAGAAAAGGCGAGCTTGCTTGCGGGGATGTCCAAGACGGCGGCATCGTCGCCGGTCTTGAGCTTATCGCCGGCATATGCCTCAAAGAACAGCTGCTCGATGATGTCGCGCATCATGGTGCCGCCGCTGCCGTGGGCCATAAGTACGGTGTCGCTTTGGTTCATGGGTAGACCTCCTGTTGTTTGCTGCCTTGCATTATAGGCTGCGCGGCGTGCGGCGCCTGTGCCGCTGCAAAGCGCGCGGCATCAAGGGCGCTATCGAGGTCAGGTGCGGTTGCGTTGCCTGTCGGGTTGCTCGCGGCCGTCCGGCGGCGCTTGTTAGCGCAGCGCCAGGCTAGCGCTTACGGCCGATTGCCTGCAGCGTTCGACACTGCAGCGCCGCGTCCGCGTATTGTGTTGCTTGCTGCGTGCGTGCGCTAGAACAAGAGAGGCTAAGGCAAGAGCAGCTAGAACAAGAAGATGAAGAGCTTGGCCAGCACAAAGCCGATCAGCCCGCAGCATGGGAACGTCAAGATCCAGGCCAAGACCATGTTCTTGGCGATCTCCCAACGGACCTCTTTGGCGTTTTTGGCGGCGCCCACGCCCATGATGGCGCTGGTAGAGCAATGGCTCGTAGAGACGGGCATGCCCGTAAGCGAGCTTACGAGCAAGGTGATGACGGTAGATACGCTGGCAGAGACGCCTTGGTATTTCTCGAGCGTGACCATGTCCATGGCAACGGATTTGATGATGCGCTTGCCGCCCACGGCTGTGCCCAAGCTGATGGCCAACGAGCAGATGATCATGAGCCACAGGGGAAACCCGTCGGCGCTGGGGCTTGAGCTGCCAAAGCTCAAAGCGATGCCCAAAAGGGCGATGGACATGAACTTCTGGCCGTCTTGCGCGCCGTGCAAAAAGCTCAGTGCAACAGCGCAGACGTCTTGGATGATGGTAAAGGCCTTGTTGGCGCGGTAGCGGTTTGCCGTGGCAAAGAGCTTTTCTACGAGCTTGACCACAACCCAGCCCAAGGCAAAGCCAATGAACAAGGAGAACAACATGCCGTAGATGACCTTGGCCCACTCGGCCGGCACGACGCCCGCCCAACCGCTGCAGGCGATGGCTCCGCCGGTGATGCCGGCGATGAGCATGTGGCTCTTGGACGCGGGGATGCCCATGAACCAGCAGAACACGCCCCATATGATGGCTGCTGTCATCGCAGCCATGAGCGCAAGCAGCGCCGCGTGCGTGTCTGTGCCAAAGTCCACCATTCCAAACATCGTGTGCGCAACGGCGGTGGAGATGTAGGTCATGCCGATAAGGCCCACGAGATTGAAGATGGCTGCCAAGCCGATGGCGACGTTGGGGCGCATGCAACGCGTAGAGACGGCGGTTGCGATGGCGTTGGGGGCATCGGTGACGCCGGAGATGCAGGTCACGCCCAAGACGAGGACGAGGATGATGAGCAGGATGGGGTGCTCGGCTGCCTGCGTCATAAAGGCCGTGAGAGTAAGAGACATGTATGGATCCCTTTTGAGTAAGCCGCTGCCAGCGGCGTTTTGATTCAACAGCCCGCCCATTCTATAGCACCGCATGCGCACACCCGCACGCGCGAGGGCGATTTTCGCCGAGTTAGCCTGAATCGTTACTTTACAAAAACCTGTCGTAAACATTTCCAAGTCTTGATTGCAATGCGCTTTGCAGCAGGAGACAATAAAGGGATAACGCCTTTTGTGCTGGGTGCGCAGTCGTTGCGCGCTTGCCAAGGGCATGTCATGAAACCGATAGAAGGGAAGTAGCGCGACCATGTCAGAAGGTCACAGTCAAAGCAAGGAGACTCACATAGGCAAGCCGGCTTCTGCCGGCACTAAACCCGCTAAAAGCGGCGGTCATATCGCCGTCATAGCGGCCATCATCGGCAATGTCGCCGTTGGTATCGTCAAGTTTATCGCGGCGTTTATCTCGGGTAGCTCCGCGATGCTTTCCGAGGGCATCCACTCTGTTGTCGACAGCGGCAACGGCATCTTGGTTCTCTTTGGCATGCATCGCTCAAAGAAGGAACCCGATTATCTCCACCCCTTTGGCTACGGCAAAGAGCTTTATTTCTGGACGCTGGTCGTGGCGCTGCTCATCTTCTTGCTGGGCGGCGGTCTGTCCATCTACAAGGGCATCGAGGGCATACAAGAGGCCATGGCCGGAACCAAGGTCATGGGCGATGTCACGCTCAACTTTGTCATCATCTTGATCGGCATGGTCATCGAGGGCTCCACGCTTTTGGTGGCTGTCAAGCAGTTCAACAAGGCGCGCGGCGATGTGAGCCCCATCCGCTTTATCCGCGACGCCAAAGACCCCAGCCTCTACACGGTCGTCTTGGAAGACAGCGCTGCAGAGCTGGGTTTGGTTGCGGCGCTGGTAAGCCTCATCGTCTACGAGTTTACCGGCAACCTCTATGCCGACGGCGTGGCGTCGTTGTTTATCGGTGTGCTCTTGTGCGCTGTAGCCGTGGTCTTGCTGTCCGAGACCAAGGGCTTGCTGGTGGGCGAGGGCATGAAGCACACCTCGCTTGACGAGGTCCGAGACATCGTCGAAGACGACCCCCGCGTGCTCGAGTGCGGGCGCATCCTCACCATGTACCTAGGCCCAGAAAGCCTGCTCATCACCATCGACGCCACCTTCAAGGGCGACATCAGCGCTCACGACGTCCTGCTTGCGGTAGACGATATCGAGCGCAGGCTCGTCGAGCGTTGGCCTCAGACGGCTCGCGTCTTCATCGAGGCGGAAAGCATGCGCAACTGCCTCGAGCAGCAAGACGAGGAGGAGAGCTGGGAGGACGCTCACGAGGAGGAATACGCCGAGGAGCATCAAGACCAAGAAGAGCTCAGCGGCATCGAGCAAGCCGTCGCCGACGCCTTGGAGGATGCGACCGAGGCCAAGCGCGCAGCCGAGGAAGCCGCGGCGATCGCAGCGCTTGCGGCAGAGACCGCAGCCGAAGCCCAAGCCGAGGCCGCCGAGGTCTTGGCTGCCGCACAGGCAGAGGGAATGGACGCCCAAGAGATCGCACGCATCGTCGAGCAAGGCGACAAGGCCGACAAGGCCGAGTAGCCGCAAGACCGACCAGCCGCAAAGCGCTTTGTGCCCGTCGAGGCGATGGAAGCGAGCGGCATCTGCCGGTGACGCCGCAGCGCTCCCTGCTTGACGGCGTTGCCGTTGCTCAATCGCAAATAGACGTCAACGGCTTGTTTGGCAACGGAAAACAAGCCGCGTAAAATCGGGAGTAGCATGGTTCGAATCTGCCTGCTCCCGATTTTCATCTACGCAAAGGGGCCTGTATGCTCGCTCGCCTTTCTGTCAAGAAACCCTACTTGGTCTTGGTCGCCGTCATCATCAGCTTGCTTTTGGGCGGCGTCTCTTTGTCTTATATGAAGACCAACCTGCTGCCCGAGTTCTCTGTGCCGTATTTGGCCGTGATGACAACAGACGTGGGCGCAAGCCCAGAGCAGGTGCAAAGCGATGTGACCGAGGTCTTGGAGGGCGAGCTTTCCAGCGTAAGCGGCGTCAAAAACGTGACCTCGTATTCCATGGAGAACTACTCCATGGTCTTGCTCGAGTTTACCGATGACACAGATATGGACTCCGCGCTGGTCAAGGTCTCGGCTGCGTGCAACACCGTGGCGGGGCAGCTGCCAGACACCGCTGGCACGCCATCGTACATGGAGATGAACATGGACATGATGGCGTCGGTTTATTTGGGCGTCACCAGCGACCAGATGGACCTCGCGCAGCTGTCCGATTTTGTCGAGGACACCGTGGTGCCTGCTCTCGAGCGCCAAAGCAACGTGGCAAGCGTGTCTGTCTCCGGCGAGGTGACCAACACCGTCACTGTTGAGCTCGACCAAGACAAGATCGACCTCGTCAACGACGGCATCTTGGGCAACGTCAACGACGAGCTGTCCAAAGCCAAAGACAAGATCGACCAGGGCGAAAACCAGATAGAGAGCGCGCTTGCCAAGCTTGATTCCAGCGAGTCAAAGCTCAAAGAGAGCCAGGCAAAGATCGAGGAGGGCCAAAAGGCGCTTGACGCGGCCAAAGAGGCGGCAAAGCCCGGATTGTCCCAGCTCGACACCGCCAACGCGATGAAGGCCTCCTACGAGGCGCAGGTCTCCTTGCTGCAAGCGCGCATCCAAGCCGCCACTGCCATGGGCGACACCGCCACCGCAACTCAGCTCCAAAGCGAGCTGGCGGTAACCCAGCAGGCCCTTGACGCAATCGACAAGCAGATGGGCGATAACGCCACCACCAGTGCGGAGACCGTGCTCACCTTGCTCGACCAGCAGCGCCAGCTAGATCAGGCCTCAAGCTCCATCACGCAGGGGCTTGCCTCGATCTCGTCTACGCGCACGCAGCTCGAGAGCAGCAAAAGCCAGATCGAGCAAAGCCGCGCCACCTACGAGGAAAACCGCGACAACGCCCGCAAAAACGCCAACATCGACAAGCTGCTCGACATCAGCACGCTTTCCCAGCTCATCTCTGCGCAAAACCTCGAGATGCCCGCTGGCTACGTCAAGACCGATAGCAGCGACGATGCCGATAAATGGCTTGTCAAGGTGGGGCAGAGCATCAAGGACACCAAAGAGCTCAAAAACCTCGTGCTCACCAAGATCGACGGTGTGGGCAAGGTGCGCCTGAGCGACGTTGCAAACATCGTCACGGCAGATAACGAGGGCGACTCCTACGCAAACCTCAACGGCCAAGACGGCATCGTCTTGTCGGTGACCAAGAGCCCCACGGCAAATACGGGTGACATGTCCAAGCAGGTCAACGATCAGATCGCCCAGCTCGAAAGCGAAAACGAGGGCCTCGACCTCATCAAGGTCATGGACCAAGGCGACTACATCGACCTCTACATCGCTACCATCCTCAAGACGCTTTTGCTGGGTGCGCTGCTGGCCGTGATCGTGCTCGCGGTGTTCTTGCGCGACATCAAGCCCACGCTCATCGTGGCCTTTGCCATCCCCTTTAGCGTCTTGTTCGCCCTGCTCGTCATGTACTTTACGGGGCTGGACCTCAACATCATGACGTTGGGCGCCATGAGCCTTGCCATCGGCATGCTTGTGGATAACGGCATCGTGGTCATGGAGAACATCTACCGCTTGCGCCAGCAGGGATACGCCCCTGCGCGCGCAGCCGCCCAGGGCGCGCGACAGGTTTCTGCTGCGGTCGTTGCCTCTACGCTTACGACTATCTGCGTGTTTTTGCCCATGGTCTTTACCAGCGGCACGGTGCGTCAGCTGCTCGTGCCCTTTGCCCTGACTTTGTCCTACGTCCTCATCGCCTCTTTGCTGGTGGCGCTTACCGTGGTGCCGGCGCTGGGCAGCGTGCTGTTCAAGAACATGAAGACGCGCTCAGAGGCCGAGCTGGGCCGTGTCCAGACCGCCTACGGCAAGGCGTTGAGCTGGTGTTTGTCCCATAAGGCCCCGGTTTTGGTTTTGGCCGCAGTGCTTTTGGGCGGCTCTGTCTACGGCGCGCTCAATATGGGCGTCGTGCTCATCCCCGAGATGAGCTCGGATCAGATCATGCTCACGCTCGAGATGCCAGATGACATGGAGAAAGAAGACGCCTACAAGGTTGCCGACCAAGTGGTCGATGCGGTGGCCGGCGTGGACGGCATCGCAGACGTCGGCTGCGTGGACGACAGCTTTACCTCGTCTATGATGACGGCCAGCGCAAGCCAGGTGGACACCTACACGGGCACCTTCATCCTCTACGGCATGGTCGACTCTTCCAAGGTAAACACCGAGACCCAGATGAAGGAGGTCACGACGGCATGCTTGGATGCTGCCAGCGGCTTTGACTGCGAGGTCTCAAGCAGCGACTCCATGGAGTCGATGTCGTCCATGATGAGCGCGGGCTTGCAGGTCAAGGTCTCCGGCGCGGATTCTGCCAAGGTGCTAGACCTTGCCCAAGACGTGGTCGAGGTCGTTAAGGGCGTTGAGGGCTACAGCGAGGTAAGCGATGGCCAAGAGGACGCCGACGAGACCCTGCATCTGATGTTTGACAAGAACAAGCTGGGTTCCATGGGCATGACGGTTGGCCAGGTCTACCAGCAGCTCTCAAGCGCGCTCACCACCTCTGCCAAGTCCTTTACCATGACCGACCAAGAGGGCAACAACATCGACGTCAACGTCGACGACGAAGAGTACGAGTCTCTGGTCAAGTCCAATCTGATGAGCTGGAAGTTCGAGGACAACAACGGCGGCAAGCACAAGCTCTCAAGCGTCGCTACTTTAGAGACGGAGGCCGGTTTGACGAGCCTGCAGCGCTCTAACGGCGCCTATGTCTGCAACGTCACGGCCGATATCGACGACGGCTACAACACCACGCTGCTCGTGCGCGAGCTGCAGCCCAAGCTCGATCAGATGGATGTTCCCAGCGGCTACACGGTAGAGATCGCCGGCACAGACGAGACCATCCAAGACATGCTCAGGCAGATGCTCTTGCTCGCCGCTTTGGGCTTCTTGCTGGTCTATCTGGTCATGGTGGCGCAGTTCCAAAGCCTGCTGTCGCCGTTTATCATCATCTTCACGGTGCCCTTGGCCTTTACCGGCGGCTTTATCGCCCTGTATGTGACAGGCGAGCAGATCTCTATGATGAGCTTGCTGGGCTTTGTGATCTTGATGGGCACCATCGTCAACAACGGCATCGTCTTTGTGGACTACGCCAATCGCTTGCGTTTGGGTGGCGTCGCCAAACGCGCGGCCCTCATCGCCACCGGCCAGACGCGTATGCGCCCCATCCTCATGACGGCGCTCACCACCATCTTGGCGATGGCCGCGATGATCTTTAGCCAGGAGATCGGCGCGGGCATGGAGCGCGGCATGGCGCTCGTCGTGGCCGGCGGCCTGCTTTACGGCACCTTCATGACGCTGTTCGTGGTGCCGATCATCTACGACATCTTCTCGCGCAAGCCGCTGTATCCCATCGATTTGGGCGGCGACATCGACGACGAGGCGCAAGACGCCGCCGCCGTCATCAAGCGCATGGGCCCGGAGGCTATCGAGACCTACGAGTACGAGACCGCGCGCCAGCGCAGGCGTCGCCTCAAGAAGGAGGGAGGCGCCCACGGCAAGCGCGCGCAGGCAAAAGAGCAGCTTGCGGCTCAAGCTGTGCAGGGTGCTGTTGGCAATGCCGGTGACGCCGGCGTAAGCAGCGCGCTGGTCGAAGACGCCCCTGCGGTCGAGGAGCCCTCTGTGGCTGACGGCAATGCGGCAGATGCAAAGCAGGAGGAGCAGTAGATGGCGTACTTGCTGGGATGCGAGAACATCCGCCTGGAGTTTCCCACGGTCAAGATATTCGACAGCCTCACCTTGGGCGTCAACGACGGCGACCGCATAGGCATCGTGGGCAAAAACGGCGATGGCAAGTCGTCGCTTTTGCAGGTGCTAAGCGGCGCTTACGAGCCCGACGAGGGCCGTGTCGTGCGCACTAACGGTGTGCGCGTCGGTTACCTGGGGCAGCAAGACAGCTTGTCTGACGATGCGACGCTGGTCGAGGCCGTCGTGGGCTATATCCCAGAGTACGAATGGGCCGGTGATGCGCGCATCCGCGGCATCATGGCAGAGCTTTTGGGCGATATCGACCCGCAGGCAAAGATCGGCACGCTTTCTGGCGGCCAGCGTCGCCGCGCCGATCTCGCACGCGTGCTCATCGGGCAGTGGGACGTCCTCATGATGGACGAGCCCACCAACCACTTGGACATCGAGGGCATACACTGGCTGGCCAACCATCTCAAATACCGCTGGCGCACTGGCAGCGGCGCCTTGCTGCTCATCACGCACGACCGCTGGTTTCTCGACGAGGTCTGCTTGGATATGTGGGAGGTTCACGACCACATCGTCACGCCCTTTGAGGGAGGTTACTCCGCCTATATCCAGCAACGCGTGGAGCGCGACCGCCAAGCTGCCGTGGCTGCTACCAAACGCCGCAACATTTTGCGCAAGGAGCTTGCCTGGCTTGCCCGCCAGCCTCAGGCACGCGGCACCAAGCCAAAGTTTCGCAAGGATGCCGCGCTCGAGCTTATCGCCGACGAGCCGCCCGTGCGCCAGACCATAGAGCTGCGCCGCAGCGCGATGAGCCGCCTGGGCAAGAAGGTCATCAACCTCAAGGGCGCCGGCGTGAGCTTTGATGGCCACGAGGTTATCAAGCCCATAGAGCTCAATATCGGCGCTGGAGACCGCATCGGCATCCTGGGAGCCAACGGCGCGGGAAAGACGACGCTCTTGTCGCTCATGCAGGGCAAGCTTGCCCCTACCTGCGGCCGAGTGGAGATCGGCCAGACGGTTAAGATGGCCGTGCTCGACCAGCAGCTCTCAGAGCTCAAAGAGATAGAAGACGATTTTGTGCGCGTGGTCATATCGCGTTACAAGACGCGCTACGAGCTCGACGACGGCCGCGAGGTGTCGCCTTCGCAGTTGCTCCAAGAGCTGGGCTTTGACTCCGCGCAGCTCAACTGCCCGGTCAAAGACCTTTCTGGCGGTCAGCGCCGCAGGCTGCAGCTGTGCTTGATCTTGCTCGACCGCCCCAACGTGCTCATCTTGGACGAGCCCGGCAACGATCTTGACACCGACATGCTGGCCCAGGTAGAAAACCTGCTGGACTCTTGGCCGGGCACGATGCTGCTCGTGAGCCACGACCGCTATCTCACCGAGCGCGTGACCGATGACCAATACGCCTTGATTGACGGAAGCCTGATCCACATGCCGCGCGGCGTGGACCAGTATCTGGAGCTCGTGGAGTCGCGTAAGGGGCAGCAGCAGGCTGCATCAAGCGGCCCGGTGCAGGCGATAGGCGTAAAGCAAGAGCAGGCGGCGTCGGCCAACGAGGCAGGTGGCTTGGGTCAGCGCGAGCTGCGCGAGCTCAAGAAACGCCGCAACTCTGCAGACCGCAAGCTCTCCACTGCGCGCTCCAAGCTCGCCAAGGCAAACGACGCGCTGGCGGCAATCGACGGCTTTGACTTTGCGGCCCTCATAGAGCAGCAGGCTGTTATCGACGGCCTCAAAGCCCAGATCGCAGAGCTTGAAGACGAATGGCTCGAGGTTTCCGAGCTGCTGGGCGATTAAGGGCGTCTTCATAAGTTCTCCAAAAACCCGTGGTATCCTGCCTGAATCTGTGCGACGGCACGGGTGGTTTTGTCATGCCCTCGCACAAGCCCTAATCCCGACCCTATGGGGGACTTTTGGCAAGCAATTACAACGACCGCAGGTCGCAATCAGAGCGCTCTGGTCGCCATGCAAGGCTTTCGTACGGCGATATCAACCGCACGAGCCATCGCGGCAAGCACTCGATCGGGTCTCCGGACATGATCGACGATGCATCGGCGCAGCGTTCGTCTCATCACGGTCGCCTCTCGTCTGGCAGGCGAAGCCGCGATTACGGTAGCTCCTACGATAACCGCTCGAGCTACGAGTGCAATGCCGCCTCTAGCAGCGCTGGTTTTGACGGCGCAGATACGTATGACACGGGCCGTTCCTCGCGCGTGAGCGGTCAAACCAGCGAGTACTCGCGCGTTGCGATGGGCAACCGCTATTCTGATGCCCGCAAGAAACCCCGCAAGAAGAAAATCGCCTTGATCGTCGCCATCGTGCTCTTGGTTGCCTTGGCGGCAGCAGCGGTAGCGGGTGCTATGTGGTACATGAAGATCACGAGCAACCTCGCTGGCGACAAAGACATCACCATGACGCAAGAGGCAACCACGGGAGAGCCTTACTACGTGCTCTTGCTGGGCGGCGACTCCCGCACCGATGAGAAGACCGACAACCGCACGGACTCCATCATGGTCGCGCGCGTGGACGAGACAAACCAAAAGGTGAGCATCATATCGGTACCTCGCGATTTGCGCGTCAACATCTCCGGTCACGGCATGTGCAAGATCAACTCGGCCATCGAGTACGGCGGCTACGACGCCATCATCAACGAGGTCAACGAGGTCTTGAACATCAAGATCAACTACTACGCCTTCATTTACTTTAGCGGCTTCAAGGATCTGGTAGACAAGCTGGGCGGCGTCAACGTCGATGTCCCCGAGGGCACCTATTATCACGGCGTCAGTGTTCCTGCCGGAGAAAACGTCCTCATCGACGGCACCGAGGCGCTTGTGCTGGCACGTTGCCGCCACGGCAACCCGCCCGACCAAGGCGCCTATGCCATGGGCGATTATCAACGCACGCTCAACCAGCGCAACCTGATCAAGGCCATCGCCAAGAAGGTCTTAAAGCAGGATGTCTCGCAGTACCCCACGCTTGTCGAGGGCTTGTCCGAGTGCGTGGAGACCAACATGTCCGTCTCCAAGATCGTTGCCATGGCCACTGCCATGAAGGGCTTTGACACCGATAGCATCGAGGCGGCGCAGCTCCCCATTTGCGGCGACACCGTGGGCGGCGAGTGGTACGCAGCCTTGTACGAGGATGTCTTCCAGGTGATGAGGGACAACTTTGTCAACGGCAATAAGCTCATGAAGGGCTTGGACGGTTTCGATACAGAAAACAATGACAACGATTTGACATCGTATTGCACAGACGGCGAGCTATACGCTTACACTTCCTACGCAGACATGTACGGGAGCTTTAGCTAAGCGCGCGATAAGAGGCGGCCTGTTGGTCGCCTCTTTTGCTTTGGCGAGCCTCATCGGATAAAGAGAGAACGCAATGGCTGACAACAACGCAACCAACAACGGCAACCACGAGGAGCGCTGCAAGCTGTGCGGCAAGGTCGTAAGCGACCCTAGCTCCATGGTTCATTTTCCGCCCGATCTCACGATCTGCCCGGATTGCCTGGACAAAGAGATGGCCAGGATGAACGACATGTTCTCCAATATCGACCCTGCGCTTGTCTCCCAGATGATGGGGGCCTTTGGGATGGGCGGCATGCCTCCGCAGGGCAACTCTGCAACAAAGGATGACGCTGCATCCAAGAGCGGCACTGCCTCTGATGGCTCTGCCGCGGCTGGCGCAAAGGATGCTGCAGGCGATGATGCCGCAGGCAGCAGCGCTGCCAAAGACGACGGCAGCGCGCAGATAGAGGTTGTCGAGGGCGAGGCCGTAGAAGGCGATGACAAGCCCGCAGGCCAAGATGGCAAGGACTCTGGCAAGGGCCCGCAGGGAGGCTTCTTCTCTACGCCTTGGGGCAACGTGGGTATCTTTGGGGGCGGCGGCAACGGCGGCGTCTCCTTGGGTAGCATCTTTGGCAACCCCGGCCAGGAGCGTCCCCAGCGCGACCCCAACGAGCCTCTCATGGCTCCTGTCCCTTTGCCGCATGAGCTCAAAGCCAAGCTCGACGAGTACGTGGTGGGCCAAGACCACGCCAAAAAGGTCGTGGCTGTGAGCACCTACAACCACTACAAGCGCGCTACTGCGGGCAAAAACGCCGACGTAGAGATCGAGAAGTCCAACATCCTCATGCTGGGCCCCACGGGCACGGGCAAGACCTATCTCATCAAGACCCTGGCCAAGGTGCTGGATGTGCCTTTGGCCATTGCCGATGCCACAAGCCTCACCCAGGCGGGTTATGTGGGCGATGACATCGAGAGCATCATCACCAAGCTCATCACGGCGGCCGACGGCGATGTCGAGCGTGCCGAGCTGGGCATCGTCTACATCGACGAGATCGACAAGATCGCCAAGAAGAACATGGGCGAGGGCAACAGCGGCGGCCGCGACATCGGCGGCGAGAGCGTGCAGCAGGGCCTGCTCAAGCTGCTCGAGGGCACTAAGGTCGAGGTCCCCTTGGGCGGCGGCATGAAGGGCCCGTTTAGCCAAAGCGCCATGGTGGACACGAGCAACATCCTCTTTATCTGCGGCGGTGCGTTTCCCGGTTTGGACGACATCATCGCCAAGCGCCTCAACAAGAAGACAGGCGTGGGCTTTAACAGCGGCGTCAAGGTCAAGCTCGACGACGACCGCGACATCATGAAGAAAGTTACGGTAGAAGACCTCAAGAAGTACGGGTTGATTCCGGAGTTTTTGGGCCGTTTGCCCATCATATCCGTCATGGAGGCCCTAACCGTCGATATGCTCTTTGACATCCTCACCAAGCCTCACAACGCCCTGGTCAAGCAGTACCAGGCGCTGCTCAAGTTTGACGATGTCGAGCTCGAGTTCGATCAAAGCGCGCTTGAGATCATCGCGCAGGAGGCGATGAAGCAAGAAACAGGTGCTCGTGCGCTGCGCGCCATTATCGAGAAGTTCATGCTCGACATCATGTTCGAGGTTCCCAAAGACAACCTCATCGGCAAGGTGACTATCACGGGCGATTACATCCAGGGCAAGGGCGCGCCTATCATCGCCTTGCGCGACGAGGCTGCGCTGCCGGCAGGGGAGTAGGCGCCGCTGTTACATGGCGACGCGCTGCGTTGCCGGCAGGGGAGTGGGCGCCGCTGTTGCACGGCGACGCGCAGCACATGCTGCACTCCTTTTGCTGCGTCCTTTTGCGGCTACGCAAAAATCGCTTGTTGCATAGTGGCAAGCTCGTGATAGAATATCGCTTCGCGTGGACCCTTAGCTCAGCCGGCAGAGCAGAGGACTTTTAATCCTAAGGTCGTGGGTTCGAGCCCCACAGGGTCCACCACTTATAACAGCAGGTTAGAAGCTTGTTTTAGAGAAAAGTCCGCACGGTTGATTCCAAACCATGCGGACTTTTGCGGACTAAGGCCTTTAATTTCGCTTCTAAGGCTCTTTCGCCACCTTCCCCAACATTTCCCAAAGGCATGTCCCGGCCCTATCTACGGTTTTGGAGGAATGTGCAGGCAAATAAGGACGTTCGTTTTGGGTCGTCTTGGCGGGTCAAGCGGTCTTGCAGGTGCAAGTAGGGGCGAGCACTGCTCGCCCGAGTAGGTTGATGCAGCGTGCAAGAGCAGGTGAGCCGGCGCCGTCTTTGACTGGCAACACCTCTGCAACGCGTCTGCTCAGGAATGAGAAGCAGGCATATAGGGGCGCATGGGTAGAAGCGCGTCTTAATAAGGACACCTCGACAACCTGCGATTTGCAGGTGCACGTAGGGGCGAGCATTGCTCGCCCGAGTAGGTTGATGCAGCGTGCAAGAGCAGGCGAGTTCGTGACGGCTTAACCTGGCAACACCTCTGTAACGTGTCTGCTCAGGCACGAGAGACGGGACGGCGCAACTTGAGTCGGCGGGCAAAGGTGCTCGTTTATGCGGCTGCTGCTATCTGTCCAGCGTGTCTATAACGCCTTCGACAAACCAACGCGGGCCCTCGTAGTAGAGAAACGTCCTCGAAGAGCCGATCTCTACCGTGTAGCGCAGGCCAACGGCGCCGGTGTGGTGGGCGGCTGCGCGCCTGCGGTCGAGCACGCGGTCGATTCGAAACGTCCTGCCGTCCTTGTAGACGACAAACATCGGATCGCAGGTGCCGTCTTTGCGGTGCAAGGCGATGACCTCGACGTAGACCTTTTGTCTTGACTTGCCGTTTCTGGTCATCTCGCTGCACCTCCCTGTATTCTTGAACGCATGTTCGCATTCTATCGGCAAGGTGCGACACGAGTCTGTATGACTGCAGGTGAGACGAGGAGAGGCAAGGCAAGGCGACGCTATCGTTGCTGACCCGAGTCGCTGCTTGCCCTTTGAGGCGTGATCTGCCTTCTGGTCCCCGTTGATGTGGGGCGCTGCGAACAAAAAGTACGCGAAGTAGGCACTTGCTTTGCGTTCTGTTGAGTAGCCCAAAAATCGCAACGCTGTGACCTGCGGTTTTGCAACACAAAATAGCTCTCTACTCGTCATATTCCGTTCGAAGTGTCTACTTCGCGTACTTTTTGCTGCGCGGTGGCATGAGACACATCCAGCGGCTCCAAGACGAGAACCAGATACGCAAGCAGAAGCGTCCGCGGCGGCTAATCATGATACGCTCAGAAGGCGCTTGCCCAAGAACAACGAGGTGTTTGAGGAGACGCTGGTGGAGCGGTGTGACCTCAACGACATCCCCGTCTTCGCCACCCCTAACGGCGGTATGCGCCCTATCTCAATGGATTGACACTTCGGGCAAATTTGTCTTTCTTTTTGTAACGACTCACTCGTGTCTGAAAAAGTAGGTTGAGGGGCAAAGAAAAGAGCGGGACATTGAAGTTGATATTGAATAGCGAGTCTGAACAGTTGGTTAATAAATGAGTTGAATTTGCGCTTGACCTTGGCAAATGAAGCACTGAGTAGTTCTTTGTGACGCGTGTGCAAAGCTCTGATAGATACATTTGTCTCTATTAGGAGTTAATATGAAATTGATTTTCAATTATGGCTCATGCACAACTCTAGCTTGTTCGGAATATAGCAATGCCTCTTCAAGTGATGCGTTGGCAGAAACATTGCGTTCTGTTGCAAAGAGCTTAGAGACTTCTAGGCGTTGTGCGCAGCAGACGTTGGATAGCATTCGTGATTCGATACTAAAGGTACAAGAGCTTTCTGATGACCTTATTGCGACATATTGTAGTGGTTTGCAAAGGTGCATCGAGGACAACAACGCCATCCTGCGCCGCGAGCGCCACAGGGAGCAGCTGTACGACAGCGCCCAGAGGATGAAGGTGGCGGGGAAAACACTTAGTGCGCTGTCTTTGAGTGGACAAAGGGCGTTGTCGATAGAAATAGACGAGATGACACCATGTCTTCGCCGTTTAAGCGACAATCAGCTTGTTAAAACTACATTCAAGCGAGTTAACCCAAAGAAGGGCGAATATTCTGATTGGTTATTCAATTGGGATGAGATTGCCAAAGACCCGGACGTTGATATTGTTTTGGAATTGAACGCTGAGGGAGATAATAGGCCGCAAGGATTGCTAGCCATGAAAGATAGACCCAAAAACAAGACGGTTGCAGTGGCAGATGTTGAAACAGCGCCTCATAATAGAACGTTCAAGAATGGCATCAATTCGAAGGAATACAACGGCGTTGGAGCGCATCTGTTTGCCGAGGCGGTAAAACGTAGTTACGAACTCGGTTTTGATGGCGTAATCGAGTTTGCTGCGAAGTCAAATCTTGTAAAATATTACGAAAAGGAGCTAGGTGCGACGCAGATCACCAGCACAAGGATGTTCTTAGATGAGCAAGCGGCAGAAAAACTCTACAAAAGGTATTATGGAGACCTCCCTCGATAACTACGGTGCGCTCACTGAGCACTTCCGGTCTTCCAAGGAGCCAACTTATGATTTGCGAGCCTTGAGTGCTCATTACAAGAAGCATGGTGTCCCAGATAATGGTCTGGATGCAGAGACGCTAAAAAAGTTCGAAATAGCTTAACCTCAAAGCCCCTCGCCGAGGGGCTTTTCTGTGACCGCAGCCAGACAATCTCCCTGACGAAGGGAGAGCCTATGAGCGAGCATGACGAGCAGGTAGCCGTGGTCGAGTGGTGCGACCTCAACGGCATCCCCGTGTTCGCCATCCCCAACGGCGGCATGCGGCACAAGCGCACCGCTGCGCTGCTCAAGGCCGAGGGCGTGAAGGCTGGCGTGCCTGACCTGTTCATCCCTCTGCCAAAGGGCGGTTACGCGGGGCTGTTCGTGGAGATGAAGGACGTTAACGGCAGGAAGGCTAGCCAATCCTTAAAGCGTCGCCTTGAGCATCTCGGCTCGTGCCTTTGCTCCGGCTTCGTGTCGTGCGGCGGCGTTGGGGAAGTGCCTGGCCGCCTCTGCCATGCAAGACTCCAATGCCTTGATGCTACCCAAGATCACGCCTTGTGCATCGTCTTTCCTGAGCCCCCAGCTCAAAGCCTCGGCAACGAGTGCCTTACCGTCGACTGCCTGCGGGTCCAGCGTCCCGTTCACGCGCATTGACAAGAGCTTTGTGCGCGGCTCGACCTCCGCGATCGGGACGACGTCGTACATCGGGGCAATCCTCGGGTTCATCGGCTCCTCGTACAGGAGCGAGGTGTTCTTTGCATGCGCATCCCAATTGCCAAGCACCATGTTCACGGTTAGCTGCCGCAGCAGCTCCTCAAGCTCTGCGGCGGGTGCGGGGCTGAATCGAGAGAGCAGGTCCGTGATGCCCTTGTAGGTGGGGTCATCGCCCTTCTGCTCATGCTCGCTTGCGTATTTGCGCTCTATCGGCAGGTTTAGGGCTTGGCATGCATCCTCTTGGTGCAGCCGCAGTACTTTGCCATGCGATCCGCGGCGTCTGTCATAACGCTCGACGACGAGCGTCTGCGGCGCATTCTCAAGCGTTAGCAGTGCGACTTTAGAGCAGCGCGCGGCCTGGCCGGCTATGGTCATCGCCCAGGCCTCAGACTCTGCGAGGCCCGGATATGCAGCTGGCTCCGGCTTTAGAATGTGGGTGCTCGCGGCGGTGCCCTGCGGCAAGGCTACGTCTTTTATGCCGCTCATGCGCATGCTCTGGTCGAGCGGCGGCATGGCAACGCACAGCTTGTCTTGATAGCCACCGAGCGACATCCTGAACGAGTCGGCGCTAGCCGTCGCCTGTTGGATGGGAATCGCCGAGAGCCGTTTTGCGAGCTCTTGGGCATTCAGCTTTGCGTAGGAGCCGGCGTGCTTTCCGGTCTCGGCTTCGGGCAACACCTGCACGGCGCCTGCGCACTCCCAGCCTATTTGGGACAAAAGGCTCAGCCAGTCATGCGGGGCAATCCCCAGCTGGCGGCAGATGCCGTCCCTGCGCTGTCCTTCGGGCAGCAGACCTTCGAACCAGTTGCGTGTCTTACCCTCTCCGAACGCCCTTTTCTTTGCGGGAAGAGCGAGGGAGAGAACGGGTCGTCCTGGATAAGCCTCTGCGACTTCTGGGATGTATTCGAATTTGGCGCCGCTTCGGGTTTCTGCAATGTGGCCGATAAGCTTGCCATGAAGGTGGACATCGAGCCTCTTCATTCGATTACCTTGCAATCGGCTGTTTTGGGCAGGATCACGATCCTGTAGCCGAGCATTTGGAGATAGCGCTCGATCTTTGCGGCTGAGACGTTCTTGCCGTTCTCAAGCGCGGAAAGCGTCACGGATGAGAACCCCAGCGTTTCCGCCATCTCCTTTTGCTTGATGCCCTTTTCCTTGCGAGCTTCCTGCAGGAACTCGCCAAGCGCCTCAAGGGAGTAAGCGTTGGTCCACATGCTTGTCCAATCTGCCGTCGGGTTCAATCCGCTTAATATTCTAGCAAATCGGCAGATGTTAAGTATATTGAATATCCAGAGATTTTTCGCAGAGGTATCTGACCTTGCCAGTGATGTTGCGGCTTTCTATTTGAAAGCCTTGCAATAGCTGAACTATCTCATTTATGAGGATTCTCCTGCATCAACGGGGGCAAATATGCAGGCAGAATCTTTGCCTTAGAGCGTCGCCTTCTCTTGCGCCCTTGTTCTCTCTTTGCGCGATGCTGAGGACGTCAGGCTCACTTAAGCGGCTGAGCATAAGCGTGGCAACAAGCGTGCGCATCGGAAGGGAATAAGCCCTCCAATGAAGAGAAAGGACGGGATATGAGCTTTACGGTTCGCATTTGGCGTCTAAGCGTCACGTTTTGCGTCAAGTTCAAGCTCCTTAATCGTTAGGTTATGAGCTAGAACCACTCACGAAGCCCGCTCTTGTGTCGGCAAGAGCGGGCGGGTGAGAGTGAGTATCCCGTCCTCCGGTTGGAGGATACCATGACAACAGCACCATCCTGCGCCGCGAGCGCCACAGGGAACAGCTTTACGATAGCGCCCAGAGGATGAAGAGCAGGCCGACGAAGGGAGGGTCTATGAGCGAGCATGACCAGCAGGTAGCCGTGGTGGAGTGGTGCGACCTCAAAGGCATCCCCGTGTTCGCCATCCCCAACGGCGGCATGCGGCACAAGCGCACGGTGGCGCGGCGGTGCGCAACGTATCGTCTTCTGTTCGGTCTTGGAATCAGAACCCATGCGGGCGTGCCTGACCAGCCCCAAACCACGCGCCGCGTCCCATCTCCTCTGGTTACTGCGGGACAACGTCTCCTACACCATTGAGGATAACGGTCGGCCTGAAGGCAAACTGCTCCACAGTCTGCCTGCTGCTTACCCCCGACAACACAAGCACCGTAGACATGCCGGCCTCGACTCCGGATATGACGTCGGTGTCCATGCGGTCGCCGATCATGACTGCGTCGCCCGAGTGCACGCCAAGCATCTGCAAGCCCGTGCGCATCATGAGCGGGTTGGGCTTGCCGACGTAGTAAGCGCTCTTTCCCGTCGCCACCTCGATGGGGGCGACCAGCGCGCGGCACGCCGGCTTGAAGCCGCCTTCGATGGGGCCGGTGATGTCGGCGTTAGTGGCGATGAGCCGCGCGCCGTTGTTGACGAGGTTCATCGCCCGTTGGATATGGTCAAAGCGATAATCATCGGTTTCGCCAACGATCACGTAATCGGGGTCGATATCATTGAAGACTATGCCGGCGTCGTACATGGCGTTGTGTAGCCCGTGGTCGCCGATGATGTAGGCGCTTGCCTTGGCCTGTTGGGTAGAGACAAAGCGCGCCGTTGCCAGCGCGCTTGTGTAGAAATGGCAGGCATCAACCTCGATCCCCATTCGATGCAGCTTGAGCTGCAGCTCTTCTGGAGTCTTGTCGGATGCGTTGGTAAGAAACAGGAATGCTTTGCTCTCTGCCTGCAACCATTCGACAAATTTTGCTGCCCCTGGAAGCAGCTTGTTGCCGTGATAGATAACGCCGTCCATGTCGCAGATAAAGCCCTGCTTTGACTGGATCTGCTCAAGCGCGTCTGGACGTGCTGTGTTCTTTTGCTGGTCTGCCATTCTTCCCGCTTCCCTCGTTGTTCATTCTTGCTTGCTCATCATGTTTGGCTTTAGTTAACAGCCTGCATGTGGGCAAACGGCGCAGCGCGTGTGAAGCTTTCGCAAAATCAACCGCAGCAAAATCGGCCGCAGCCTGCAGCAAGGCCGCCAATCCCTACCCAAATCTGCCAGAGACGTAATCGGCCGTGCGCAAGTCTTTGGGAGAGCCAAACAGCCGCGCAGTCGGGGCAAACTCCACAAGCTCGCCCATCAAGAAGAATGCGGCTTTGTCGCTTACGCGCTGGGCCTGCTGCATGTTGTGGGTGACCATGACGACGGTGTAATCGCGCTTGAGCTGGGCGACCAATTCTTCGATCTGCCCGGTCGAGATGGGGTCGAGCGCAGAGGTGGACTCGTCCATCAGCAGCACCTGGGGCCTGACCGCCAACGCGCGGGCGATGCACAGGCGCTGCTGTTGGCCGCCCGAAAGCCCAAGCGCGCTTTTGTTGAGACGGTCTTTGACCTCGTTCCACAGCGCCGCGCCCTCCAGTGCCTCCTGCACGATCTGGTCGAGCTCGGCCTTCTTCTTGACGCCGTGGATCTTGGGTCCGTAGGCGACGTTGTCGTAGATGCTCATGGGAAAGGGATTAGCCTTTTGGAACACCATGCCAACGTTTTTGCGCAGCTCGGTGACGTCGGTTTTTGCCGAGTAGATGTCTTGCTCGCCAAAGAGCAGCTTGCCCTCGATGCGCACGCCCTCCACCAGGTCCTGCATGCGGTTGAGCGTCTTGAGAAAAGTCGATTTGCCGCAGCCCGAAGGCCCGATCAGCGCCGTTACCTCGTTGCTGGGGATGTTGGCTGTCACGTCTTGCAGCGCATGGTGCTGGCCGTACCAGAGGTTGAGCTTCTCTATCGTGAATGCGTTGGTGTTCATCTAGTTCTCCTTGCGTTTCTTGAGCTGGGACGCCGATAGCGTTGCTGCCAGGTTGAGCAGCAACGTGATGACCATGAGGATGGTGGCTACCGAGAAAGCGACGTTGATCTCGCCGCGTTCTGTCGCGTAGACGTAGAGCGCGACCGTGAGCGTGGCCGACGACGACTGCAGCGCCGTCATGAAGCTGTTGAGGATCAGTCCAAAGCCGGCGGTGTAGAGCAGCGCGGCAGACTCGCCTACGATGCGGCCCACTGCCAGGATGCAGCCGGTGACGATGCCCTCGATAGCGCTGGGCAGCACCACGGTGCGGATCATGTGCCACTTGCCGCTGCCCAGGGCAAGCGCTCCCTCGCGGTAGGCGTCTGGCACGGTCTTGAGGCTTTCGAGCGTGTTGGAGATGATGGTGGGCAGCACCATGACCACCAAGGTGAGGCTGCCTGCCAGCACGCCTGCCTTAAGACCCAGCATCTGGATGAAGAAGAGCATTCCCACCAGGCCAAAGAGCACAGACGGGATGCCGGTGAGGGTTTCGACTGCAAAGCCTATTGCGCGCACAACCTTCTTGTTGCTGGCGTACTCGTTGAGGTAAACCGCCGCGCACACACCCAGTGGCACGACGATCACCATGGCAACCAAGATGATGTAGAGCGTGTTGAGGATGTTGGGCAGGATGCCGATCGTGTCGTGCACGTAGCTTGACTGCGTGGAGAGAAACTCGCTTGTGATGCCCGGCAGCCCGCGGTAGAAGATATAGCCGATAAGCGCGAGGAGGATGACGCAAACAAGGCCCGCGCTGGCGTGGACCGCAAAGCGCAGCGCGCCGTCTTTGACCTGGCGCTTCTTGGAGATAGTTGCCTGCATCTACTTGTCCTTTCTGCGCACGACGAGGTTCAAGACGATGTTCACCAAGATGATGAAGACAAAGAGGACCAAGCCGATGGAGAAGAGCGCCTCGCGATGGAGGCTGCCGTAGGCGGCATAGGACATCTCGGAGACGATCGCCGTGGTGAGAAAGCGCACCGATGTGAACAGCTCGGGCATGTTGGCTACGTTGCCGGCCACCATGATGATGGCCATGGCCTCGCCCAAAGCGCGCCCAACGCCTTGGATGATCGCAGTGGCGATGCCGCTTTTTGCCGCGCGCATCGAGACCTTGAAGTAGGTTTCGGTCTTGGTGGCTCCCAAGGCCAGCGAGCCCTCCTCGTATTCTTTGGGCACGGCGTCAAGCGCGGTGGTAGAGACGTTGATGACGTAGGGGAGGATCATCACAGCCAAGACCAAGATGGCGGCAAGCAGGGTTGCGCCAGAAGAGAGCCTGAAGACGGCTTGGATGGCCGGGACGATGACGATCATGCCCACGAGGCCGTAGACGACAGAGGGGATGCCGGCCAGCAGCTCGACTGCGCTGCGGATGACGCGGCCGGATTTCTTGCCGGCGTACTTGGACAGAAACATCGCGGTAAAAAGGCCGGCTGGCAGCCCGATGACAAGGGCGCCGACGGTGCCGTAGACGCTCGTGAGGATAAACGGCAGGATGCCGTATTGGTCTTGGCTGGGATTCCAAAGCTGGCCGGTAAGAAAGTCGACCGGCCCGATCTTGGCGATGGCGGGAAGCCCAGACACCACGAGGTAGGCTGTGATGCCGATTACGAAGGCCACGCAGAGCAGTCCGCAAGCGAGAAAGATCCCGTGAAAGACCGCCTCCATCGGCTTTGTCTTAGCTTTCAATTTGATTGAGCTCCTAGTTAATTGATTGAAGTATGCTTTGCGGTTGCGTTGGGTGTGCGGGCGAGGGGGCAGAGCACCCGCTGCTGCAACCAAAAGCGCCGCGTGCAGGGGGAGGGCACGCGGCGCGAGGTTTCAAGCCTGCTGCCTTAAGCCAGGGGCACTGCGCCGGCGTCGCGGATGAGCTGGTCGGCTTGATCGCTGGTGGCAAAGTCGATGAAGGCCTGTGCCTGAGCAGAGAGCTCAGCGCCGTCTTTGAGGACGAAGTTGAAGGGACGCTGGATGACGTAGGTGCCGTCTTGGACGGTTTCCTCGGAGCACTTGACGCCGTTGATCGTCAGCGCCTTGACTGCGTCTTGGCCTTCGACAGCAGACAGCGAGGCGTAGCCGATCGCGTTTTCGGAGCTGCCCACTGCCGTGATGACGGCGCCGGTGGAGGTCAGCTCTTGGGCAAGCTTGCACTTGCCCTCGGTTTCTGTGATGGACTCGAAGCCGTCGCGAGTGCCAGAGCCGCTCTCGCGTCCAACGCAAGAGATCTCCAGGTCGCTTCCGCCAAGCTCCTTCCAGTTGGTGATCTTGCCTTCAAAGATCTTGGCGACCTGCTCTACGGTGAGATCGTCGACGCCGCATTTGGAGTTGACGACGATCGCGATGCCGTCAAGCGCAACGGTCTTGGTGGTAAGTCCGGTCTCCTCGTCTTTGAGGGCGCGCGATGCCAGGCCGATATCGGCAGAACCGTTCTTGGCGCTTTCTACCCCCGTGCCAGATCCGGTTGCATCGTAGGTGATGGTGACGTTGGGGTTGTCGCCCATGAAGGCCTCGGACAAAGAGCCGATGACTTTTTCCATAGAGGTGGAGCCGTTGGTGGAGATGCTGCCAGAGAGCTCGGAGCTTGCGGTGTTGCTGCTGGTGCTCGTGTCGGATTGGCCGGAGCTGCCGCAGCCTGCCAAGGAAAATGCCAGCACAGCTGCGGTGGCGATGCCGAGCACGGCCTTGACGACGTTCTTGCGATTCATGGTGTTCCTTTCGCTTTCTTTCCTTTCCCGTTTTCTGGGCTGCACCAAGTAAAACGCGGCAATGTAAAGCGAGAGAAAAGCGCATGCCAGCAAGCGGTGTGGGTTGTGTCAAGGGATTGCAAAGCACTTGGGGAGGGAGCGGGGTCGTGGGATTTGCACGCACCATCGATTTCCCGTTGCCCTGCATGCTGCGAGGGTCAAGTGTGTGCATAACCACGTAGGGGCTGGCACTGCCAGCCCGCTAGGTTGCAGGATGCAACAAGGGCGTGGTCGCATGCTCGTTTTTGCCCTCGCATGTGCATTTCTGCTGGTATCTTCTTAGCCTCGTTATCGGCGTAAG